>JBBQKV010000001.1:0-56445 GCA_038327245.1 Acidobacteriota bacterium
GCGATCTGCGCGTTCGTCTTTCCCTCCACGACGAGCTGAAAAACCTCCCGCTCGCGGTCGGTGAGGCGCTCGTAGGGGTCTTCCGGCAGCGGCCGGTCGCTCTGGTAGGCCTCCGCGAGCGCTCGGCTCGCGTGCGGCCCGAAGTAGACCTTGCCCGCCTTCAACGCACGGATTCCCGCGATGAGCTCCGAGGCCGCGCTGTCCTTCAACAGGTAGCCGGATGCGCCGGCCCGGACCATCTTCAACACGTACTCCTCGTCGTCGTGCATCGTCAGCACGAGGACGCGCGTGGCCGGGAGCGACTCCCGAATCCGGCGCGCCGCCTCCAGTCCGGAGAGGTGCGGCATGCTGACGTCGAGCACGATGACGTCCGGCTTCAGCTTCGCCGCCTTTTCGACGGCTTCGGCGCCGTCGGCTGCTTCGCCCACCACTTCGACCTCGTCGCTCGCCTTCAGGATCCCCACGAGACCCTGGCGGACGATCGTGTGATCGTCGGCCACGAGCACGCGGATGCGCGTCATCCTGCTCTCTCGTCCGGCAGCGGAATCTCGGCTTCGACGACGGTCCCTTCGCCCGGAACGGAACGCAGCCGGAAGCGGCCGTGGAGGAATTCCACTCGGTCGCGCATCGCGCGGACGCCGAAGCCTCGCTCTTCGTCCTTCTCGGCGAGCGCCTCGTGCGAAAAGCCGGCGCCACGGTCTTCGACGCGGACGGTCAGCAACTCCGGGTGGCGCCGGAGCGAGACTGTCGCCGCGCCCGCGCCCGAGTGTTTGGCCACGTTCGTCAGGGCCTCCTGGACGATCCGGTAAACGAGGGTCTCGACGTCCGGGTTTCCGCGGCTCTCGGCACCCTCGAAGGCGACCTCCACGACGATTCCGGTGCGCTTCTGGAAGGTCCGCGCCAGCCACCGGAGCGTGGATTCGAGGCCGAGCTCGTCCAGCATTTGCGGCCTCAGCAGGTGGGAGAGCTGCCGGACCTCCGCGAGCGCCGTCTCCGACAGCTCCCGTGCACTCTCGACCCGGGACAGAATCTCGGGAAGCGCCTTCGCTTCGCCCTCGAGAAGCTCGAGCTGGATCTTCAAAGCCGTCAGGAGCTGGCCGATTCCATCGTGCAGGTCGCGGGAGATTCTCGACCGCTCTTCCTCCTGGAGCCGGAAGACGCCGAGGGAGATCCGGCGGAAACGGCGCTCCGACTCGGCGACCCGCTCGACGAGACGGGCGTTCTCCGACTTGATCCGGGCGACCTGTTCGGCGATCCGTTCGAGCCGATCGGGAGGCGAGCTAGCCACCGAGCCGCGCCTTGCTGTCGCCGGGCTTTCGCGAGAGGGCTTCGCGGATCGTCGGGAGCAGGTCGAACGTGGGACGCATGGCGGCGGGAACATTCTCCCGCAGCTTTGCGGCGTCCTGCGAGGCGCGGACGTATGCGTCGCCGCTCCCGGCGCGGTCGCCCTGCTTCTCCAGAGAGTGGGCCAGCAGAAGGGAAAGCCGGTAACGTCCGGCCTCCCATCCGGTTTCATCGGCAATCCGCAGCGCGCGTCGCGCGAGCTCTTCGGACCGGGCCCATCTCCCCCGCGCCGCTTCAGCGCGCGCCAGCCCTTCGGCCGCGCGGATCGTCAGGAGGGCATGGCCCAGCGACTCGGCCTCGGAAAGCGCGCGCGAGAGATCGGTTGCCGCTGCCGCCTCACCCCGGTCGGCCGCGGCCGATGCGGCGGCGATCCGGGAGTCGAGCATCGCCGCCCGGCTGCCGCTCTCTTTCGCGAGCGCAACACCCCTCGCGAAGGAGCGGCGGGCGGGCTCTGTCTCGCCACGGGCGGAGAGCCACTCTCCCTCCAGAACAGCCAGGTCCGCGGACTGCTCGCGGTTCTCGGTCTCCTTCAGCCAGCCCCGCGCCGCGTCGAGCCGGATCCGGACTTCATCGAGCTGGCCGAGCAGAAGTCTCACCTCCGCCTCTTTCAGAGTGAACTCGGCGAGCGCGGGCTTGAGATCCAGCGGGCGGAGGATCGCGAGCGCCGACGCGAACGACTCCAGGGCAGCGTCGAACCGGCCGCGATACGCGGAAAGCGCCGCGATGTTTCCGAGGGAAATCGCCTCCGCGTTCTTGAACCCGATCTCGCGGCTGTCTTCCAGCGCCTCGACGAAGGACTTCAGCGCTTCGTCCCACTTTCCCTGGGCGGTCTGAAGAAATCCCATGTTCTGAACGGAGAGGACGATCCCGTTCTTCTCCCCGGTGCGACGCCGCAGATCGAGCGCCTGTTTCCAGTACACGAGCGCGTTGTCGTACTCGCCCTGCAGGTAGTAGATGTACCCCACGTTGTCGTAGCTCTGGGAGATGAGACGCTCGTCCCCCAGGCCACGCCGGATCTTCAGGGCGTCCTGGTACGCCGCGAGGGCCGGAGCGTATGCACCGCGGCCCTCGTGAAGGAGACCGAAATCGTTCATGACGTCGGACAGCCCGCCGCGGTCCCCGATCTTCTGGAAGAGGCCGCGAGCGCGCGATAGGTCCCCCTCGGCGTCGCGGGAACGGCCGAGCGCGAGGTTCACCATCGCGCGGTTCCGCAGGGTCGAGGCGAGACCGCGGTCATCTCCCAGGCGGCCGCGCGCCTCGGAGGCCGCCGTGTAGGCTTCGAGAGCCCGCGGATACTCCCCCAGCTGCTGGTGGGCGACACCCATCGCGTTCAGGACGTCGGCCTTTCCCTTGTCGTTCCCAAGCCGGGTGTGCAGTGCGAGCGCGCGAACCAGGTAGTCGCTCGCGGCGCGGGCCGGATCTCCCGCGAGGATGGAGTTCTTCCCGAGCTGGAACCACGCCCTCGGGTCGGCGGGGTCGAGCTCGACCGCCTTCCGGAGAGTCGTCACGGCTTCGGAGTTGTGGCCCTGGGCCGCCTGGGCTGCCGCGAGGTCGAGCCGCGGCTCCGAGTCGAACGGGTACCGCCGGAGCAGCTCCTGAAACTGTTTCTCCGCGTCCTGAGGCTTGCCCGCGAGCAGGGCCGCCCGCGCGCGAACGCGATACGCGATCCGGTTCTCGCTCGATCCGACCGTGCGGAGGGCGCGGTTCGCGGCGGCGACCGCCTTCTCCTCGCGCCCGAGGCCCTGGTACGTCTCGGCGAGTCGCTCGAACGCGGCGGCGAAGCCCGGATCCGCGGCGACCGCCTTTTCGAAATTGGGGGCCGCACCCAAGTCGTCTCCCGCCAGGAGACGTTGCCGTCCGGCCTCGTAGGCCCGCGCGGCGTCGACGGAGCCCGTTTCGGGAGCGCTCTTCTCGGCGGTCTCGCGGGACGTAAACCCGAGCTCGCCGCGGAGCCGTCCTGCCAGAGTGCGGACCGCGGCGAACAGTCCTTCCGGCCCGTCGGCCTCCACGGAGACGTACCGGCTCGCGAGGCCGGACGGACCGACCCGGGCCAGACGGAGATCCACGCGCAGCCGGCTTCCCGAGCGGCGGATGGCGCCGGTGACGATCTGCCCCACGCTCCAAAGGTCGGCGAGCTGAGCGAGCGTCGCCTCGTCGTACTTGCCGGGGGTGAGTCTCAGGTCTCGCAGATTTCGGAGAATGCGGAGCGAGTCCAGGATTCGGAGCTCTCCGGTTTCGGAGAGGTTCGCCGCCAGCATCTCCGGAATTCCGGTGCTTGCCCACGCGAGCGCGGGGTCGGCGGTCTCGTCGGAAAGCGGGAGGAGGGCGATCGCCCCCCGCGCGGCGGCGGCCGAAGATGCCGCGGCGGCAACCGCGGGCGGCGACGGCGCGGAGACGTTTCGACGTTGCCGGAGGAGGACCCACGCCGCGATCGCCGCCAGAACGACGAGGATGGCGAGCGTCCCCGCGACGCCCGCGCGGACCGGCGGCCGGATGTTTCGACCCGCCCCCGCGCGGTCGAGATCCGCGACAAGCGCGGCGGCGTCCGGATACCGGCGCGCCGGGCTGCGCTCCAGGAGCTTCCGCACCACGGCCCGGACCCACGCCGGGGCGTGTATCCCGGTCTCGGAGACGTCGCGCGCCCGCCCCGCGAGGCGCTGACCCAGCATCTCGGCCTGCGAACCGGCGCGGAAAGGGAGCTGCCCCGTGAGCATTTCGTAGAAAACGATCCCGAGTGCGTACAGGTCCGTCCGGCCGTCCACGGGATCTCCCGCGATCTGTTCGGGCGAGAGGTAATCGGGCGTGCCGACCACGGCCCCCGCCCTCGTCAGCCCGTCGCTCGCGAGCGAGCGCGCGACGCCGAAGTCCGTGATGAAGGCGCCGTCTTCCGCGTCGAGAAGGATGTTTCCGGGCTTCAAGTCTCGATGGATGACGCCGGCGCGGTGGGCCTCCTCCAGGGCCGACGCGACCTGGCGGACGATCGGCACTGCCCGCGACGGAGGCATCGGTCCCTCGCGCTCGAGGACCTCGGAGAGGGAGCGGCCTTCGACGTAGCGCATCGTCAGGAAGCGCAAGCCCTCGTGCTCGCCGATGTCGTGAATCCGGACGACGTTCTTGTGCGTGACCTCCCGGGCGAGCCGCAGCTCGCTTCGGAACCGTTCGAGGACCGCGGGCTCGCTTCCCAGATCCGGCCGAAGAACCTTCAGCGCGGCGTCCACTCCGAGCTCCTCGTCGCGGGCGCGGTACACGACCCCCATGCCGCCGACTCCGGCCACGGACACGATCCGGTAGCGCCCCGCGACCAGGGTTCCGGGAGCGAACCGCCGCGTGACGTCGACGCTCGTCACCGTCGGAGCCAGCCCCGGCGGCGGCGGGTCGCTCACGGCAACGAAGTCCCGGCGCGGGATCCGACCGAGATTTCGGCAACGCGGCGCTCGAGAGCATCGAAGAAGCGACGCTCCTCCCCCTGGTTCCCCGAAGACTCGAGCATCTCGCGGATCTCGTCGTCGATCCGGAGAGTCGAGAGGACGACGGAGACGTTCGCGGCCAGTGCTTCCAGGATTTCCAGGTCGAGCTCCGTGAAGACGCCGCCCTCCTTGCGACCGTCCACGTAGATCAGGCCGATGCGCCGCTCCTCCGAGGAGAGCGGGACGCAGGCCAAGGTTCGAATTTTGAGCTCGAGCACGCTCGGCCGCTTCCCGAGGAAGGCGTCGTTCGTCGCGTCGGAGGCCACGACCGACTCGCCGGTCTCCAAGACGCGGGCGATCGCCCCGAACGAGAGGTCGAAGCGTTCATCGAGCGCTCCTTCGGAGAACCCGGCGGCGACCTCGGCCTCCAGCGCACCGTCCGCGCCGATCAGGAGCACGAACCCGCGCTCCGCGCCGGTCACGGACAGGACGGATCCGAGCAGCCGCTGAAGGAGCTGGCGGCGGTCCGGCTCGACCGCGAGATCCCGTGTGATCTCGACCGAGGTCTTGAGCCGGCGGGCCCGCTCAAACTCGAGGGACCGCAACTCCTCCTCGGAAACGAGCTCGAACCGCGCGAGAAGTCCCCCGAAGCTGATCCAGTCCTCGTCGCCGAGCGGCGATCCGGCGGCCGGCGCTCCGCCGAGGAAGGTTCCGTTCTTGCTGCCGAGATCGTGGAGGGACCAGCCGCGACCCGTCCACTCGATCGAGGCGTGCCGGGCCGAAACCCTCGGGTCATCGAAGACCACGTCGTTGACGGCAGGGTCCCGGCCGACGCGGCGGGTTTCCCCCTCCCGCAGAACGAAGTGCCGGGACGCTCCCCGCGCCGGGAAGAGCGTCAATTTCGCGGCCACGGAAGGAGTCTACTGCCGCGTCGAGCGGTCCGGCTCCCTACCGAGGCAGCTTACTGAGGCAACGGAGACAGATTCGACTTGAAGACCAGGCTGTACTTGAGCGTGTCCGCGCTGGAGCGGAGCAGCCCGGCCACGTTCACGGGACCGCCGTTGGCTCGCCAGACGTTCGGAATCGCGGCTCCGCTCTGTTTCTTGACCTCGTCGGCAAATCCGCCCAAACCGTCGATGGCGGCCGCGAGCAAACCGGTGTTGTAGTTGGCGCGCGCCTGGTTCAGACGCTGCTGGAGATCGGCCGCGACGGCCGGAGCGATCGCGGAAGAGTTCGCCGAGAGCTGGCCCTGCACCGCGTCGAACTTGCCGACGATCACGGAGTCGACCGGCCGCGTGTCCGCCGTGATGAGGAACTCGGAGAAGCCGGGTCCGGAGCCGCCGGCGCGCACGCTTCCGGCCTGCAGATAGCCGGTCATGTCCTGGAAGCTCCCGCCGCCGGGCGCCCGATAGAGCCGCAGCGGCGAGTTGGCGCCGAGGGTCAGGTTGTGCGTGTAGAGCGACAGCTTGTAGACGCCCTCGAAGGCGAGAGCGCTCGAAGCCGGAGGCTCGATCTTGACGACGACCGGGAATCCCGCGGGAAGCGAGACGCCGCTCGGCAACCGGGACATGAGGGTGAGATCCTTGGGATCGACGAGAGTGGCCGTGAACGCCAGCGCGCTCGGGTTCAAACCAACGACGCTTTCGAACGTGATCGTCAGGTCGGCTGCAACGCCGCCCGCGAGCTCGATCCGGGCCGTCAGCTCATTGCCGGAGATGGTCGGGACGAGCGCGGTCTGACCAGATCCCGGCAGCGAGATGGCGGACAGGACGAGAAAGGAGAAAAGGACGGAGCACCATCGATTCCTCATTTTTCCCCTCCGTGGCATCTGGCGGACTCTAATATGCATTCGGTGTTCCCGAAAGGGGACTTTTTGTCGCCCCCGACCCGGATGTGACGGCCCGCACAATTCCTGAGCAAAAAGAAAAGGGGGCGCAAGCCCCCTGAAACTCATCCCTCCGACCGGCCAGAGGCCGTCCGAAGTTTGGAGAGACTAGTACCGGTCGCGGCCGGGACGGCCTCCGCCGCCTCCGCCGCCGCCGCCCGTCTTGGGACGGGCCTCGTTGACCGTCAGCGCGCGACCGCCGTACTCCTGACCCGAGAGGGCCTGGATGGCGGCGCGAGCCTCGGCGTCGTTGCCGAACTCCACGAAGCCGAAGCCCTTGGAGCGCCCGGTCTCGCGGTCCGTGATGACTGCCACGGAGTCGATGCTGCCGTACTGCGAGAAAAGATTGCGGAGATCGTCCTCCGTCGTGTTGTAGGGAAGGTTGCCAACATAAAGCTTCATCGAAACATGATCCTGTTCCGGCGTTTCAATTGATTCGACCCACCGACGCGCCGCTCGACGGTGCCCGACCCCCCCGTGGATCGTCGGACTTCATCGGGACGCGAAACTGCGTGCGGAAGGCGAGCGAGTACGGGAAGACGTAAAGGATAGCAGCTTGAGCCCCGAAAGCAAGGGTCAAGCGCCGGGGGGCCGGAGGTCCTGAAGGGCCAGAGCGACGTACCGCGACGTCATGGACTTGCGCCACAGGAACGAGAAGTCGGTGTTGTCCATGGGGCGGGACGGTCCCGCGGCCGCCGCGGCTGCGGCGGCGATCGAGGCTTCGTCCAGCGGGCGGCCGGTGAGAGCGGCTTCGGAGGCGGAAAGGCGGATCGGCGCGGAGGCCACTCCGCCGAGAACCAGCCGCGCCGCCGTCACGACCCGTCCCTCCCGCCACACCGCCGCTCCGACCGACAGCACCGGGAAGTCGAACGCGCCCCGGCGCCGGAGCTTCCGGTAGCTCGCGCACCAGCCGTTCGCGGCCGGGAGAACGACGTCGGTCAACAGCTCGTCGGGACGCTTTGTCACGTAGTCGATTCCGTCGTTGCGGTAGAGGTCCTCGACGGCAATCTCCCGTTGGCCCTCCGGCGATGCGAGGACCGCCCGCGCGCCTATCGCGATCAGGACCGGCACGGAGTCGGCGGACTGCACCGCGAGACACTTCGGCGAGCCCGGCGCAACCCAGCAGACCGTGCCGTCCTTCTTCATGCAGAAGTCGATGGCCTGGCGCCACTCGAGATTCTGATCGTAGTAGTTGCAGCGAGTGTCGAGCAGGAGGTTTCCGCCGAGCGTCCCCATGTTGCGCAGAGGCGGCGTCGAAATCTCCGAGATCGCGTGGGCGAGGCCGGGGTAGGTCTTCCGCACGCGGGGATCGTGCTCGACCTGCGACAGAAGGAGCCCGGCGCCGAGCGAGAGGCGGCCGTCCGTCTCGCGAACCTGGACGAGCTCGGGGATCCGGGAGAGTCCCACGACGACTTTCGGCGTCTGCTGCCGCCGCTTCATGTTCGGGTAGAGGTCGGTGCCTCCCGCGACGAACGCGCCGTCGGAGCCGGCGTCCGAACGGATCGCGATCGCCTCCGCGACCGTTCGCGGCGCGTAATAGTGAAACTTCGGCAACCGCATCATGGCGTGCTGCCGCCGGTCGTCGCCGTTTCGCGGCGCACCCCGCCGGCGCCGGTCGCGGCCTGATCGAGCGCTCTCCCATCCCCGCCCTCCTCCGGAGTGAGCACCCGCATCGGCGGCGGATACGGAATGTCCAGAAACCGCGCCGGTCCGACGCGCGCCGGCTTCCCTTGTGCCGCGAGCTTGAGCGCCGCAAGCACCTTCTCGGGCGTCACGGGGATCTCGTCGATGCGGACCCCGACCGCGTCGTACACGGCGTTGGCGACCGCCGGCGGGATGGGAAGGAGCGGTCCCTGCCCCACCTCTTTCGCTCCGAACGGGCCGTTGGGGTCCGGGTCCTCGATCAGGAAAGTGACGACGTCGCTCATTTCCTTCGTCGTCGGGCTCTTGTACTCCAGCAGCGAGGGGAACTTGTGCACGACGTTGCCGTTGACGCCGGAGCGATACGCCATCTCTTCCATCATCGCCTCGCCGAGGCCCATGTACACGGACCCCTCGACCTGGCCGACGACGAGGACCGGGTTGATGCACTTTCCGACGTCGTGCGCGATCCACACTGTGGGCACGGTGTAGATGCCGGTCGCGGGGTCGACGTCGACCTCCACGATCGCCGCGGAATACGAGTAGGCGGGGGACGGCCCCACGCCGGCTCCCCGGTAGCGTCCGGCGGAGGGGGGCGGAGAGTACGAGCCGACCGTCCCGATCGTCCCGAACTTCGACTCCGCGAGGACGACCGCCTCCGCGAACGACATCCCGGCATCCGGATCCTCGACGTCGAAGACGCGCCCTTCCGCCAGAGCGACGCGGGTCTTCGAAACCGAGAGCCTGGCCGCGGCCGCCTCGACGAGGAGCTCCCGCGCCCGCTCCGCGGCCTGCAGGGCGGCGTTGCCCGTCATGAGCGTCACGCGCGACGAGTACGAGCCGAGGTCGACCGGCGTCAGATCCGTGTCTCCGGTCACGATGCGGATGTCGAACGGATCGACGCCGAGGACCTCCGCGACCACGTAAGCCAGGACCGAGTCGCTCCCCTGCCCGATGTCGGTGGAGCCGCAGAAGACCGTGACTCCCCCGCTGCGGTCGAGCTTCAGCTGCACGCCCGACTGCGGCATGGAGTTCCAGTAGATGGGAAGTCCCGCGCCGCAGATGTAGGAGGAGCACGCCAGGCCGAGCCCCTTCCCGAACGGCATCCGGCCTCGGCGCTCGCGCCAGCCGGAAGCCTCGACGACCCGGTCGATGCAGGCGCCGAGTCCCATCGACCCCACCCGCAGGAAGTTCGCCGTGACGGAGCCGGGCTCGACGAGCTGCGCCTTGCGCATCTCGGCCGGATCGAGCGAGAGGTCGCAGGCGATCTTGTCGAGCTGCGCCTCCAGCGCGAATCGCGGCTGCGGAGTTCCGTGGCCGCGCTTCGGGCCGCACGGCGGCTTGTTCGTGAAGACGCGCGCGCCGTCGAACCGATACGCGGGCACGCGATACGTCACGGTCTGGAGTGCTCCCGTGTAGTACGTCGAGGCGACTCCGTACGAGCCGTATCCTCCGCCGTCCAGCACCGTCTGGAAGTGCATGGCCGTGATCGCGCCGTCGCTCTTCACGCCGGTCTTCACGCGCATGAGCGTGGGGTGGCGGCCCCGGTGGCAGTAGAAGACCTCCTCGCGGGTCAGGCAGATCTTCACGGGCCGGCCCGTCACCCGGGAGAGGTGAGCCACCACGATCTCGTGGTTGAAGGGGTCCGACTTGCCGCCGAAGCCGCCGCCGTTCGGCGTGGCGATCACGCGGATGCGCGGCGCGGGCATGCCGAGGACCTTCGCGAGCGCGCGATGGACGTAGTGCGGTGTCTGCGTCGAGGTCCAGACCGTCAGCTTGCCGTCCGGGCCGAAATCCGCGACCGCGGCGTGCTGCTCGATCGGCAGGTGGGTCGAGCCCTCGTAGAAGAAGAGGTCGTCGTAGATGCGGTCCGCGTCCGCGAATCCCTTCCCGGTGTCGCCGAACTCCATCGAGACGAGCTTGTGAAAGTTGCCCGCGTCGCCGTAGTCGTGGATGCGGGGCTCCGGACGGGCGATCGCGTCCTCGATCGAACCGATCGGCGGCAGGGGCGCGTACTCGACGTCGATCGCGCCGAGCGCCTCGAACGCGGCGTCTTCGTCGACCGCCGCCACCGCGGCGACCGGGTCGCCGACGTATCGGACGCGGTCGGGGCAGAGCGCGTGCTCGTCCTGGGAAACGGGAAGGATTCCGAAGGAGACCGGCAGGTCCCGTCCGGTGGCCACCGCGACGACTCCCGGCATCGCGAGGGCCCGCGTCGCGTCCACGCGCAGGAGGCGGGCGTGCGCCACCTTCGAACGGAGGAGCTTGCAGTGGAGCATCCGGGGGAGGAAGACGTCATCCGCGAACTTCGTCTGGCCCGTCACTTTCGCCGCGGCGTCGACCTTGACATAGGGGCGGCCGACTATGCGGGTGGGCTTGCCAGATCTCGCCATCAGCGCGGACTCCGGACGACCGGCAGGAGATTGCTCTCGTCGAAGCCAGTCCCGTAGAGCGACTCGCGGCGCGGCGCGGCATCCTCGCCGCGCATCCAGGCGGCGGCGAGCTCGACGGCTTCGAAGATCTTGACGTACCCGGTGCACCGGCAGAGATTTCCGGCGAGTGCTTCCCGGACCTCGGGAAGCGTCGGAGCGGCGTTGGAGTCGAGGAGCGCCTTCGCGGTCAGAAGAAACGCGGGAGTGCAGTATCCGCACTGCGCCGCTCCCAGGTCCGCGAACGCCCTTTGGAGAGGGTGCAGCCCGGAGGCCGACGCCATTCCCTCCACCGTTTCGACGCGCCTCCCCTCGCACTCGAGGCCCAGGTAGAGACACGACAGGACGGGCCGGCCGTCGACCAGCACCGCGCAGGTACCGCATTCGCCCAACTCGCAGCCGTGCTTGGTCCCGGTCAGGGCGAGGTCTTCGCGCAGAACCTCCAGGAGGGTCTTGTGCGGCGCGAAAGCGACCTCGACCGCCTCGCCGTTGACGTGAAATCCGACGTGGGCCTTCGCTCGCTCGGACGGAGTAAAGATCACGGAGTCGTCCATGTCCGGACGAGTCTAAGCCTCTTGTTTGGAAAGGAAAAGAGACGTTGGATTGACCGACCGGTCAGTTAATCTTTGGCGCCACCTTCTCCCGGGCGATCCACTCGTCAATGCGGGTCTCGAGGATGTCGAGCGGCAGGGCGCCCGAGAGCAGCACGGCATCGTGGAACTTCCGGATGTCAAACCGGTCGCCGAGCTCGCGCTTCGCGCGCGCCTTCAGCTCCTTGAACTTGAACTCCCCGATCTTGTAAGCGAGCGCCTGGCCGGGCCACACGATGTAGCGGTCCACCTCGACGGTGATGTCGTGCTCGGTCTTCGCGGTGTTCGCCTTCATGTAGTCGATCGCCCGCTGCCGGTCCCACTTGAAGGCGTGCATTCCCGTGTCGACGACCAGGCGGGTCGCCCGCCACATCTCGTAGGTGAGCTGGCCGAACTTCGAGTACGGGTCGGTGTAGAAGCCCATCTCGCCGCCGAGGCTTTCGGAGTAGAGGCCCCACCCCTCGGTGAAGGCGGTGAACCCCGCGTGCCGCCGGAACTTCGGAAGCCCCGTGAGCTCCTGCGCCAGCGAGATCTGGAGGTGATGGCCGGGGACCGCCTCGTGGATAGTCAAGGCCTCCATCTCGTACCTGGGCCGGGTCTCCAGCTTGAACGTGTTCGCGACGAAGTACCCGGGGCGCTGCGCCTCGAACGAACCCGGGCGGTAGTACGCGGTCGTGGACGTCGGAGCCTCGAAGTCGGGCGTCGGAATGACGCCGTACGGGGTGCGGGGAAGCGTCCCGAAGAACCGGATCAGCTCCGGATCGATGCGCTTGCAGATGTCCCGGTAGCCCGTCAAGAGCGCGTCCGGCGTCTTGTAGTAGAAGCGCGGGTCCGTCCGGAGGAACTTCAGAAAGGCGTCGAAGTTTCCCTTGAACCTGACCTGCCGGATGATCTCCTCCATCTGCTTTCGGATGCGTGCAACCTCGGCCAGGCCCGTTTCGTGGATTTCCTTTGCGGTCTTGTCGGTCGTGGTGTGCAGCCGGATCGTGTACGCGTAGTACGCCTCGCCGTCGGGCAACGCCCACGCGCCGACGTCCTTGCGCGCCGCGGGCAGGTAGTCCCGCGAGAAATACGTGTAGAGCTTCAGGTAGGCGGGGAAGACGTCGTTCGCGATCCGGCGGCGGCCTTCGATCCGGAGAGCTTCCCGATCCGCCTCCGAAACCCCCTCCGGGAAGCGGGTGAACGGTTTCCAGTGAGCGCTCTTTTCGGGATCGGGAGAGATCTGCGCCCGGATCGCGTCCGGGATCTCGCGCAGGGCGATGGCCGGCGGAATCCAGCCCTTCTTCTTTCCCCCGTCCATCAGGGCGATCGTCTGGTCCACCAGCTTCGGAAAAGCGGAGAGCCGGGCCAGGTAGTCGCGGTAGTCCTTCGCGTTCGAGAACCGGGTCAGGCCGGAAAGGATCGCGAATTGCGTGTGGATCCCGTCCTGCTGGTTGATCGGCATGAGCTCCGTCGGGAACCGATCTCCATCGATCGAAGTCTCGAGCTCGCGCAGGAAAACGTCGTAGGACAGGCGGTCGTCCTCGGAGAGGCCGTCCCGGCCGATCTTCTTCAGTCGCGCGAGCGTTTCCTTCCTGTGCGCCTTCCGCCGCTCGATCGCCTCGGTCGAGAGGTCCGTCAACCGGTCGTTGTACCGGGGATCGCCGAGAAGCGTGGCGCGCTCCGGGTACTCGCGCAGCCCCCACTCCCACTCGTCGTCGAAGAGCTTCGCGAGATCCTTTGCCGCCGCGGCGCTCTTCGCAGCGGCCGCGGACGCCTTCGGGCGCGCCGTCTTCACCGGGCCAACCGCCCCGAGAATCGTCGGAAAGATGAGGAGAAGAACGGCTCGAAAAAGCATTGCGGTCCCCTTTCGTGTCCCGTGTTCCGTGTTCCGTGTTCCGTCCGGTCACGCGTCGGCGGCGATCGCGCGGGCAGTCGCGGCCGGAAAGCCATCCGGCGGGAACTCTAATCGGCCCGAACCGGCCGCGCCAGAAAAACGGAGCGTTGATCCCAAAAAGAAAAGCCCCGCCGGAGCGGGGCTTTTTCGGAGTGACGGTTGGATCTAACGGGCGGGGATCGTCACGACGATGACCGCCTTGCTCCGGTTGGAGGCGTCGTTCAGGTCGGTTGCGGTCGTGATGCGCGCGGCGTCGATCGAGTGGCGATCGACCAGGTACGCCTTGGCGTTCTCGGCGCGCTGGCGGGCGAGCGTTTCGCGCCGGGATGCCGCGGTGCCGTCGTCCGGGTAGCCGGTGATGACGACGGTCGCCATCGGGTTTTCCCGAAGCCGCAGCGCGACGGCGTCGAGGCGGGCCTTGGCGATGTTCGTGATGCGCGCGCTGCCCCGGTCGAAGTCGATGGTGTCCGTCGTGGGAGCCGGCGGCGGCGGCGGAGCCACGACCGGCGGAGCCGGCGGCTGCATCGGCGCGGGAGCCTCCTCGGGCGGAGCCGGCGGCGCGGGGGGCGGCGGCGGAGCCGGCGGGGGCGCGATCACGGTCGGCGCGGCGTGCCCGCCGAAGTGGAGCAGGAGGCCGACCGTCGGCTCGTAATCAATGCGGCGGGCCTGCGTGAACTTGCCGAACCGGTCCTCGAGGTCCGTCTCGAAGCTGTAGTTGCCGCGGAACTCGAGGCGGAGCCCGACCAGCTTGTTGAAGCGGTACTCGGAGCCCAGGGCGAGGTAGGCGATCGGAACCGCGTCGTTTCCGAATGGATGAGCCTGGGATACGCCGCCGCCGAAGCCGAGGTACGTATTCCACCCCGGATATCTCGGCGTGAAGTCGTAGAGGCCGCCGAGCGTGAGCTCCCAGAAGCTCGGCCGCAGGTTGATGTAGTTGGCAGTGAGCTCGAGCGCGAAGTGGTTCGACAGGAACGCGCCCAATCTTCCGCCGTACTTGATGTAGTCGTCCTGGTCGACATCGCAGTTGCAGCGGAAGTCGTCGTTGGAAATGAAGTCGTAGCCGATGTGCGGACCGATGTAGACCTCGCCGGCGAGGTCCGTCGACGGGATCACGCGATCGCTCACATCGTAGGTCTGCGCCGACGCATACCCCGTCGCGAGGAGGAGCGCGATCGCCGCTGTCAGGATTCCCGATCTCATTTTGCTCATCTTCAAGCCTCCGCGCGAATGCGCTCTCAACATTTGTTCAGGAACATGAAGCCGGTTGCAGCCTGTCCCGTGGTCAGAGTGATCGTGTAGGTGCCCGGAGCGCCCGTCGTGCCCGGGAACGTCTGGAAGAAGTTCGGGGGCAGGATTTCCGAGAGGACGTAGGTGCCCGCCGGAAGGTTCGAGAACGTGAAGTTGCCGCTCGCGTCGGAGGTGGCCGTCCGCACCGTTCCGGCGGCGTCGCGCAGCTCGAACACGATGCCCTCGAAGCCCCGATCCGTGCCGTCGAACACGCCGTTGCCGTCGATGTCCAGGATCTTCCGTCCCGTGATCGAGCCGGTATCGCTGCCCGCGACCGTCGCCTGGTTTCCGAACAGGAAATTGGGCGCCGTCTGTCCGGTGGTCAGGGGCACGGTGAACGTTCCGGGAGCCGCCGGCGCCGTCTGGGTGAACCCGTTCGGCACGACCTCGGCCAGGGTATAGGTCCCGGCGGCGAGGCCCGTGAACGAGAACGCCCCCGAGGCGTCGCTGGTCGTCGTCTTCACCGTTCCGGAAGCATCCGTGACATTGATCGAGACGCCCGCAAGACCGGGCTCGCCGGAGTCCCGCACCCCATTGCCATTGACGTCGTTGAACTTCACACCGCTGATCGTTCCGGTCAGGGCGCGGTTGCCGAAGAGGTTGCCGGCCGACGTGCGGTTCGCGAAGTTGATCGGGACCGAGATCGTTCCGGGCACCGCCGGCGCGGTCTGGGCGAACCCGGGCGGCACGGTTTCGTTCAGGGTGAAGCTGCCGAATGGCACGTTGGCGAAGGTGAAGTTACCCTGCGCGTCCGTCACGACCGACAGGTTGGCGCCCGCCGGATCATTGATCGAAGACGTCCGGGTGATCGTCACGCCCGCCAGTCCGGGCTCGCCGGCGTCCCGCACTCCGTTCGCATTCGTGTCGAGGAACTTCGTTCCGGTGATCGTTCCGGTAAGAATGCCGCGGAAGTTCCCGAACTCGTTGGCGATCGAGCTGCCTCCCGAAGCGAGCGTCACCGGGATCGAGTTCAGGGCCGGAACCGTCAGCGAAAAGCCGGCCCGCTGGGTTTCGGAAAGGACGAAGCTGCCCGGCGTGACGTTGGTGAAGAGGAAGTGGCCGCTTTCGTCGGTCACGGCGGTCTGCAGCGGCGGAGCGCCCGAGGAGGGCGGAGAGAGGCTGATCGTGAAGCCGGCGAGGCCCGGCTCGCCGGGGTCGCGGACTCCGTTCGCGTTCAGGTCCTCGAACTTGATCCCCCCGATGGCGTTGGGGATGAGCTGATTTCCGAAGTCGAGGCCGCTGAAGTTGGCGTCGCAGGCATCGACGAAGAACCCGAAGTCCCGCGCGATGAGCCGCCGCGAGAGCCGGTCATCCAGCGGCGCGGTCTGCTGAAAGCCGAACGGGAGGGCCTCGGTGATCCGGAACTCGTCCCCCTGCGAGAGGCCGCACACCTGGAAGGCGCCGTCGGCGCCGGTCAGACCGCGGAGACGGGCTCCCGAATCTCCCTCGGCAATGATCTCGACGCCGGTCAGACCCGGCTCACCCGAGTCGCGCACGCCGTTGCCGTTGCGGTCCTCGAACTTGACGCCCGAGACGCAGAAGGAGTCCTCGCAGAACCGCTTGTCTTCCACGCGGAACGCCGAGGTCATCGAGAATTCGGGACGGAAGCCGTGGAAGCAACCGTCGCCGCAGACCGGATCGATCTGGGTCGGGTCCCCGCCGAAGCGGCCGATCGGCGTCAGCCAGAGCAGGTAGGAAGCCTCCCGGGAGCCCGCGTCGCGGAACGGCGCGAGCCCCACGGAAAGCGCGCCGCACGGGCCGGTGACCGGAGCGGCCTCCGTCTCTTCTCCCTCCGGGACGTCCTCCGAGATCTCGGCGCTGTTGGTGTCATGCGTGTGCCCGTTGTAGGTCGTGAGCACGCCGTTGTGCACCGTGACGATTCTCTCCGCGACCGGGTCCGAGGAGAGGAGCTCTCTGCCGGAGAGGTCCGTCACCTGGAAGTAGTACTGGCCGTCGTTGACGAACTGAATGGCGGCGCAGGGGGTCGCCGTCGGACCGGCCGTGAAGAACACTTCGCTCTTGTCGGCGAAGAGGGTTTGCGCGGCGCCGCTCTCGGTCGTCGTCGTGACGGAACCGGGAAGCTGCGCCAGGACGGGGAGTGAACAGAACAGGAGACCGAGACCGATCGCGGCGACTGAGAATCGCACCCGATTCATTCTGTCCCTTCCTTCCTTCGCTTTCGTTGTAGGGAATCCGAGGTAGTCGTTTGACCCCTCCGCCATCGGACGCACTTTAGCAAAGTCCATGCCCCCTGAGAAGATACCCAAAAGTCCATGCTCCCTGAGAGGATACCCAATGGATGCGTCCGCTGGCCCAACCCCTGCAGGACGAGCGGCGCAGCGTGGGACGATAGCGCTTCTCGAACAGAAGGAGGGGTCCATGCAATCACGCCGGGTTCTACTTGCCGTAGCCATCGCCCTGATCGGCGGGATTTACTACTACTGCAACCAGCAGGTCAACCCCGTCACTGGAGAAAAGCAGCACGTCTCCCTCACCCCGCAACAGGAGGTGGCTCTGGGGCTCCAGACCGCTCCCGAGATGGAGCAGCAGTTCGGGGGTCTCCACCCGGATCCGACCGTCCAGAGCACGGCCGAGCAGATCGGCGAGTCCATCGTGGCCCGGAGCGCGGCCCGCGGCTCCGGCTATCAGTACGACTTCCACGTTCTCCGCGACGACCAGACGATCAACGCCTTTGCTCTGCCGGGCGGACAGGTCTTCATCACCGGAGCGCTCCTGCGTCGCCTGCAGAGCGAGGCGCAGCTCGCCGGGGTCCTGGGGCACGAGATCGGGCACGTGGTGGGACGCCACTCCGCCGAGCAGCTGGCCAAGTCGCAGCTGACCGGCGCGCTCGTGGGGGCGGCCGGCGTCGCGGCCTCGTCGGACAACTCGAACGGACAACAGGGAGCCATGATCGCGGCGGCCGTGGGGCAGCTCGTCAACATGAGGTTCGGGCGGAAGGACGAGCTCGAAGCGGACCAGTTCGGGGTCCGCTTCATGAGCGAGGCGGGCTACGACCCGAGGGCGCTCGAAGAGGTCATGAAAATTCTGGCCGAGGCCAGCAGCGGATCTTCGCGCCCCGAGTTCCTGAGCACGCACCCGGATCCCGGAAACCGGCTCGCGCAGATCGATGCCGAGATAAAGCAGAGGTTTCCGCAGGGCGTTCCGGCGAACCTGACCCGCGGCGACGACGCGAAGTTTGCGGCTCTGAAGGCGAAACTGTAGAGCGGAAGTCCCGAGTTCAGTGGGGGGAGTAGCGGACGATCTTCCCGCCCTTCATCACGAAGAAGACCTTTTCGGTCGCGTGGATGTCGGCGAGAGGATCTCCCGGGACCGCCACGATGTCCGCCTCTTTCCCCTTCTCGAGGGTCCCGATCCGGCTGGCGAGCCCGAGGAGATCCGCCGCGGCCGGTCCCGAGGTCCGGAGGGCCGCGGCCGGGCTCATTCCGAGGCCGACCATCAGGGAGAACTCCCTCGCCGAGAGCCCGTGCGGCGAGACTCCTGCGTCCGTTCCGAACGCGATCTTGACGCCGATCTTCAACGCGCGCCGGAACATGTCGGATCGCGCCGCCAGAGCCGCGCGGGCCTTGGCCGCGATCTCGGGCGGGAACTTGTCGGCCTTTCCTCCCGTCCACTCCCCCGCGAGGAGCGTCGGAACGAGGTAGGTGCCCTTCGCCTTCATGAGCGCGAGCGTTTCGTCCGTCAGGAACGAGCCGTGCTCGATCGAGTCGACGCCCGCCCGGACCGCGGCCCGCGCCGCGAGATCTCCGTGGGCGTGCGCCGCGGTCTTGCGCCCCAGCCGATGGGCCTCGTCCACGATGGCCGAAAGCTCCTCGTCCGTCAGCTGGGGAGCGGCGACGTCGTCGGCGAGCGACAGGACTCCTCCCGACGCGCACATCTTGATCACGGTCGCGCCGTACTTCACGTTCAGCCGCACGGCCTGGCGGGCCTCGTCGGCGCCGTGGACGATTCCCTTGTCCGGGCCGGACTCCGGACCGAAAGTGCCGGGAGGAAATCCGGTCTGATCGCAGTGGCCTCCGGTCGCGCCGATGGCGTCGCGCGCCACGATCATCCGCGGCCCGGGGACCAGCCCCCGCTCGATGACGTTTCGAAGTCCCACGTCGACCGAGTCGTTCGACCCGACGTCGCGCACCGTGGTGAACCCGGACTCGAGCGTCCGGCGCGCGTACGCCGCGGCGAAGAGAGCCCGCTCGGCCACGGGTCGGCGAAGCCCCTCGTAGAAGTCGGCGAGCCAGTTCTCGGACGCCTCCATCGTCAGGTGCGTGTGCGAGTCGATGAAACCCGACAGGAGCGTGGCGTCGCCCAGGTCGAGGGCCGTGGCGTCCGGCGGTATGGCGAGGCCCGCGCCCGCCTCGCGGATCCGGGTTCCCTCGATGATGATTACGGCGTTCGCGACGGCGCGATCCGAACGGCCGTCGAACATGCGCGCCGCCTTGAGAACCGTGAGCCGGGGAGCCCCCGGGGTTGCGACGGGCGAAGGCGAAGTGCCAGCCGGCGGAGCCGCAGGCGGCGGATTCTGGAGCGCCAGAGCCGCGAGCGACGCCGCGCCGAGGAGCGCCGCGAGGAAGTGGACTTTCTTCATCGGACCGACTCGGCCGCCATCTTGCGCGCCAGGGCCACGAACGCCGGCTCGACCCCGTCGCCGGTCTTCGCGCTCGTCTTGATCGCGGTCCATCCGCGCTTTCCGAGCTCTTCGATCGCGGCGTCGTCGATCTCCCACTTCTCCGCGAGATCGGCCTTGTTGACCATGAGAACGAAGGGTACCTTGCCGATCGTTTCCTCCGTCCGGTTCTGAAGGACCACCGCTTTCTCGAGCGTCTCCCGGCGGGTGCCGTCCACGACCAGGACGTAGCCCGCCGAGCCCCGAAGGTACGAAGCCCGGATCTTCTGGAACTCGTCCTCGCCGTAGAGGTCCCACAGGAGGAGGTCCATCTGTTCCTGCCCGAGCGCGACGACCTTTTTGTCCACCTTGACGCCGACCGTGGTGTGGTACTTGTCGGAAAAAAGGCTCCGCACGAACCGGCTGACGAGACTCGTCTTTCCCACGGCGGACGCGCCCAGCATGCAGATCTTCTTCTGGATCATCAGCGCGGCGATCCTGCCCGATTCCGCGCCCCCAGGACAAGGTGAAAAGAGACGCTGCGGTTCCACTCCCGGTCGTTCTCGGTCACTTCCGGCCGGAGCGGCCGCTCCGATCCGACGCCGTCCGCGGCGAGCGTCAGCGCCCCGGCGCCCGGGGGCGAGAGCTGCGCCGCGACGCGTTCGGCGCGCCGTCGGCTCAAGGCCAGGTTCGCTTCTTCGGTCCCGATGCTGTCGCCGCGCCCGACGACCTCGATCCGGACCGGAACGCCGAGGGCCGCTGCCAGGCGCCGGACCTCTTCGACGTCCCGCGCCGCGTCGCGGAGCTTCGCGCTCTCGGCCGGCGGCAACTCGGAAGAGCCGCGCGCAAAGAGGAGAACCCTCCCCTCGATCCGCTTCCGCAGCGCCTCCAGCCGTCCGGCGTCCTCGTCGGTCAGCGCGGAGTCGTCGTACCGCACGATCCCGGCAATTGCCCGGGATCGCCCTCTTGCTTCCTCGATCCATCGACGCGGCGCCGACCCCGCCGCCACGAGCGCGCCGTCCCGGGCGGAAAGCTCCACCGTGGCCGGCGCCTCCAGGACGTACCGCGCGTGCTTCGCGATGAGCTCGGGCGCGAGGGCCTGGTACGGTTTCCACTCACTCGCCACTTTCCGGGAAGAGAGATCGGAGCCGGCGAGCATTGCGACCGGATCCGCCGCCAGCGGATCGCGAAGGCCCTTCACGAAGAATCGCCCACCGCGTCTCCCCTCAGCCGTGACCACTACCCCGGGCTCCGAGGCAAGTCGGCCGAGATAGGCGTCCCAGCGCCGGTTCCGGCGGACGGCGACGAACGCCCAGATCCCGATGGCGACGACCAGCACTGCCAAGGCGGCGCGCAGGAACCGGATCGCGCGGCGGTTGCGGAACCCCGGTACCCGGTCCGCTTTTTTCTGCCGCTCCCCCTTCATGCAGGCCTCGAGGTGCGGACGGCTGCGCTCGAACGACGCCGCGTCCCCCTCGAATGCCTGGAGCGCGCCCGCGGTTTCCAGGTGAATCTTTTCGATCGCATCGGTGAAGACCCCGCGCAGGTCCTTCGGCGCGTTTCCGCGAATGACGGCGGCGAGAGCCGCGAGCGGGCCCTGCTCGACCCACACCGACAGCTCCCCGACCTGGAAGGTGTCGAGAGACTCCCCCTCCTTCCCGCCGAAGGAATCCTGGACGAAGTCGCGGATCGCCGTCAGCATCCCGGCGATCATGTCGGCGTCGCCGACGCCGGCGCCGGCGCCGGCGCCGGTCGCCGAGACGTGCTGAAGGAGAAGCCCGGTCTTCCGGTGGATCAGGAAAACCTGCTCGACGCGGTACACGAGGGTGCGGAGAAGAATCACCTCGGCGAGAGGCTTCCCGGTCCGCCACGCTTCGAGCCGCCACCGGACGCCCTGGGCGGTGAAGCTGCGCTCGAGAGTCTCGTTGAAGGATTCGAGCATGGAGGCGAGCGCGCTCGCGATGGCTTTCCGGGTCGCCGGGCCCATGACCGGGAAGAGCGCGTCCACTAAGACCTGCGGGTCGCGGCGGACCGAGGTCAAAATCGCGTCTTCCACCGTCGGCTGGAGAGCGCGGGCGAGCTTATCGTCGCGGGCGGTGCGAAGGGCGATCGCTTCGGGCAGGACACTGCTGACGTCCTCCGCGTGAATCTCGGGGTCGTCCAGGCGTTCCTGGATCCTGGAGACCTGCTCCTCCTCCGCCACAAGCAGGAGGCGGCGGAGCTCCTTCAGCGCATCGGAAGGCGGGAGGGACGAAGTGTCGGCCGACTCGTTCCCGTTGCCGCGGCCGGCCGGGTCATCCACGGGGACGCCCCGGGCGATGCAGTTGCGGTCTCAACCCCGTCGGAGGGCCGCCCCGCCGCCGGTCACTGCTTTCCGGGGGTCTTGGACTCATTCGTGAGCCGCATCGCGGCCTCCGTGAAGAGGCCGGCGAGCGCCGTCCGGTCGGTCTTTTCGGCGCGCAGCTCCTTGATTTCCTTGGAAAGCGCGGCCGCGCTCTCCCGGATCCGCGTGCGGATTTCCTCGGTCAGCGCCTTGGACTGATCCAGGATCTGCTGCCGCAGCTCCCGCTGGCTCCTCGTCGCCTGCTCGTCGAGTGCGCCGAGCTTTTTCTCGAGACCCTTGGCCGTCTCGCGCAGCTCCCGGGACAGGTCCTTGCCCGCGTCCATCCGCTCCTCCTGCTCGCCGCGCAAGCGGTCCGCCAGGGACTCGACCTCCTTGCGGATGAAGCTCTCCAGGGAATCGAACCGCTTCTTCGTTTCGGCGCGGGAGTCCGCGGTCTCCTTCAGGAGGCGCTCTTCGAGGCGCGCGAACTTCTTCTCGAAGTCGTCGACCTGGGCGCCGAAGAGGATGTCGCGGATCTTTTCGAGGTTCGCCCCGCCCGCCTTGTCAGTCCCAGCCGGCGCGGCTTCCTTCTTCGCGGGCGAGCCGTTGCCCTTCTTCGGATCCTCGGAAGTCATCATGGTTCTGCGCCTCCCTGCCTTTTTTTTGGAGCGCCGGTCGTTCGCTCCCCTCGCGGCGGACTTCACCGGGGTCTCCGCTCCTCCGCCCGCTTTCGCTCGCGCCGCTTGAGTGTGCTCGTTCTCGCCTTCTGAAGCATGGATTGTTTCTCGTCGTGAAACAGCGTCTGGTTCTCGATCAGCACGATCTTCCGCGGCCCCAGGCAGACCGCCGTGGCCTCGAGGTGAACCTCTTCCCCCAGCGGTCCCGTCTCCGACCAGAGGCCCGACCTCAGCCGGCCCGCCCCGGTGGACGACCAGAACGCCTCGGCATCCAGGAGAAAGTTCTCGAAGAACGGGAAACCGATCGCGCTGTCGAGCGCCTCCGGTCCGGCCTCGGCGCCCGGGCGGAGAGCGAGGAACCAGGCGGGCGCCGGACCGATCTTCCGGAACCGGCCGCCGGCTTCCCGCTCCAGAACGAGGATCCCCAGGACGGCAAAGACGTCGGACCCGATGGACTGTTCGGTCATTTCACGCCAATGGGGGAAGAGGGGCGTTTCTTAGCATAGGGCGGGGGGCGGGGCAACCCGCAACCGCTCAGACCTGGGCCGGCGCCTCTTTCCCACGCCCGCGGGCCGTGGCGTAGATGAGGGCCCCGACGGCGAGCGCGACCCCGCCCGCGATCCAGTTCTTCCGCTCCGCGGCCGAGAGAAACAGGAGGCAGATGGCGAGCGCCGCGATCGGGATGAGGGGCCCGCCGGGAAGCCGGATCGTCCGAGCCGTGGCCGGCAGCTTGCGGCGCAGGACCGGCACCGCGGCGGCCGTCCCGATGTAGGTCGCGAGCCGGGCGATCGCCGACAGCACGGCGAGCTCCTCGGCGGTTCCGGTCAACATGAGGAGGAGAGCCACGCCGGTCTGCGTCAAGATCGCCACGTGGGGCGTCCGGTAGCGCGGATGGATCTTTCCGAAGACCGCGGGAAGCTTGCCCATCTCCGCGAGCGCGTAGAGGTATCGCGGGCCCGCGAGGACCGTGTTGTTGTTGGTCCCCAGGACCGACAGCACCGCGCCGAGCGTCAGGATCAGCCCCCCGACCGGGCCGATCATCATCGCGGCCGCGTCGGCAAGCGGCGTCGGCGAGGCGCCGAGGTTGGGCACCGTTCCCAGGGCCACGAGCTGCACGGCCGTATAGATCGCGGTGACGATCACGATCTGGATGATCAACGCGAACGGCACGTCGCGCTTCGGATCCAGGAATTCGCCGGCGGGAGCGGGAGTGTTCTCGAAGCCGGCGTACGCGAACAGCACGAGAAGCGCGGCCTTCATGAAGTTGGCGCGCTCCGGCATCGGGACCGGAAAGATGCGGTTCCAGTCGACCCAGAAGATGCCGACCGCCACGAAGAGCACGAGCGGCACTACCTTTCCCCAGGCGAGGACCACCGCCGTGCGTGCGCCGGACTTGACCCCCCGGACGTTGATCCACGTGAGGACGAGGAGCGGCAGCACGATGGTCACCCACTGGCCGACGCCGCTCTTCGCGGCGGGCCAGAGGTACCCCACCGCGCGCGCGAAGAAGACCGACAGTCCCGCGATCGAGGAGATGCGCGCGATCCACGTCATCCAGCCGACCTCGAAACCGACGAAGTTGCCGAAGGCGGCCTGCGTGTAGACGATGGCGCCGCCCGGGCGGTCGAAGAGGCTCGAGGCTTCCGCGAAGCAGAGGACGAGGAGCAGCACCGCGAACCCCGCGACCAGAATGGCCCACACGCTCGCAGGACCCAGGAGCAGCGCAGCGGCGACCGGAAGGATCAGGTAGACGCCGCTCCCGATGACGTCGTTGACCGAGAGCGCGACGATCTGCCAGCGCGAGACCGCCCGCAGGAGGCCGGTCTTCTGGTCTACGTGCTCGCGTCCGGAGGCCAAAGTCCGGCTATTCTCTGACGGGATCTTCCGAGGTCCAACGAAAAAGCCCCGGAATCACCGGGGCCACTTCGGACACAGGACTTCGGACCCAGGACTACCCGTTCCACCTCGCCCGGGTCCCGCGCGCGTCGATGTGGACGAAGGGGCCGTGAGCGGAGGTCGCCGGATAAATTCCGACTCCGCCGACGAGCTCCGGGTTCGCGATCTCGACCGCCTCGGCCGCGGAAGCCACGATCTTCGCGTCCTTCAGATCGACGTGGCCGTCCCGGTTCAAGTCGTCCAGCCGGCCGTCGTGGTCGTCGTCAGGATAGACGTCGGCGGCGTCGCCGTACTGGTGGCGGGAGACGGCGGAGCGACCGCCGACGCCGACCCCCTGCTCGTTGTACTGCGGCGTGCGGAATCCGCTCATGACCGAAAAGCTCTTGACCCGATAACCCATGCGGTTGATCTGCGCGATCGTCAGCTCGAGCTTGTCGAGGAGCCGCCGGTCG
Organism: Acidobacteriota bacterium; assembly: GCA_038327245.1. Classification (GTDB taxonomy): domain Bacteria; phylum Acidobacteriota; class Thermoanaerobaculia; order UBA5066; family Gp7-AA6; genus Gp7-AA6. The sequence goes on from JBBQKV010000001.1 coordinate 24,426, forward strand.
AGGACGAGGTACTTCGGCCACACCTTGCTCTGGTCATGGGTGACGAAATCGCCCAGCTTGAAGTGCTCGGAGACGCTCGTTCCGAAAGTGTCGTGGGTGACCTCGATGAACCCCTTCGGCGTGGCGTAGCTCGCGCTGCGCGGCGTTTTCCCCTCGTACGGCCAGTTGCCCATCCGGTACGTGCCGATCCGACCGTTGACCTTCGCCGAAAACGGCTTCAGAACGATCAGCGAGAGCTTCTGAAGAGCCACCTCGGCGGCCGTGCCGGAGCCGGCGAGGGGATACACGCCGGCCTCGCCGTTCCCCGCCGCGGGGCCGAGGGCCGGGTCGCCGGGGAGCGTGAAGATCGCCTTCAGCTTGCCCGACGCACCGATCAGGGCCGAGATCGAGCCAAGAGAGGTCGCGGAAGTTCCCCGAACCGGGAGAAGGGACAGCGCCAGGAGGACCGACGCCGCAACGAAGAAACGGATGAGCCGGCCGTTCATAGACACGGTTGGGCGGTCCTTTCTATCGACAAAATGACCGGAAAATTGCGGTCCCATCGTAGGAGATGTCGTTGCCGGGGGCAAGAGGGGGAACCGGCCTCCCGGGGCCCCTATTCCGGGTGACGGGCCTTTACCCCGGTAGGAAGAAAAAAGCCACGGCGGCGATCAGGTACAGCGACAGGAGCTGGACGCCCTCCAGCCAGTTGGTCTCTCCATCCAGGGAAATGTGGGCAAATATGGCAGACGACGCGAACAGGGTCACCAGCTCGATGGGCTGAAAAATCAGGTCCATGGGCCGGATCCAGAGGCTCAGGATGACCAGGAGCGGCGCCACGAAGACCGCGATCTGGGTGGACGAATTGGCCGCGATCGAGAGGGCCAGGTCCATCTTGTTGCGGCTGGCGAAGACGATCGCGCTGTAGTTCTCGGCCACGTTTCCGAGGATCGGAATCACGATCAGGCCGATGAAGAACCGCGAGAGGCCCAGGTCGCGGGACACCGCCTCGATCGACCCGACGAGGAGCTCGCTCGCGACCACGGTCCCGACGACGGACGCGCCGAGGACCAGGAAGACCCGCTGCAGGGTCCACTTCCCGGCCGGGTCCCCGAGGTCGACGGCCTCGCGCGTCTCGCGATGCTTCGAAAAGTACGAGAAGTAAATGTACGCCGCATAGGTCAGCAGGAGGAGGATCGAGACTCCGACGGAGACTTCTTCCCGGACGAAGGCCTTGCGCTCGACCGTCGCGAAAACCGCGGGCAGCGCCATGCCGGAGACCGCGAGGATCATCATCGCGGCGTGGCGACCGGTTGGCCCCACCGGAAACTTCTGAGTTCCATGCCGCACTCCGCCGACGAAAGCCGAGAGGCCGAGCACCAGCAGGGTGTTGCCGATGATGGCGCCGACCAGGGAGGCCTTCACGACGTCCACGAGACCGGCCTTGAGCGCGAAGATCGTGAGGATGAGCTCCGCCGCGTTTCCGAAGGTGGCGTTCATGAGGCCGCCGAGCCCGGCTCCCATCCGACCCGCGGCCTGTTCGGTCGCGCGGCCGATCCAGCCCGCCAGCGGCAGGAGCGTTACGGCGGCCGCGGCGAACGTCGCCCACTCGGGCCAGTGGAGGAGTCGGGACGCGACCGCAATCGGAAGCGCCACGAGAAGGAGGGAGAAGCGGCGCACGGCCGCCGATCATAGGGCAACGCTAGACTGCCGCGATGCTTCGAGCCGGAATCGTCGGTCTTCCGAACGTGGGCAAGTCCACGCTCTTCAACGCGCTCACCCGCACCCGCAAGGCGGAGGCCGCGAACTATCCCTTCTGCACGATCGAGCCGAACGTCGGCGTGGTGACGGTTCCCGACGCGCGTCTCGATACGCTCGCTACCATCTCGCGCACCACGAAGATCGTGCCGACCACGATCGAATTCGTGGACATCGCGGGGCTCGTCCAGGGAGCTTCCCAGGGGGAAGGTCTCGGAAACAAGTTCCTCCAGCACATCCGGGAGGTGGACGCGATCGTCGAGGTCGTGCGGTGCTTCGAGAGCCGCGACGTCGTGCACGTTTCGGGGGGCATCGACCCGCTCGCCGACATGGAGACGATCAAGACCGAGCTGGTGCTGGCTGATCTGGAGACGGTCGCCCGGTCCCGGGACAAGGCGGAAAAGACGGCGCGCGGCGGCGACCGGGACGCGAAAGCGCTCCTGGCCGTGGCCGAAAAGCTCGAGCGGCACCTGGACTCCGGCAAGCGCGCCCTGACGCTGGAGCTCGGTCCCGAGGAGAAGGAGTTCGCTCGGCGGTTATTTCTGCTGACGTCGCGCCCGATGATCTTCGCAGCCAACGTCGGGGAGGACGATCTGGCGAAGTCCGGAGAGCTCCCCCGGGTGGAGGCGGTACGCCGCTACGCCGAGACCCACGTCGGCACCGAAGCCGTGGTCGTGTCGGCCGAGATCGAGGCTCAGCTCGCGGAGCTCCCGCCGGCCGAGGCCGCGGAGTACCTCGCGGGCCTCGGAGTGGACGAGTCGGGGGTCGGAACGCTCATCCGGGCGGTGTACCACCTGCTCGGCCTGCGGACCTTCTTCACCGCCAGCGAAAAAGAGGCGCGGGCGTGGACGTTCCACGAGGGCTACACCGCGCCGGAAGCCGCCGGAGTCATCCACTCCGACTTCGAGCGGGGGTTCATCAAGGCGGAGACGGTCTCCTACGACGACCTGGTCGCGTCCGGCTCGCTCTCGGGAGCGAAGGAACGGGGACTCCTGCGCCAGGAGGGCCGGGACTACGTCGTCGCCGATGGCGACGTGATCCTGTTCAAGTTCAACGTCTGAAGACGGGACACGGGACACGGGACACGGGACACGAAAAAAAACGGAGCCCGAAGGCTCCGTTTTCCGTTTTCCGCTTTCCGTTTTTACGAGATCGTGAACGTCGTCGAGCCCGCCGGGGCGCCGTTCAGAAGGATGTCCACCCGATAGGTTCCGGGCGCCCAGCCTTTGGTATTTGCGGCGTGGAAGCTCGTGTATCCGTCACCAGCTTTGTCCGTTACGATTTTGTCTTCCGTGATCTGCTGGCCGTTCGGACCGAACCAGCGCGCCGCGATCTGGGTGCCGACGGGAGTGCTCGCGGTCCACATCGAAACGTAGACCGTGTCCTTGGGACCGAACGTCGTCGCGGCCTCGCCCGGGCTGTCGTCGGAGTTGACCGCCTTGACGACCGTGACCCTCTCGATCCGGGCCCCCGCGGGCATCGCGGTCGCCATCGCCGCGGGAGGCTCCGACCCGGGCGCGGGATACGTGGCGGTTTCGACCTTCTTCTTGCAGGCGACAGTCGCGGCGGCGAGAGCGAAAGCCGCGGCGATTCCGAGGTATCTGGACTTCTTCATTTCATTTCCTCCGGTCACAGGGGAGGCAGGCGAAGAACCTGCCCCGGATAAATCATGTCGGGGTCCTTGATGTGGTCCTGGTTGGCTTCGTAGATCTGCCTCCAGAGGCTGGCCTTTCCGTACACCTTCTGGGCGATCTTCGAAAGCGAGTCTCCCTTCTCCACGGTGTAGCTCTGCAGGGTGTGTTCGTCCTTCGACGTCAGCTGGCTGGACCCACCGGAGACAATCCCGCTGTCGAAGGGCTCGTTCTTCGCGCCCCCTTCTCCCACGGACGAGTCCCCGCCCGAGACGATTCCATCTTTGTTGTTGTCAGGCAAACGCATGGCTCCTCCTTCAATCGAAAACGATGCACGGTCTGTGCCGCGCCAAGGCTATCAGCTGCAGGCTATGCGGGCGCAGTCGCTCCATGCTCGCGGATAAATCGCTCGTACAACTCGATTTCCACGGCGCCGCCGATCGCGACCGGGATCCGCTCGTGGAGCTTCCTCGGGACGAGCTCGAGAACGCGCGCCGTTCCGGTCGAGGCTCGCCCTCCGGCCTGCTCGACGACGAACGCCAGGGGGTGGCTCTCGTAGAGGAGCCGGATCTTCCCGGAGGGTTTGCCGGAGGACGCGTCGGCCGGGTACAGGTAGACCCCGCCCGCCTGGAGAATCCGGTGGACGTCGCCGACCATGGAGCCCGAGTACCGCGTCGAGTAGGGACGGCCGGTCGCCGGGTCCCTTTCCTTGAGGTAATCGACGTACGCGCGATCAGCGTCCGACCAGCCGGCCCGCCGCCCCTCGTTGACGGCGTATCCGCGACCCTGTTCCGGCATCCGGAGCCCGCGGCGGACGAGGACGAACTCGCCGATCGACGAGTCGAGCGCAAAGACGTGGGTCCCCTCGCCGCTCGAGTAGACGAAGAGCACGGCCGGGCCGAACAGGATGTAGCCCGCCGCCACCTGTTCCGTTCCGGGACGGAGGAGGTCCGCCTCCGTGCCGTCGTGCCGCGGCCGGATCGAGAAGATCGTCCCGAGGGTGCCGTTGACGTCGATGTTCGAGGAACCGTCCAGCGGATCGAAGAGAACGGCGTAGCGCGCGCTCGACGTGTCGCCCCGGTAGACGTGGGCCTCTTCCAGCTCTTCGGAGGCCACGAAGCTGACGAGGCCGCCGTAGTCGAAGGTCTCGACGAGGATGTCGTTGGCTCGAACGTCCAGCTTCTTCTGCTCCTCCCCCTGAACGTTTTCCGTGCCTGCCGAGCCGTGAGTGCGCTGGATGTCGGCGACCTCGAGCTCGCGCGCGATCCGCTTGCCCGCGACCGCCAACCGCATCAAAACGAGCGAGAGCTCCCCGGTGGCGCCGGGATGAGAGCGCTGCTCCTCCAGGATGAAACGGTCGAGGGTAACGGGCGGGCGCATGGGAACGGCTCGGATTCTAAGGGGAAAAAAAAGCGGGACCGGGCAAAGCCCGGCCCCGCCCAGGTCACGAGGGGGAGACTTAGGGGTGGACTGGATTCGGCGAGAAGGAAAGCGGTCTCTCCAGGTACGGGAAGGTGTCGCGGAACAACCGGCGGCTCGCATCGCCGGTCGTCATCAACGTCTGGGGATCGTACGCAACCGTTGCATTGATGAAGGCGCCGTCGGTGAAGGCCAGCTGGCCGGAAGGCGCGACCGCCGGAGGCAGCAGCTTGCCCATCGCCACGCGCAGCGAAATGTCGACGACGTCGTCACCCGGCCGCCGGCCGTTCGGATAGCCGGCCGTGTCCGGGACCGCGGCGATGACCCCCAGCGGCTCCTGGGCGGCCGCCGGTTTCGGATCGATGCTCGTGTTCAATCTCAGCATCTCGGAAGGGACCACGTTGGGCGGCTGGTTCAACCCGGGCACGCCCGTGAGAAAAACGCTTACGAGGTCGGTGCGCGGGAACTGGTTGGGCGCGGTCACTGCCGGAAAAAGGATCTGGATCAGCTCGGGCAGCGTGGGGTTCGTGACGTAGTCGAGGAACTGCGCGTCGTTTCTCGGCTCGCTCGCGTTGAAGCGATCTTTGTCCTTCAGGCCGATGACGACCTCGTTGACGAGGGCCATGCCCAGACGGGAGACCTGTTTGAACTGGCCGCCCGGCGTGACCGACGAGTTGGCGAAGCTGCTGGAAGCCTTCCCCGTACTGGCGGTGGTCCAGGCTCCGATGATGGGCTGGCCCGGCATCGCGACACAGGCGATGGGCACCTCGAGGGCCAGGGTCGACACGTTCTTGCTCGCGAGAGGATTGGTCTCGCCGTTGGGGGAACCGAGAGGATCCGTGTTGATCAGGTCGAAAACCTCATCGGCGTTGAAGACGAAGCCTTCCCGACGCTGACCGACGAAGACCTTGCCGGGTGCGGAGCACCCCGGAATGTTGACGCTGTAGACGTGGTCGTTCGCGTAGGTGTCATAGGCCGGGAGCGAATTGTCTCCGATCCGATCGACGGGCTTCAGGAACGAGCCGTCGGCGGTGGTGATCGGTTGCCTTACCCCGGTTCGGCGGCCGCCCCGGATGACCGACAGGGTGTAACTCTCGATGACGTTCAGGTTTTCGGTGTCGTTTCTCCCCGGTCCGATCGACCCTTTGTTGATCAGCGGGATCGCGACGTTCTTCGTGTTGGCCGGCGTCGTGCCGACCGGGAGTGTGAAATTTTTGTTGAGGTTGCTGAACGAGAACTGGAACGTCATGTCCTCGACGGCGTCGCCGTTCTTGTCGACGTGGATCTCGTAGATGGCGCTGGGGTCGAACATGTAGAAGTTCGGGCCGCCGAGATCCTGGAACGGCTGATAGTTGGCCAGAAACGTGACGTAGCCCGCACGTCCGGCCTCATAGCTGCGGAACAGGTAGAAGTCGGTGCCGTCGACTTTCGGGGTCTTGGTGATCCCCGGCGCTTCGCGATGGCTCGAGGCGAGAACAGTCGAGCTCGCCACGGCGAGCGTTGAAACTGAAACGAGAACAGCGAAAAGAAATCTCCGGAACTGCATGAACCATCCTTTCGGGACAGAAACGTGAGAGAGATTCCGACGAATTGTTCGCCGGAGTTGAGAGGCCGGACGCGGTCTCTACGGGCCGAACCGGGAGATCGGATCTACGTTTCGTGCCGCGCGAGGCGATGCGTTCTCTTGTCGAGCTACTTGTTGAGCGACCTCTCGGGCGGAGGGAGAGGCGGTTTCTTCGAGAGCTCGCGCCACGCGGGTTTCGGCCTCCCGTCGGATTTCTGGAGGCCCCGGTTCGCGAGGAAAGCCGCGCGCCGGGCGGAAACCGGATCCGGCGGACTCCCCGGCGCGATCGGCGGCGGGGGCGGGTCGCGCCACGGGACGTACCGCGCGAAGAGGAGTTGCGCCCGTTCGGTCCGGTCGAGGATCTTCGTCATCCGCCGGACGAATTCCGCCTGTTTGTCAGGACCCGAGCCGTTCTCGCGGGCGGCGGAGTAGCTCACCTCGGTAAACGCGACCGGGCGGCCGGCCGCGCCCGAGAGGATGGCAGCCCAGTCCCGGTCGATGGCCGCGGGAGGGCGGTGAGTGAAGGGAGAGTCCGGCCGGAAGGGGGCATACAGGTAGAAGAGCACGGGGCTCTTCTGATGGAGGGCGGCGGCAACGAGTGGAAAGCGGGAATCCATCGGCGACGCCGTGGCGACCCCGACGAGAAGTCGGGGCGCCTTCTTTCGCAGGAACTCGACCGCGCCCCGGAACAGGCCGAGGTACGCGCGCAACTCCTCCGGTTTGTCCGAGAAGTACGAGTCCGCCTCGTTTCCGAGGGAGATTGTCGAGAAGTCTTCCAGCGCCGGCCCGAGAGCGTCGAGAAGGCGACCGAGGCGAACGGAGAGCCGGGGATCGTCGAAAGGAACGGTCGCCAGGTCAGCCGGGACCTGGCGGAGCCGACCGTTGACGAGCGGCAGGTCGAGATGCAGGACCGCACCGGACTGGCGCATCACGCGGGCGGTTTTCGTGACGGCTTCGACGTCGTACCGCCGCGGCCGCGGCTCCGCGGCCGGCCACTGGAGCTCCAGGGCGAACAGCGAAACCCCGGCGGCGCGGACCGCCTCGAGAGCCTTCTGCCGCAGGACGAGCGGCGCAGAGTCCGGCATGTTCACGGCGAGACCGAGGGTGGCCGGCGCGCGAACGGGCGGAAGCGAATCGGCGGGCCGCGCCGCGGTCGCGGGGATCGCCGTCAGCAGGACGGCGCCGAGGAAGCCGAACACCTCCTTATTGTGCACGGGCCGGAATCTCCGGCAATCGGCGCGCGAACTAGAATCAGGATGGAGGTGCCGATGTTCGTGAAACGTTCGATGCTCCCGGCCGCGGTTGCGGTCCTTTTCATCCCCCTGCTGGCCTGCAAGACCACGCCGGCCAGTCCCACTCCGGCGCCCTCGACCGAAGCGGCTGCCGCGCCGGCCGTGACTTCGGCGGCGCCGGCCGTTCCCGCTCCCGCGGCTGCTGCCCCGGGGGACCACATCAAGGTCCAGCACATCCTGATCGCGTTCGCCGGGAAGGTGCCCGGGAAGAACATCACGCGAACCCAGGATGAGGCTCGCGCGCTCGCCGCCCAGGTCTTCGACCGTGCGAAGAAGGGGGAGGACTTCGACTCTCTCGTGAAGACGTACACCGACGATCGCGCACCCGGCATCTACGCGCTCGCGAACTCGGGGGTGACGACTTCTGCCGACGAGTTCTCGCGCGACCGCATGGTTCCGGCTTTCGGCGAAGTGGGCTTCTCGCTGGCGCCGGGCGAAATCGGCATGGCGCCGTACGACCCGGTCCGGAGTCCGTTCGGCTGGCACATCATCAAGCGGCTCGAGTAGCGTTGCGGGGGTTTCGTCGCGTCGCCGGCGCCGCCGTCGCGGCGGTCCTTCTTCTTCCCACGGCTAAGGCCGGCGCGGCGAAAAAGAGCCTGGCGCTCGCGGACCTGACGGCGGAGCCGCCCCTCGCCGGACAGCCCGCGACCGGCGTCGCGTGGCTCGCGGGCGGCGCCCGGTATTCCTACGTCCTCCGTCGGGGCGCCGGCGAGACGGCCGTGTCGGAGCTCTGGATGGAGGAGACCGTGTCCGGGAAGAAGACCCGGGTGCTCGCGACGCCGGACCTCGCGCTTGCCCGGGACCCGCTCCCGGAGAAGTCCGGCGAGGAGAAGACGCCGCGCCCCCGTCCGACCGCCTCGCTGGATGACTACCGCTGGTCCCCCGACGGAAAAACGGTTCTGGTGTCGGGAGCGGAGGACCTCTGGCTCTTCGACGTCGCGTCAAAGCGGCTCGACCGCGTGACGCGCGCCGCCGGAAAGGAGGAGTTCTTCTCGTTTTCTCCGGACGGGCGGCGGGTGGCCTTCGTCCGGAAGAACGACCTCTACGCAGTCGACGTCCCCGGCGGCCGCGAGACCCGGCTGACGAGAGACGGCAGCGAGCTCGTTTTCAACGGACGGCTGGACTGGGTCTACGAAGAGGAGCTCGCGAGCCGGGACGGCCGCGGCTACGCGTGGTCACCGGACGGTCGCTCGATCGCATATCTGCGGCTGGACGACTCCCCCGTCGTCCCCTACCCCTTGGTGGACTATCTCCGCGTCCCGGCCACGGTCGCGTGGCAGCGCTACCCCAAGGCCGGCTCCGCGAACCCGCTCGCCTCGCTCCACATCGTCAGCATCGACGGAGAGGAGCGGGCGGCGTTCCGCCCGGAGGGCGACGTTTACGTGGTCCCCGGGCTCTCCTGGACGGCGGATTCGGCGTCGCTCTGCTTTCGCACCCTGAACCGGGCGCAGAACCGGGAAGAGGTGCGTCTCCTCTCCGCGTTGCAGGGAACCTCCCGGACCCTCTTCGTCGAGCAGGATCCGAACTGGGTGAACGTCGAAGAGCCCCCGCGATTTCTGCCCGACGGTCGGTACGTCTTCGAGTCCGAGCGCACCGGGTACTCGCACCTTTACGTCGGAAACGTCTCCGGGGGAGCCGCGCGACCCGTCACGCAGGGGGACTGGCTGGTCGACAAGGTCGCGGGCGTCGACGCCTCGCGGGGCCTGGTCTACTTCACCGCGACTCGGGACAACGTGCGCCGGCGTCCCCTGTATCGCGTCGCCCTGGACGGGAGTGGTTTCGGCGCTCTCACGGCTCCGGGAGGCACCCACGCCGCGGAGCTCTCGCCCGACGGCCACTTTCTCCTCGACACGTTCTCGGACGTTTCGCAGCCGCCGGTCGTCGCGCTGCTCGACCCTTCCGGCCACGCAGTCCGGGTCGTGGACCGCCCGGTGAACCGACTCGACGAATACGCACTCGGAACGACCGAGGAAATTCAGCTCCGGGCATCGGACGGAACGCGGCTGGAGGCCCGGCTCGTCAAGCCGCCGGGATTCGATCCGGCCCGGAAGTACCCGGTCGTCGTGTTCGTCTACGGCGGCCCGCACTCCCAGGTCGTCCGCGACGCGTGGGGCGCGACCAGCCTTTTCGATCACCTCCTCGCGAGCCGCGGGTTTCTCGTCTGGAGCGTGGACAACCGGGGCTCGTTCGGCCGCGGGCACGCGTGGGAGTCAGCGCTCCTTCGCCAGACGGGGCGCCGCGAGCTCGCCGATCAACTCGAGGGCGTGCGTTATCTGAAGGGCCTCCCGTTCGTGGACGGCTCGCAGATCGGGATCTGGGGCTGGTCCTACGGCGGCTACCTGACCCTCTACGCCCTGACCAACTCTCCGGACGCCTGGAAGTGCGGGGTGGCCGGCGCTCCCGTGACGGACTGGAAGTTCTACGACACGATTTACGCCGAGCGGTACATGAGGACGCCCGCCGAGAATCCGGACGGGTATGCGCGGGCGGCACCTCTCACGAAGGCCGCGGAGCTGCGCGCGCCGCTTCTTCTCCTCCATGGAGCGTCCGACGACAACGTCCACCTGCAGAACACGTTCGCCTTCGTGAACGCGCTCGCGAAGGCCGGGAAACCGTACGAGCTTCAGATCCAGCCCCGCGAGAAACACGGATTCCACGGCGCGGAGTCGTTGAATTTCCGGAACCGGGCGATCCTGGAGTTCTTCGAACGGAACCTGAAGTAGACCCGCGTCGATCCGGGCACGGGGTTTGCTCGTACAGCAGGAGTCGGACCGCGCCTTTCGCACAAACTGGCTGGACCGACCTGAACACGCCGCTCCGAGAAGTCGGGCGGCGTTACTTTTTTTCCCAGCTTTCGGCGATCGGCTATCCGCTCGGCGCCGGCGAACCGATCAATACGATCGGACCCGACGGCTGCGGCCGCCCGCCGCGGGGCTCCACCGTCACGGCGAAGTTCTCCGCGGTGCGCACGGCCGAAAGGTCCTTCGACTCGAAGAGACCCTTTCCGGAGGCGTCGGCGTCGAAGACACCCGCGTCGACCGGCTTGCCGTCCACGAAGACCCACAGCTGGTACTGCCGGTCCGCCGGCAGCGGTTCCAGGTTGGCCGCCACGAGGACCCCGCGCTTCGCGGCCGGACTCCAGAAGACCTTCGCGCGCGCTCCAGGCTGGGGCCCGTGCCCGCCGAGGAAGAGCATCCGCACGTCGTCGCTTTCCATCACCCGGACCCTCAGGTCGCGGCGCGCGAGCTCGGAGCGGCTCGCGTCGAGGCGCCCGGCAAGGTCCGAGTTGGAGGCACGCAGCTCCTCCCGCTGCCGGCGCAGGCGGGCATCGTCCAGGCCGATCATCACGAAGAGAACGGCCGCAGCGGCGGCGAAGGCCCACCCCGAAACGGATGAAGGTCGCGCGGCCGGGCGCGACGGACCGAGCGACGCGAGCAACTCATCGCGCAGCGAAGCGCGGGGCTGCCTCGGAGGAGCATCGACCGCAAGAGCGGATACCGCCTCTCTCAGCTCCGGCAGAATCCGATCGCACTCCGGGCAACCCTCGCCGAGTTCCTTCAAATATTCGGCCCCCTCGGCCACCAGGGGGTAACCCAGGGCCATCAAAGCCAGTCGCTCCTCGTGCCTTTCGTTATGCATTTTGCTTTCGAGACCAGTACGATTCCATGCTCTCGCGGAGTTTCATCACGCCGAGCCGGATCCGCGTCTTGACGGTTCCGAGCGGGGCCGCGGTCCGGTCGGCGATCTCCGAGTGGGTGAGCCCGCCGAAGTAAGCAAGCTCCAGCGCCAGACGCTGCTCCGCGGGCAGCGCACCGATCGCCGAACGGCACTGGGTCTCCCACTCCCGGGCCGCGGAGCTCGCTTCGACGTCATCGGTCGCCGCAATTCCGGCCATCGGATCCGGGCCGTCCGGATCGCGCATCGCTGTCGGCTTTCTCGACCTCAGCCGGTCGATCGAACGGCTCCGGGTCGCCACGATCAGCCAGGCAAGGACGCTGCCGCGCGACGGGTCGAAGGACGAAGCTGCTCTCCACGCGTGGAGAAAGACCTCCTGGATCACCTCTTCTGCCTCGCCCGTCCCGCCGAGGATTCTGTGCGCCAGTCCCAGGAGCCGCGCCGAATGGCGGTCGTAGAGGCAGGCCAGGGCGTCGGCGTCGCGGTTCTCGACCGCGGCCATCAGCACACGATCGGTTTCTGAGGTAAACGAAGTCATCGGGTCTTCAGAAAGAGGCCACAAAAGAATATCCCAGCCGAACGGGACTTGAATCCAAGCGAGCAGCCCGCGGCGTATCGAAGTGGAACCAGATGTGGACCAGGTCTTGCACTTCGACGCCGGATGCCCGTCTATGGACGAGCGGTGAGAATCCTTCCCACCCGCAAGCCATCAGACTTAAGAAGGAGGATTTCGTGAAACTCTCTCGTCACGGGGGAAGAGTGTGGCTGGCAGCCCTCGCCCTCGCCCTGTTTACCCTGGTGCTCCCGGGAATCGCGATGGCGTCGAGCCACCGCGAGGCGCCCCTGATCAGCGGCGATCCGGAGGCCGACAACACCGACACGTACTTCTTCCTGGATCCGAACGAGGGCGGGCGCGTCATCCTGCTCGGCAACTGGATCCCGCTGGAGGAGCCCGCCGGGGGACCGAACTTCTCCCACTTCGGGGAGAAGATCCGGTACGAGTTCAACATCGACTCGGACGGCGACGCCGTCGAAGACGTCGTCTACCGGATCCAGTTCACGCGGCACGTGCGCAACCCGGACTCGTTCCTCCAGAACACGGGCCCGGTGATGTCTCCCGACGATACCAACCAGAACGTCTACTACACCTACAAGGTGGAAAAGATCGTGGGCCCGTCGCCCGACCAGGGCGCCGGCGCCAAAGTCGAGCTCGGAAACGACCTGCTCGAGGCGCCGAACAACGTCGGTCCGAAGAGCTTCCCCAACGGATACGGGAAGGGCTCGCGCATCGCCGAGACCGTGTACACGATCGACCAGGACACGAAGGTCTACGCCGGCCCGCGCGCCGACGGCTTCTATGCCGACCTCGGGATGATTTTCGACCTGATCAACTACCGCCCGGGCACACTCCCCGGCAACATGGGCGGGGGCAGGAACGACCTCGCCGGCTTCAACACCCACACGATCGCCCTGTCCGTGCCGGTCTATCAGCTCACCAAGAACCACACGGTTCCGACTAACGCGTCCGACCCCAACGCAATCATCAGCATGTGGTCGTCCACCTGGCGGTTGAAGACGCGGGTTCTGTCCGAAGACGGCGACAAGCCCACGGAGTCGGGCGACTGGGTGCAGGTCTCGCGCCTCGCGGTTCCCCTCGTCAACGAGGTCGTGATCCCGCTCGGCAAGAAGGACCTCTTCAACGCCTCCTATCCGAAGGATGACGCGCAGTTCGCGCCGTCTGTGCTGGACCCGGAGGTTCCGAAGCTTCTGAAGGCCCTCTTCAACATCGATTCCCCCCCCGCGCCCCGTAACGACCTCCTCGCCGTCGTCCTCGGCGTCGACGGCCTGACGCGGCGACCGGGCGAAGTCGTGTCCGACCAGCTCCGGTTGAACGTCGCGGTGTTCCCGACCCCCCCCTCGCTCGCCAACCGCATGGGCGTGCTCGGCGGGGACCTGGCGGGCTTCCCGAACGGACGTCGCCCCTACGACGACGTCGTCGACATCGACCTCCAGATTCTGGCGGGCGTTCTGGTGCCCTCGTTCAATCACTCGCCCAACAACGCGCTCGGAGACGGAGTCGACGGGCCGGACAAGGCGTACAACCCGGCGTTTCCGTATCTGGCAACTCCGCACTCCGGCTACTCGCACAGCCACGACAACGCGCCGCAGGTCACTCACTTCGGCGCGGAGTCCGATCAGTAGGCGCTCTCGAATCCCCCTTCCCCCGGTCCGGCCACAGCCGGGCCGGGGTTTTTTCATTAATGGGGACAGATTTATTTAAGTCGGGACTTCCACAGGGAGACGGATTTATTAATCTGTCCCCAAAGAGAGGTGAAATCGTGACGACAGACCCCCGCCGCCGTGACTTCTTCGGCGCCGCCGCCCGGACCGGTCTCGCCCTCGGCCTCGCGGCCGCCGGCCAGCCGCTCATCGCCATATCCCGCGGCACCAAACCCGCGCCCGGCGAAGACGTCACGCTCCTGAACACCGCGCTCGCCCTGGAGCACGAAGCGATCTGGGCGTACGGTCTGGCGGGAAAGAGCGGCCTGCTCTCCGAAAAGACGAAGGAGGTCGGCCTCCTCTTCCAGGGCAGCCACGAGATCCATCGCGACCTGATCGTCGACGCGGTCCGCCGCAAGGGCGGAAGCCCGGTCGAGCCCAAAAAGGAGTACGACTTCGGCGTCCCTCTCGCCAGCGAGAAGGACGTCCTGGAGCTCGCGTTCAAGCTCGAGGTGGGCGCGGCGCGCGCCTACCTGACGGTCGTCGACAAGTTCAAAGACCGGGCGCTCGCCGCGTCGGCGGGTCGGATCCTCTCCGACGAGGTATTGCACGCGACGGTGCTGCGGAGCGTGCTCGGTCGAGACGTCGTCCCGACTTTCCGCCTCATCGAGAACTGACAGGGCGCGGAGCCGCGCACCCTGTCATCCCGAGCCCTTCGCGATGTCATCCTGAGCAGCAGCGACGGATCTCTCCCTCGATAGCCGTGGCGTCCGGCTCAGGACAGGCTCCGCGAAGGATCTCTTACTCGACTCGCGGGAGGCTGGCTAAAAACTCTTTCGCGACGTCCTCCGGACGGCGCTTGTCCTTGTCGACCGCGGCGTTCATCTTCCTCATTGCCACCGCGTCGATCCGGCCGGCGAGCGACTCCAGGAATCTCCGCACCGCCGGGCGATTCCAGATTTCCCCGCGCACGACGAAGGCCGCCTCGTATGGTGGGAAATAGTGGCGGTCGTCCTCGAGCACGACTCCGCTGATGGCGTCGATCAGTCCGTCGGTGGAATTGCCCGCGACGAGATCGGTCTTCCGGCTCTGGAGCGCGGTGTAGAGAAGCCCGAGATCCATCTGCGCGGGCCGCTCCCGGAAGTTCAACCCGTACGTCTTCGCGAGCCCCGGGAAACCGTCCTCGCGCTCGAGGAACTCGTAGCCGAAGCCCGGCCGGATCTCCGGATGAGCCGCGAGGTCCGAAATCTTCCGGATTCCGAGCCGCGCCGCCTCGTCGGCCCGCATCACGAGAGCGAACGTGTTCTCGAATCCGAGCGGAGGCGACCAGATCAGCTTCCAGCGCTGGAGGTACTCCCGCCGCACCTCGTCGAAGACGCGCCGCGGGTCGGGGACCGGCTTTCGTTCAAGGATTGCGGTGAAGGCGGTGCCGGTGTACTCCGGATAGAGGTCGAGCTCCCCGGCCTTCATCGCCTGGTGGCAGATGAACGTCCCGCCGAGGTTGAGGCGCCGGTCCACCCGAACTCCGCGTGCCTCGAGTCCCTGGGCGGCGATCTCGCCCAGGATGACCTGCTCCGAGAAGTTCTTCGACCCGATGCGGAGCGGCCGGTCGCCTCCTTCGCGACACGCGCTCGCGAGGAACAGCAGTGCAGCGAGAGCTCCGAGTCCCTTCACGCTCTTCACCCCCTTCCGGGCAAAATCGCCCTGGCGGTACTGTGCAACCTGGCCCCGATGTGGCAAGTGGAGACCTGACCCTCCATGTGACGCCTGGCCCCCAATGTGGCAAGTGGAGACCTGACCCCCCCTCTCACGGCTGGAGCCGCCGTTCGATCCAGCCCAGCAGCCCGTCCGCGCCGAGGGCGAGCAGAGCCGCCGGCACCGCGCCCGCGAGAATCAGCCGGTGGTCCACGATCGCGACTCCCCGATAGATGAGAACGCCCAGCCCTCCGGCGCCGATCGCCGCCGCAATCGTGGCGAGCCCGATCGAGACGACGGTCGCGATGCGCACGCCCGCCAGAACGACCGGCAGCGCGAGCGGCAGCTCCACGAGGGCGAGGCGCTGCCGCGGTGTCATCCCGAGACCGGTCGCCGACTCGACGACCGCGGGGTCTACCGACGAAATCCCGGCGTACGTGTTTCGAAGGATGGGGAGGAGCGCGTAGACGACGAGCGCCGCGATCGCGGTCCGAGCGCCGATGCCTCCGATGAACGGCAGCGGGATCAGGAAGCCGAAGAGCGCCAGGCTGGGGATCGTCTGCACGACGTTCGCGAATCCGAGCACCGGGCGCGCCAGCCGGGGACGCCGGGTGAGCGCCACCCCCAGCGGGACGCCGACCGCCACGGCGAGCGCGGTCGAGAGGAAAACGAGCACGATGTGCTCGCCGGTCAGCGCGGCGATCTCCGCGCGCCGCTCCCAGAAGTACGAGGCGAACGCGCTCACGGCGCGGCTCCCGCCGGCACTTCGTCCGAGACGAACTCGCGCACGAAGTCGTCCGCCGGGGATTCGAGGATCTCCCGCGCCGTACCGACCTGGCGCGCGCGTCCCCGGTCGAGGATCGCGACCCGGTCTCCCAGCCGGAAGGCCTCGCGCAGGTCGTGCGTCACCAGCAGCACGGCCTTGCCGAGACGGCGCTTCCAGTCGAGGAATTCCCGCTGCATCGAGCGCCGGGCGATCGGGTCGAGCGCGCCGAACGGCTCGTCCATCAGAAGCAGCGGCGGATCGGCGGCGAGCGCCCGCGCCACGCCGACCCGCTGCCGCTGCCCGCCCGAGAGCTGGCGGGGGCGGCGTTCGGCGAACTCGGACGCCGGGAGGCCGACGAGCTCGAGCAGCTCGTCCGAGCGCGAGCGCCGCGCGCTCTCCTTCCACCGGAGCAACCGGGGAAGCGCTTCGACGTTCTGGCGGACGGTCCAGTGAGGAAAGAGCCCGGCCTCCTGGATTACGTAGCCGAGCCGGCGCCGGAGCGCGATCGGATCTTCGGCTCGCACGTCGCGGCCGAAGACGAGCACCTCCCCCGCGTCGTGATCGAGCAGCCGGTTCACGAGCTTCAGGGCAGTCGTCTTCCCGCAGCCCGACGGACCGACGAGCGCGAGCGTCTCCCCCGCTCCGAGCGCGAACGAAAGACCATCGAGAACGGGGCGGCCGCCTCCGAACGATTTTCGGACGTCCCGGAACTCGATGACGGGAGCCGGAGCGGATGAGAGAATCGAGGCGATGACGGAATCTTACGACGCGGTCGTGATCGGCGGCGGGCCTGGAGGCTCCACCGTGGGGACCTTCCTCGCCCGCGCCGGCCGGAAGGTCCTGGTTCTCGAGCGGGAGAAGTTTCCGCGCTTTCACGTGGGTGAGTCGCTCCTGCCCTTCAACCTTCCGATCTTCGAGCGGCTGGGTGTTGGCGAGAAGGTCCGCGCCGCCGGCTTCCAGAAGAAAGGCGGCGCTTACTTCTGGAACGAGGAAACGGGTGGAATCCGGCCGGTGGACTTCTCCCGCGGCATCGACGACCGGCACCCGTCGGCCTACCACGTCAAGCGCGCGGAGTTCGACGACCTCCTCCTGCGGCACGCCGAGGAGTCCGGAGCGCAGGTTCGGGAGGAAACGACGGTTTCGCGGGTCCTCTTCGAGGGCTCCAAGGCGGTCGGCGTGGTCGCCACGACCCACGGCGGAGCCGAGAAGGAGATCCGCGCGAGAGTGGTCGTCGACGCGTCCGGCCAGGACGCCTTCCTGTCGCGCCAGCTCGGCACCCGGCGTTTCGACAAGCAGCTCAAGAGAGCGGCCCTCTTCGCCCACTACGAGGGGATCCGCTGGCCCGAAGGCCCGCGTCCCGGGGACGTCCTGCTGCCGACGGAACGCGGGGTCTGGTACTGGATCATCCCTTTCTCCGACGGCACGTCGAGCGTCGGCGCGGTCTTCGAGCCGGCGCTGGCGCAGAGGGAGGCGGGGGGAAAGACTTCGCTCGACGACCGCTTCGACTGGCTGATGGGGCGCTCCGCGCGCATGACCGAGTTCCTGTCGGGATCGCGCCGCACGAGCCGCGTGTTCGGGATCTCCGACTACTCGACGTCCGCGGCGCGCTCGAGCGGGGACGGGTGGGTGCTGGTAGGGGACGCGGCCACGTTCCTGGATCCGGTGTTCTCGACCGGCGTTTTTCTCGCCATGGCGATGGGAGAGCGTGCGTCGGGGCTGATCGATCGCGCGCTCCGGAAGCCGGGCCCGGTTCGCGCTTCCGATTTCGCGTCCTACGGACGGGAGACGAATCGCCTGGTCGCCCGCTTCCGCCGGTTCGTCTATGCCTTCTACGATCCCGTTTTCTTCGAGGCGTTCTGCTCGACGGATCCCTTCGACCCGATGCGCGCAGCGATCACGACGATCCTCTCGGGCGGAGTCGAGAAAGTCTCGCTCATGTCCCGGATCTGGATCGAGCTCGTCTTTCTGGGGATCGGGTTCGACCGGTTCCGGAGGCGCCTCGGCCTGGGACCGCGGGTGGAAAGCGAAACCGGAGCCGAAGAAGCGTCGGCCTGACCTTCGCCGCCTCTACGTTCCGAGCAGCGCCGCTTTCAGATCTTCCTGGACCGGGTTCGCCCCGAGCCACACCGAAAACAGCGCGTCGGCGAAGTCCTTCCCCTCGATCACGCCCTTCTCCACGTTTTTCGCGGAGACGACGGTTCCCTTTCCCGGCACGTAGGTCAGGAGGATCTGGTCCCCCTTTTCGACGTTCGGGATCATTGCGTTCAGCCGGCCCAGCCGGGACTTCAACGCCGCCATCTGCGCCCGGGAGTTCTTTTCGAATCCCTCGTTGATCGCCTCGTTGATCTGGGCGGTCGAAAGCGAGCGCAGCACCGAAAGCTGCATCCGCTTGATCTGGTCGGAAGAAATCACGGCCGCGGCGTCCCGGGTCGGCGTCTCCAGGTAGAGGCCGGCGACGTAGACCTTGAACACGACTTTCTTGCGGAGGCCGCTTCCGTTCAGCTTGAGCGTTTTCCCCTCGACGGTCGTGGTCTCGGGCAGCGAGACGCCGGCGACCTCTTTCGCCGAAACCGGAATTGCCAGCGCGAGCAGGAGTGCAGGAGCCAGGAAAGCGTTCTTTTTCATTCCAGAAGTCTATCTCCGGGGACCTTCCTTCAGACGTTCGCGTATCGCGAGCGCGCCAGGTCCACGATCTCGGCAATCAGCTCCATGTAGTTGCGCCCGGCCTTCTTCGCCGCCATCGCGAACTCGGCGGTCGACGCGAGCCATGGATTCGGGTTCGCTTCGATGACGAAGACCTCGCCCTTCTTCGAGAGCCGCATGTCGATGCGGCCGTAGTCCCGCAGCTTCAGGGCCTGGTAGGCAGAAAGCGCCGTTTCCGAGAGGCGCTTGGTCGTCGCCTCGTCCAGGTCTTCGGCGGGCGCGGACTTGGTGACCTTGTACGCCTCCGTTTCCGTGGCCCACTTCACTTCCTGCCCCGCGATCTTCGGAGTCCCCTTCGGGAGCTTCGACAGGTCGAGCTCCACCATCGGAAGAACCTCGGGGTTTTCGTTGCCGAGAATCGCGGCGTAGATCTCCCGGCCCTCGATGTACTCCTCGATCAGGGCCGGCGAGTCGAACTCTTCCTGGATGTAGTGGATGCGCTCCATGAGCTCCTTGACGCTCTCGACGAACGAACCCTGGTCGATGCCGATCGAGCCGTCCTCCGAGGTGGGCTTCACGATCAGCGGGAACGAGATGTCGTGCGAGTGATCCAGCTTGCCGCGGTACGACGTCGCAAAGAATGGCGTCTTGATCCGGTGGAAGGCGAAGATCTTCTTGGCGAGCGCTTTGTCCTGGGCAAGATACATCGCGTGCGGGCCGGCGCCCGTGTACTGGCAGTCGAGCAGCTCCAGGTAGGCCGCGATGTTCATGTCCTTTGTGTCGTCGCCGGCGTAGGACTCGGTCAGGTTGAAGACGAGGTCCGCATCGAGCTTCGCAAGCGCCACGAGCGTCTTCTCGGCGCCGTCGAGGACCTGGTACGACGGCTCGTGGCCGAGCTTCCCGAGGGCCTCGAAGATCTCTTCGCGGTCCGCCTTCTCGAGCTTCTTCTTCCGGCGTTTTCCGCGGACGGGCTTTTTCGGCGGCGGCTCGGGGGGCGGCGGCTCCTGTTCCTCCCAGACGTCGTAGAGCACCGCGACCCTCAGCTTTGTGGAACTCATTTCAGGACTGGACGAACTTTCCGCGCGCCAGGTAGTTCATCGCGAGTGCCGTCGCATAGACCGACACTTCGGTCAGGTGTTCTTTTTCGCACTTCACCTCCGCTCGAAGTCCCAGCTCGTCGACTTTCGACTCGATCGCCTGGACGAGCCTTTTGATGAGCGGTCGCTGGACGCCCGTCCAGTAGGTCAGTTTGTCCACGATCGCCTGGCGGTTCTCGCGCATGAGCTCCACGGCGGGCCGGACGCCTTTCTTGCGGCGGCGCGAGGCGCTGAAGATGTCGGAGAGGTCGGTCTCGAGGGGAAGCTCCTCCGTCGAGAGCGGCTCGACGAGCGCCTTCTCGTAGAAGTCGGCGACGGTCGTCTCCATCTCTTCGACCGTGATGTCGGTGCGCCCCGTGGCGCGGAGCGGCTCGGAGTCCCCGAACTTGCGGGCCATCCGGTCCACGTACTTGAGCTTGGTCAGGGCCCCCCACCCCTTGTATTTCTTGCGCCAGGTGGAGCGGGGAGTGAGCCACACCGCGAACGTCTCGGCGAAGTCCTCGTCCGGGTGCTTCTGGGCGTACCACCCGTCGATGTGCCGGACGAAGCGCTTCGAGAAGGGGACGGGCCGGTAGCTCTCCCGGTAAGGGCGGCGAAACGGTCCGAAGAGCTCCCGCCACTCCGCGGTCTCATAGAGGCGGTACGCGTAGTTGAAGGCGTGGCCCGCCTCGTGTCGGAGGTACATCATGATCTCGCGCTCGTCTTCGAGATCGTTCATCTCCTTCTCGAGACGCGCGAGCTTCGGGTTGGCAAGATAGAAGGGAATCCCGATGACCGGCTCGCCCGACGGGCAGCCCCACTCGTCCGTGAGATAGCAGAGCGGGCGGAACTTCCGGATCCCTTTGCGCTCCAGCTCCCGGTAGAGACGCTGGATCGACCGCTCGAGCGGAGAGCCCTCGAGCTTGAGACCCAGCTCCTTGATCGGCTTGGAGAGGATTTCCTGGACGTCCGGAGGCGCTTTTTCGAAGGCTTGCAAGGGTCTCCGAAAAGGGTAGCACGGAAAGAACGGACGTCCCGGGGCGCATCTCGCGTTGACCGCCGCGAAGCAACTCTCTACCCTTGAAGCAGCGCTTCATGCTGAACATCTTCTTTCTGGGGCTGCTCGTCCACACGGCGGGCGCCGCGCTGCTGGCCGCGATCTTCCTCTATCTGTCGCGGGGCAAGGGCAATCGGGCGTTGAACGCGGCCGGAGTCGCGTGGATGTTTCTCGCTCTTTCCCTCGCCTCGCTCCTCCTTCTGTCGGGACGCGGCCTTCCGTACGAGAACTTCCTGTACCAGTACTGGAAGATCCTCTTCATCGTCGCGCTCGTGACGGCGGCGCGCCGGATGGACCGGCAGAACGCGCTGGCGCGGCCCCTGGCACTGACGGCGGTTCTCGGGCTGCCGGTCTCTCTGGCGATCGTTCTCTGGGCGAAAGAGGAAGATCTCTTCAACGCGGTCCATTCGGCGATCCTCGCGATCGCCTGGGCGACCGTTGCGATTCTCATCCTCGCCAGCCGCTCGACCGGCCTCGGAAAGCGCTTTTCGGCTCTCCTCGCGCTGACGACGGCCGCATTTCAGGGGACGTACGCGGTCTCCTACGGCTTGGGCGCGCTCCGGGGACATCACCCCGGCTTCTTCCTCCTCTATGCCGGCTTCTACGATCTTTTCCTGGAGATGCTTTTCGGCATCGGTCTGATCATCTGGGGGATGGAGGAGACCGAGGCGCGGCTCGCCGTCATTCACGCGAGGGCCCTCGACGACACGCGGCGACGCAAGAGACTCGCCCTCATCGATCCCCTGACCGAGGTCTATAACCGCCACTTCTTCGACGAGATCCGGCCTTCGCTCGACCGCGAGGCAGCGGGCGGCTCGATCGTTCTCGTGGACGTGGACGATCTGAAGACGATCAACGACACGCGCGGGCATGACGACGGGGACAAGGCGATCTGGACCATCGCGACCGCGATCAAGAGACTCATCCGCGGCGCCGACTTCCTGATCCGATGGGGCGGCGACGAGTTCCTGGTGATCCTCCCGGGCATGGACGAAGATCTCGCGAAGAAGCGGTTCTACATGCTGCCCGGGAAGATCGACGAGATCCGGAAGAACGAGCGGTTGAAGGACCGGGCGTACCAGCGGTTCCTCTCCGCTTCGGTGGGAGTGGCGCGGTTCACGCGGCGGACCCCCATCGACCACGCGATCGAAAAGGCCGACAGTGTCATGTACGAGCGCAAGAAGGCGCACAAGGAAATGCGGGGCTAAGGAAAGTGGGGTCAGGTCTTCACGAGTCACCGCAACGAGCGTTCAGCCGGACGAGTCTTGCCACTTTGCATGGCAAAGTGGCAAGTGGAGACCTGACCCCCAAAGTGGCAAGTGGAGACCTGACCCCATGAACTACCACTGGACCGACTGCCCCGGCTGCTCCTGTCACCTCGCGGTCAACTGGACCGCGCGGCCGGAGGAAACCGCCGGGTCACTGCGCCGCTGGTCGGCGGACCGCTCGATCAACGACGGGAGACCGTTCACGTTCCGGGGCGCGGCCGCGAGCGACGCGCTCGTGGTTCCATGCGTCTGCGGGACGCCAATCACGCTTCCCGAGACGCCCGACGCGGTGGGCGGCGAACGCACCGAGGGACTCCGGGTCACGCTGAAGGAGGACTGATCCGTCTTCCGAGTCCCGTGTCCCGTGTCCCGTCCTATGAAACGCATCCCCATCGAAGACTCCCTGGACCTGCACTCCTTTCTCCCGCAGGACGTCCGCGACGTCGTCTCGGACTATCTCGACGAAGCGGCGCGGCATGGCTTCCCGGAAGTCCGCCTCATCCACGGCAAGGGAAAGGGAGTGCGCCGCGCGGAAGTGCGGCGCCTGCTGGCCGGCGATGACCGGGTCGCCGATGTCTTCGACGCGCCGCCCGAGCGCGGAGGCTTCGGGGCCACGGTGGTGGTTCTGAGTCGCCGCTAGACGGTTTCGATCTCCACCCGCATCGGCATGGCCGCCCGGACCACCTTCGAAACGATGCAGTACTTCTCGGAGAGCGCGATCGACTTCTCGATTTTCGGACGATCGGTGTCGAGGAGCGGCGCGGGCACCCGGGCGTGGATGACCGCGTCGGTCACCCGGAAGCCGCCGGCCGGGTCGTCCTCCAGCCGCCCGCTCACGGCGACGGTCGGCTCCGTGTACCCGATCTGGAGCTTTTTCAGAAAGATCGCCCAGGTATTCGCAAAACAGGCGGCGAGCGCGCCGAGCAGCAGCTCTTCGGGGTTCGCGGCTTCGCCCGGTCCGTCCGGCTCCCGAGAACCGGCGATCGCGACGGTCACACCGGCGTCGGGCAGGATGACCTGTCCCGTTCCGGACCCGTCTCCGATCCACGCGGCCGAGGCTCGAAAGACCTGTCCGGCGTGAAGAGTCGAAGCCTTCTCGCGGGGCTTCTCCGCCGGGGCGCCGTCGGCCTGGGAATCTCGAGCGTCTTTTCCGGAGGGAATCGAGCCATCCGCCATCTTGCACCCCGTTCGATGGATCATAGACCGGTGAAACCGTTGGGCCGCGCGACACAGGGAGCTCTCGCGCTCATCCTAACCGCCGGCGCCTGCGTGTCCGCCCCGCGGCCGACCGACGAAGCGATCCGCCGATCCGCGAATCCTCCCGCCGTCGTCGAGGGGCGCGTCGGCGATCCGGAGGGACACCCCGTTTCCGGAGTCGCGGTCTGGGGGCTTCCGCGGGACAAGGATCTCGGGTGGTCGAGTCCGTCGGTGACGGATGCGACCGGGCGATTCCGGCTGACGCTCGTCGCACCCGGGTCGTACGGGTTTCTCCTGTCGTGGAAAGGAATCACGATCGTCACCCCGCGCGCGGACGACCCCAGCCGGACTCTCGTCGTGATCCGACCCGGCGACCGGAAATCGGGCGTCACTCTCGTGTTTCGCCGGGAGGACTGGGACCGCGCGCTCCTCGCGCGGCGCTCCCAGTGAACCGCGCGGCGCGCCGCCTCCTCTCGGCTTTCTCCGCGGGGGCCGCCGTCTTCGCCGCGGGTTCCTGGCTCGCGGCGCGGCGCCTCGCGCCCCGGCTCGTTTCCCCGACGGGGCTCGGCCCTCCTCCGGACCGGCAGCGGGAGCTCCTGGAGGCGCTCCGGGGAGTTGCGCCGATCGTCGGGGAGTTCCGGCACCCGGGCAGCCCCCGGGACCCCGTCCTGCTCGCGGCGACGTTTGCCTCGCCCGGGAATCCGGCGCGGCGGCCGACGATTCTCTTTCTGCACGGCAAGGGCGGGCGCGCCTGCGAGTGGGAAGACTCGGCGACTCTCGCGCTCGCTCTCGGATACAACGCGCTCCTTCCCGACCTGCGCGGCCACGGATCGTCCGCCGGGCGGTACACCACGTTCGGCTTCCTGGAGAAGGACGACCTCGCGAACACGATCGCCGCGGCAGAGGAGCGCTGGGGGATGGATCCCGGCCGTCTCGGGATCCACTCCTGCTCGGCGGGCTCGTCCGTCGCCCTCGACTTCGCGGCCCATCGCCCTGTCGTCCGGGCCCTCTGGCTCGAGTCGCCCTTTGCCGACGCGCAGGAGATGGCGCGACATTACCTCTCCGCCTCCACCGGGATTCCCGCGCCGCTCCTGTCGCTGACGACCCGCTGGGCGGTCTCGCGCGCCGTCGCCCGCATCCAGCGCGACCTCGGCCTCGAGCACGTCCCCGGAGGTCTCGAGCAGGCCGACCCGGTTGCCGCGCTTCGCCGCGTCCGTTGCCCGGTCAGCCTCGTTTACGGCGACGCGGACCGCCTCGTTCCGCCGCACTTCGTGGATCGCCTCGTGGGCGCGCTTCCGGCGGGCAGCGAGGTCTTCCGGGTGCGCGGCGCCGGCCACTGCCATCACCCCGACGAGGCCGCCAGGGTCGCGCAGGCCGACTACCGGCGCCGGTGGGTCGCCTTTTTCGGCAGCCACCTTCCGATCAGCGCGGGCGGGGAGCCTTCCGCGGATCTTCCGTCCGGCCCTTGAGCTGCCCGCAAGCCGCGGCGGCGTCCGGCCCTCGGCTGCGCCGCACGGTCACGGCGACTCCGGACTCCGACAGCGCCGCGGCGAACCGCTCGATGACCGGCTCCGCCGGCCGCTTCCAGCCCGGAAGGTAGATCGGGTCTTCGTTCAAGGGGATCAGGTTCACCTTCGCGGGGATCCGGTCGAGAAGGCGGACCAGCCGCCTCGCGTCTTCCGGGGAGTCGTTGCGCCCCGCGATCAGAACGTACTCGACCGTGATTCTCCGCCGCGGGTCGACGGGCCAGGCCCGCATCGCGCGGACGAGACCCTCCAGCGGGTACGTGCGGTTGATCGGCATGAGCGCCGCGCGGGTCTCGTCGTCCGCGGCGTTCAGCGAGACCGCCAGGTTCGGGCGGCGGTCGAGAGCGGCGAAACGCGCGAACACCGGAGTGATGCCGGACGTCGATACCGTGATCCGCCGCCGCGGGATGAGCTCGAAAAGGACGTCGAGAGACGCGATCACGCCGTCGGGATTCAGGAACGGCTCCCCCATCCCCATGAAGACGATGCGGGCGGCCTCGGCCTTCCGGCCGACCGCGTCGAGGACGGCATAGAGCTGCCCGACGATCTCGCCCGCCGTTAGGTTGCGCCCGCCGCCCAGGCGCCCGGTCACGCAGAAGGCGCAGTCGACCGCGCATCCCGTCTGCGAAGAAAGACAGACGGTGAACCGGGTGTCCTTCGTGTCCCCCGTCCCGTGTCCCGTGTCCCGACCCGTGTCCCGCCCAACGGCGCGCGCGTCCTCGAACTCGTTGACCTGCGCTCCGCCGGGATCACCCGGCATGTAGACCGCCTCGATCAACGCTCCGTCCTCGAGCTTCAGGCCGTACTTCACGCTGCCGTCGCGGGAGGCGGCGGACTTCACGATCTCCGGCAGCCTGATCGGCATCTCCCGGTCCAGCCGGTCGCGCAGTTCCCGCGGAACTTCGTGGATCTCAGCGGCCGAGCGCGCTCCCCGCCGGTGGATCGCGTCGAAGATCTGCCGGCCGCGATAGGCCGGGATGGCCCAGAGCCGCGCCTGCGACTCCCACTCCGGGATCGAAAGCCCGAGCGCATGCGGCGAGGAAAGAACGGTCATCTTGCGGATTGCCACCGGCGGCGACGCCGGGCGGATGGTCGCGGTCGGACGCCGGGCGATCAGCCGCCCTTCAGGGCGCGCGGACGACGGGTCAGCCGGACGACGCGGGCGTTCGGCGTCCGGCGGTTGCGCACCTTGCGCGTGGGATCGATGCCGACCGACTTCAGGAAACGGAGATCCTTCACGTTGATGCGGAAGGCCGCGCGCTCCTCGGTCGGCGCGCCGTTTTCTCTCCGGGCGGCCGAGGTGCGCCCGCGCGCGCCGGTGCGGCCGTCGCGCTTGTTCACGCCGACCTTCGCGTCGAGGACCATGTAGAGGTTGTAGCCCTCGTCGCGGATCCGCTGAATGGAGTCATGGACTCGTCCCGAACCGGAGATCGATTCATTGATCGCCTGTCCAAGTTCCTTCAGCATTTGGCGAAGGTGATCGTTCAGTTCCATAGGCCGCGGCGATTATGAACGCCGCCTCGCGCGAGCGTCAAGCGTGTTTCGGTCGCTCGGTTTCTGCTATCCTTTTACGCCTCCCCCGCGCTACGGGTGCGCGCGAAATCCTGATACCTTGCGGCCGTGTTCTCGTTCTTCGCGCACCTCGTCTGCACGAAGTGCGGAAGCGTCTTCGAGCGCGATAGCCGGTTCGGAGTCTGCCCCGCAGCGAATTGCGGTGCGCCACTTTTCGCGCAGTATCACGATCGGCCGCTCGATCGCGAAGCGGCGGTGGATCGTCCGCGGACGATCTGGCGGTGGCACGAAATGATGCCGGTCGAGGAACCGGACAACGTCGTGACGCTCGGCGAGGGAGGGACGCCGCTCCTCCGAGCGGATCGCCTCGGCGCAACTGCGGATTTCTCCGACCTCTGGATCAAGGACGAGTCCGGGAATCCCACGGGGTCGTTCAAAGCCCGCGGGCTGTCCGCCGCCGTCTCGAAGGCAAAGGAGCTCGGTTTCCGGCGCATCGCCGTCCCCTCCGCGGGGAATGCCGGCGGAGCAGCGGCGGCGTACGCCGCGCGCGCGGCGATCGGGTGCGACGTCTTCCTGCCCGCGGACACGCCCGGACTCTTTCGGGTCGAGTGCGAGCGGTACGGCGCGCAGGTGACGCTCGTCGACGGCTTGATCGACGCGTGCGGAAAGCTCGTGGCGGAGGGGGCTGCGGAGGGAAAGTGGCACGACGTCTCGACGCTCAGGGAGCCCTACCGCGTCGAGGGCAAGAAGACTCTCGGATACGAGCTGGCGGAGGATTTCGACTGGGAGCTGCCGGACGCCGTCGTGTATCCGACGGGTGGCGGCACCGGGTTGATCGGGATGTGGAAGGCGTTCGACGAAATGCAGCGGCTCGGCTGGATCGGAGCGAAACGCCCGCGGATGATCGCGGTCCAGGCGGCGGGATGCGCGCCGGTTCCGAAGGCGTTTGCGGAAGGCAAAGCCGTCGCGGAAAAGTGGGAGAACGCGGAGACCTATGCCTCGGGGCTGCGGGTCCCCAAGCCGTTCGCCGACTTCCTCATCCTGGCGATCCTCCGGGAGTCCGGCGGCGACGCCGTGGCCGTAACCGACGACGAGATGCGCGCGGCGGAGAACGAGATCGGCGAGTCCGAGGGGATGTTCGTGTGTCCGGAGGGCGCCGCCACCTGGGCCGCGGCGAAGAATCTTGCGGCGAGTGGCCGCCTCGACCCTCGTTCCCGGGTCGTCCTGTTCAATACCGGAACGGGCTTCAAGTACCAGTAGAATCGCGGATTCCATGAGATTCGCCTCGCTGCGGCCCCGACTGGACCCCATCCTCCCGACGGTGGAGAAGCCGGGGCGCTACGTCGGCCTGGAGCGCAACGTGATCCGCAAGGACCTGGCCTCGTCCGCCGTGACCGTCGCCCTCGCCTTCCCCGACACCTACGAGATCGGGATGAGCCACACCGGCCTGAAGATCCTGTACGAGATCGTCAACCGCCGCCCGGAGTTCGCCTGCGAGCGGACGTACGCCCCGTGGGTGGACCTCGAGCGCCGGATGCGCGAGGAGAGCATTCCCCTCTTCACCGTGGAGTCGTTCGCGCCGGTCGCCGACTTCGACGTCGTGGGGTTCTCCCTCCAGTCGGAGTTGAACTACTCCAACATTCCGAACATGCTCGACCTCTCGGGCATCCCCGTCTGGCAGCGCGAGCGCGGCGACTCCCATCCGATCGTCCTGGGGGGCGGACCCTGCACGGCGAACCCCGAGCCGGTCGCCGACTTCTTCGACGCGTTTCTCGTGGGAGACGCGGAGGAGGCGCTCCCGCGCTTTCTCGACGTGCTGCGCGACGCGCGCGGCGCCGGCCTTCCCCGCCGGGACGTCCTCGCGCTCCTCGCCGCTCTCGACGGTATCTACGTCCCGTCCTTCTACGACGTGTCTTACGCGGAGGACGGGCGCATCGCCGCCATCACCCGCAACGACCCGCGCGCCCCGGAGCGGGCGCGCCGCACCTGGGTGCCGGTCCTGAAGCCGGAGTACTACCCCGACAAGCCGATGGTCCCTTCGGTCGAGATCGTCCAGGACCGCCTGGGCCTCGAGGTCATGCGGGGGTGCACGCAGGGTTGCCGCTTCTGCCAGGCCGGGTACTGGTATCGCCCGGTGCGCGAGCTCGACCCCGACGACGTCGTGTCGATGACGAAGACCTTCATCGCGGAGTCGGGCTGGAGCGAGGTCGGCCTCCTCTCGCTCTCGACCGCGGACTACTCCCAGATCGAGCCGCTCGTCCGGTGTCTCGCGCCGCAGCTTTCCGACCGGCGCGTGTCCATCTCGCTCCCGTCCCTGCGCGCCGAGGCGTTTTCCGTGGGCCTCGCGGACGCCGTCTCCGAGGTGAGGAAGTCGGGGTTCACGTTCGCGCCGGAAACCGGCTCCGACCGGCTGCGGCGCGTCATCAACAAGACGTTCACCAACGCCGACATGATCCAGGCGGCCGACGTCGCATTCGGGAAGGGCTGGGACCTGATCAAGGTCTACACGATGATCGGCCTGCCGACGGAAACCAAGGAAGACCTGGACGAGCTGGTCACGCTCGTCGAGGGAATCCTGGCCGAAGGTCGCAGGCACGGCCGCAAGGAGGTCAACGTCTCGGTCGGACCGTTCGTCCCGAAGTCCTGGACGCCTTTCCAGTGGGCGCCGTTCGACGGCGTGGAGCTTCTCGAGAAGAAGCTCGCCTACCTGAAGGATCGCTTCCGGCGCGTCCGCGGAGCGAAGATGAAGTGGCACGAGCCGCGCGAGGCCGAGATCGAGTGCGTGCTTTCGCGCGGCGACCGCCGCGTGTCGAAGATCCTCCACGCGGCATGGCTGTCCGGCGTGAAGTTCGACGGGTGGAGCGAGCACTTCCGTTACGACCTGTGGAACCGCGCGTTCGAATCGGAGGGAATCCCGAAGTCCGCGTACCTGCGCGACTACGACCTCGACGAGATCCTGCCCTGGGACGTCCTCGACGTCTCCATCACGAAGCGCTTCCTGAAGGTGGAGCTCGTGAAGGCAAAGAAGGAGATGCGCACCGAGGACTGCAAGTGGGGGCACTGCTACGCGTGCGGCGTCCCGGGTAACGGTAAAGATACCGTCCTCGCGGCGTCCTTCGAAGGAACGCTGCCGACCCTCGATCCCGCCGTATCCGCCGCCGACGACCCCGCCGCCTACCGCGACGTCGCCAAGGGCGCGGCCTACCGCCAGAAGCCGATGCCCGACCTGCCCTCGGCGGCGCGGCGCTCCGCGACTCCGGTGCGCGAGGTCTTCCGCCACCGTGTGACGTTCGAGAAGTCGGGCGACGCCCGATTTCTGTCCCACCGCAACACGATGGACGTGCTGGAGCGCGCCATCCGGGCCGCGGGACTCCCCGCGCGCTATTCCGAAGGCTTCAACCCGCACATGAAGCTGTCGATGGGCCCGGCGCTCCCGCTCGGACTCGAGAGCCGGCACGAAGTTTTCGACGTCGAAGGCACCGACCGGTTTGCGCCTGAGGCCGCGGGGGCGATCTCCGCGAAGCTGCCGCCGGGTCTCTCGGTCTCCGACGTGCGGCCTCTCGAGCCTCAGGAACCCGCGCTCTCCCGGGCGGTCAAGTCGGCGAGGTACGTCGTCCGGCTCGTCTCCGCGGAGCAGGTCGGCCGCGCGAAGGAAGCCATCTCGAACGGCTGGCGCGACGCGGTGCCCGCGCTGCGCGCGCTGGCGCTCGAGGCCGACGAGAGCGGTGACCGGCTGACCTTCGAGGTGAACCTCGACCAGTCCGCGGGCGAGACGTCGACCCCGAAGAAGGTGCTCGAGAAGCTCCTGGCGATTGCGCCGGAGGCGCAGGCGTCCCTGTCCGTCACGCGCGAGGCGACGGTCCTCGGCTGAGTGCGCAAAGCGCTCGACTACAATCAGCGTTGCAAATGACGGACGCCGACGCCAGAGCCCTCGAACGCTACACGATCGTCATCCGACCCGATGACAACGGGACATTCGTGGCTTATCTACCAGCGATCGCGGGATGCCACGCCGTCGGACGAACTCCGGCCGAGGCTCAAACCGAGCTCGCAAACGTCTTCAGCATGGTTGCAGAAGAATATGCGGTAGAGGGACGCGCCCTTCCTCCGGACGTTCCCGTTCTGACCGCCAATGCCGGCTAGAGCCGGCGATCTGGAGCGCGTCGCGAAGAAACTCGGTTTCGTAAAGGCTCGCCAGAAGGGAAGCCACGCACGCTGGAAACATCCAGACGGACGGGCGACGACGATTCCAACCCATGGTTCCATGGAGATCGGCGGCTGGCTGTTTCACGAGATTCTTGCTCAGCTCGCGATCTCCGAAGAACAGTTTCGAGAAATTCTCTAACGAAACGCCCCGGGATGCCCTACCGCGTTACCGTCACCGCGCGCTTCGAGGCCGCGCACAACCTGATCGAAACGGAAGAGGGCGCGGAGCCGCTGCACGGTCACTCCTACGAGGTCGAGGCGGCCCTGGAGTCCGACAAGCTCCAGCAGTTCGACCTTGCGATCGACTTCGCGCAGGCGAAGAAGGCGCTCGACGCGATCGCGAAAGAGCTCGACTACTCCTACATCAATCACCACCCCGAGTTCGTGGGCCGCAACACGTCGGCCGAGAACATCGCCCGCTGGTTCGCCGAGAAGCTCGACTCCTCCGGCGCGCTCGGCTGGACGCGGGTCGCGGAAGTGACCGTCCGGGAGGGTCCGGAGAACCGCGCGAGGTACGTCCCGAAAGGTTGACCCTCCGGCCCGGACACGGGCCCCGGTCCGGTGCGTTACAGAAGGTAACGCTTTTATGCTCGGCAACATCGGTGAGATCGGTCACAAAATTCACAAAACCCCTTGTTTGTGAGACACTTGAACAAATCGAGGCCGGTCGGCACACGATTCGCTATGACAGGTAGTCGGCGGACCAGATCACGCATAAACCTTTCTCCGGAAAAGCATTCATCGGGATCGGTGACGGCTGGAACGGAACATCGGGCGGACGGATGAAAGCAGCAAAAGTGACGATTCGAGAAGGGAGAGGCCGGCCGGAGCGCGGCTTCTCGCTGCTCGAAATCCTGATCGTCGTAGCCATCATGGGCCTGCTCTCCCTGCTGGCGGTCCCCCTCGCCGGAAAGATCATCCGGCGGACCCAGGACCTGGGCGGTTACTCCGCGATCCGGCAGGCCCTCGCGTCCGCGCGCGTTCAGGCCGTCAAGCGGCAGGCGAACGTGGTCGTCGTCGCCAGCATCACGACCGACTCGAAGAGAATCCGCCTGCTGACGTTCCAGGACCGGGCGAACAACGCGGCGAATCCGCTTCCCGCCGACGAGCAGACCGCGGCCGGCAATTTCCAGCAGGACACGGGCTTTCTCGGGGGCGCGACCCACAATGAGCCGACGCTCGCCGACATCATCCTGCCCGCGTCGGTCCGCCTGTGGAAGAGCGGCGGGACCAAGGACGACCTGACCGACGGCATCTCGTTCGACCGGTACAACGGCAATTCCTCCCTGGTCGACCGGATCGCTTTCGTTCCGAGCGGAGGAATCGCCCCGCCCGAAGACACCGGAAATTCCGCGCTGCCGACGACCTCCGGCGGCCGGGGAATCTACTTCGCCGACGTTTACGGCAAGAACTACTTCCGGGTGACGGTCGACAGCGACCTCTCCGGCCACCTCCGGGTGGACAAGCTCGTCGAGGGCACCGGCTATACCCCGACGGGATGGGTCTGGAGGTGACGATGTCCGGCCGCCGCAACCA
>JBBQKV010000002.1:0-53725 GCA_038327245.1 Acidobacteriota bacterium
GGCCCGCCGGCGCGAGATCCCGGTACACCTCGTCCACGAGGACGGTAATGCCGCGGCGCTCCGCGAGGCGGCCGATCCCCGAAAGATCGTCCGGGGACGCGAGAACGCCCGAGGGGTTGTGCGGGCTCGAGATCACGAGAACCCGAGTCCGCGGGGTGAGAGCCCGCTCGATCCGCTCCGGGTCGAGACGCCAGGCGTCCCCGAAGCGCCGCTCGAACCGGACGACCCGGGCGCCCAGCATCTCCGCGGCGGCGGCGAGCGGGTCGTAGCCCGGCTGCTCGAAGAGGACCTCGTCGCCGGTTTCGACGAGCGCGGCGAGGGCCAGGAAGTTCGCGCCGGAGCATCCGACGGCGGTCGCGACGTTTTCGGAGCCGACGCCGTATCGGGCGGCGATCTCCGCGACGAGGGGCGGGTATCCGTTCGGGCTTTCGCCCGCGAGGTCCACCGCGTCGCGCGCGCCCGGCAGGTCCTCCAGCGAAGCGGCGAGCAAGTTCGAGCCCGCGAGGTCGATCCGAGGCCGCGGCCGGTGCTTCGCCCACTCCATGTAGGGAGAGCGGGCGCGCGTCACGCGAAGCCGCCGGTCCGCCGCCGCTGGAAGACCCAGTACACGAGCGGGCCGACCGCGAGAAGGACGATCCCGATTGCGGACCGGAGCGGGTTCGTCCGGACGGCGCTCCAGACCACCACCGCGGCCGCGGCGACGAAGAGCGCCGGAAGGAGCGGGTAACCCGGAGTTCGAAACGAGCCGGGCTCGCGCGTCTCGACCGGCATCCGGCGGCGGAAGACGAAGATCGCGGCCACGGTGAGACCGAAGAAGATCCAGTCTCCGAAGACGACCGAGTCGACGAGCTGCCCGAACGTCCCGGTGAGCGCCAGGAGAATGCCCCAGCCGGCCTGGAGGACGATCGCGAGAACCGGCGTCCCGAACCTCGGATGGAGGCGCGCGAGCGCCGGAAAGAAGACCCCGTCCTTTCCCATCGCGTAGTAGATCCGGGTCTGGGCGAGCAGCGTGAGGTCGAGGAAACCGAACGCCGAGATCGCGATGGCCGCGGCGATCAGCCGGTCGGCGCCCGGTCCCAGGATCCGACGGAGCGCATCGGCCGCCGGTGTTGCCGTGGCGGCCAGGCCGGGGTGGGAGAGGACCCTCAGGTAGACCACGTTGGCGAGCAGGTAGACCGCAATGACGATCCCCATTCCCACGATCAACGCCCGCGGAATCGTCCGGCGCGGCTCGCGCGTCTCCTCGGCGACCAGGTTGACGCTCTGCCATCCGCCGTAGGCGAAGAGAATCGGCACGAGGGCCGCTCCGAACGCGCCGAAGCCGCCGGCCGTCGGAGGCGCGGGAAGAGCGTGTCCCCTCTCCGGCGGGAGGAACAGGCCGCCGACGATCAAGGTCGCCAGCGCGACGAACTTCAGGAGCACCAGGACGTTCAGCAGGCGGCTCCCCGGCTTGACGCCGACGGCGTTGACCGCCGCCACCAGGGCAATCGCGACCGCCGCCCCGACCGCCGCGTACGCCGGGTCCCGGCCCAGGAGCCGAAGCCCGTACTGCGCGAACGTGATCGACACGGCGGCGAGGCCGCCCCCCTGGATCATGAGCAGCGAGGCCCACCCGAACAGAAACGCGACCAGGGGATGGTAGGCCTCGCGCAGGTAAACGTACTCTCCGCCCGCCCGCGGAAAGAGCGCCGCGAGCTCCGCGAACGCGAACGCGCCCGCGAGAGCGATCGCGCCTCCGGCGGCCCACGCCCCGAGCACGAGTCCGGCCGTCGGAAGCCGCTGCGCGACCACCGAGGGAACGATGAAAATTCCGGACCCGATGATGCCGCCGACGACGACCATCGTCGCGTCGAACGGTCCGAGCGCGCGGCGGAACGCCATTTCGTTCCAGCTTAGCCCGAAGTCTTCGGGATCAACTCGCGCCGCCGTACAATCGATCTTCGATGCCCGGCGACTTCGTCCACCTCCACCTCCACACGCAGTACTCGCTCTTGGACGGCGCCAACCGGCCGGGAGAGGTCTGCCGCAGGATCCGCGAGCTCGAGATGCCGGCGGTCGCCATCACCGACCACGGCAACATGTTCGGGGCGTTTTCCTTCTACCACGAGGCGCTGAAACAGGGGGTCCGCCCGATCCTGGGCGTCGAGGCGTACATCGCGCCGGGCGACCGGCGCGACCGGGAGGCGCAGGCCTCGAGCGAGTCCGGAGAGGGCTACGCGTATCACCTGACGATCCTGGCGGCGACACAGACCGGTTACCGCAACCTGGTCCGGCTCGTGTCGGAGGGCTATCTGACGGGCTTCTACCACCGGCCGCGGATGGACAAGGCGCTCCTCCGCGAGAACGCGGAGGGGCTCATTGCCCTGTCCGGCTGCCTGAAGGGCGAGGTGGCGGGCGCGCTCTCCCGCGGAAACTACGCCGCGGCGAAACGCACCGTCGCGGAGTACCAGGACATCTTCGGAAAGGACAACTTCTTCATCGAGCTCATGGACCACGGTCTGCCCAAGCAGACCGAGATCCTGCCGGACCTCCTGAAGCTCGCGACCGAGACGGGCGCCGCGCTGGTGGCGACCAATGACAGCCACTACCTCCGTCGCGAGGACGCGTTCGCCCACGAAGTGTTGCTCTGCATCGGGATGGGCAAGACCCTCGAGGACGAACGCCGGATGCGGTTCTACAACGACGAGTTCTACGTGAAGAGCCCGGACGAGATGCGCGAGCGCTTCCGGCGGTGGTCGGAGGAGTCGCTCACGAACACGGGCGCGCTGGCTGAGCGCTGCGCCGTGACGTTCGACACGGATACCCTCCACCTTCCCACGTTCTCGGCGCCCGACGGGAAGACGCCGGCCGAGTACTTCGGCGAGCTCGCGCGCGAAGGGCTGGATCGGCGGCTGGCGGAGATGGAGTCTTTCTTCCGCGCGGGGAGCATCCGGAACCCGCCCGAGAAATACCGCGACCGCCTCGAGTACGAGATCGGCGTGATCGAGAAGATGGGCTTCCCGTCGTACTTCCTGATCGTCTCCGACTTCATCCGGCATGCCCGGGAGATCGGCATCTCGGTCGGACCGGGGCGCGGCAGCGCCGCGGGTTCGATCGTGTCGTGGGCGCTGCGGATCACGGAGATCGATCCGCTCCGTTACGACCTTCTCTTCGAGCGTTTTCTGAACCCGGAACGAATCTCGCTTCCGGACATCGACATCGACTTCTGCCAGGCGCGGCGCGGCGAGGTGATCGAGTACGTCACCCGGAAGTACGGCCGCGAGAACGTGTCGCAGATCGTGACGTTCTCGCAGCTGAAGCCGAAGCTGGCGGTGCGGGACGTCGCGCGCGTGATGTCGCTGCCGGTCGCGGTCGGGGATCGGATCGCCAAGCTCATTCCGGACGGCGTCGACATGAACTTCGAGCGCGCGCTCAAGGAGTCGCCGCTGCTCCGCGCGGCCATCGAGTCGGACCCGTCGGTCGAGAGGGTCGTGCAGATCGCGGGACGCCTGGAGGGCCTCTCCCGGCACGCCGGGATGCACGCGGCGGGGGTCGTGATCGCGCCCCGGCCCATCACCGACTACCTGCCGCTCTACCGCACGAACACGGGTGAGGTGACCACCCAGTTCGACATGAACGCGGTCGAGAAGATGGGCCTTCTCAAGATCGACTTCCTGGGGCTGATCACGCTCGACATCATGGACGCGGCGGTCGAGGGGATCCGCGAGCGCACCGGAGCGTCGGTCGATCTGAACGCTTTTCCGCTCGACGACGAGAAGACCTACGAGCTCTTCCGGTCCGGGAAGACCGCCTGCGTCTTCCAGTTCGACTCGTCCGGAATGCGCGACCTCCTCCGGCGCGCGAAGCCGAAGGTGTTCTCGGACCTCGCGTTGTTGAATGCCCTGTACCGGCCGGGCGCGCTCGACGTCGGAATGGTCGAGGAGTACGTCCGGCGCCGCAACGGAACGCGGAAGGTGAGCTCTCCGCTGCCCGAGATCGAGGAGATCCTCCGGGAGACGCTCGGGATCCTGGTCTACCAGGAGCAGGTCATGCTGATCGCCTCGCGGGTCGCGGGCTACACGCTCGCGGAGGCGGACCTCCTGCGAAAGGCGATCGGCAAGAAGAAGCGAGAGATCATGGCGGCCGAACGGGAGAAGTTCCTCCGCCGCGCGGTCGAGCACGGAACGAGCAAGGAAAAGGCGAAGGAGCTCTGGGCTCTCATCGAGCCGTTCGAGCGCTACGGCTTCAACAAGTCTCACGCTGTGGCGTACGCGCTGCTCGCCTACAAGACCGCCTACCTGAAGGCGCACTATCCCGTGGACTTCCTGGCGGCCGCGCTCTCCGCGGAGATCGGCTCGACCGACGGCATCGTCAAGGTCATCGGCGACTGCGGGGAGATGGGAATCCCGGTCCTGCCGCCCGACATCAACGAGTCCCGGAAGAATTTCGCAGCCGTGGGAAACGCGATCCGCTTCGGGCTCGCCGCGATCAAGGGCGTCGGCGACCAGGCCGCCGAGTCCATCCTGGAGGAGCGCCGCAGCCGGCCGTTCGCCTCGTTCACGGACCTGGCGCACCGGCTGGACCCGCGCCTCGTGAACAAGCGAACGCTCGATGCGCTCATCTCCGCGGGCGCGCTCGACTCTCTCGGGAAGAACCGGGCGACGCTCTCGGCCGCGTCCGAGTCGGTCGCGGCGGACGCGGCCCGGCGGCGGGAGGAAACGGAGCTCGGACAGACGAACCTCTTTGCCGGCGGATCGGAAGACGTCGAGAGCGACCACTTCCCGGAGCTCCCGGAGTGGACCCTCGAGGCGAAGCTCCAGAAGGAGAAGGAGGTCCTGGGTTTCTACGTGACGGGCCATCCGCTTACGCGGTACGCCGAGGATATCGAGCGCTTCGG
The DNA here is from genome assembly GCA_038327245.1 of Acidobacteriota bacterium. Classification (GTDB taxonomy): domain Bacteria; phylum Acidobacteriota; class Thermoanaerobaculia; order UBA5066; family Gp7-AA6; genus Gp7-AA6. The sequence continues at coordinate 4,877 of JBBQKV010000002.1, forward strand.
GGACGCGCGCGTCACGGATCTGCCGACCCGGATCGACCAGACCGTCCGGATCGCGGGGGTTCTCGTCAACGTCAAGAAGCAGAAGATCAAGAAGGGGGTCAACGAAGGCAAGACGATGCTGAAGGCGGCTCTCGAGGACACGACCGGCTCCGTCCCGGTCTGCGTTTTCGCCAGCCTCTACGAGAAGATCGGGAACTGGATCCGCGCCGACCTCCCGGTCCTGACGACTGCGATCGTTCGGGAGGCGGGGGGCGCGATCGAGCTCACGGTGCAGGAGGTGACACCGCTCGAGGGCATCCGCGAGCGCCTCGCCCGGGAGATGGAGGTCCGGATCAACCTGACGCTGGCTGACGAGACGCTCATGGGCCGCCTGAAGGACCTCCTGCGGCTTCACTCCGGCACCACGCCGCTCGCGCTGCGGCTCGTGCGGCCCGGAGACTTCGAGGTGAAGTTGAAGGCCGCGGACTCCATCCGCGTCACCCCGTCGCCGCGCTTGACGGGGGAGCTTCGGGCCCTGGCGGGCGAGGACTCGGTCCGCTTTCTCTTCTGAGATGAGCACGAAGCCGCCGGGTGCGCTGCCCGCCGACGTCGCCCGCCGGGTCGCGGAGGCGCGCCGCCTGGCGCGGGAGGAGGGAGTCCGCCTCTACCTCGTGGGCGGAGCGGTGCGGGACATACTCCTCTCCCGGCCGGTCGTGGACGTCGACCTCGTGGTGGAAACCGGCGCGGACGACTTCGCGAGGCGGCTGGCGCGCGCGCTCGGCGCGGAGCCGACGCTGCACCGCCGCTTCGGAACGGCCGTCATCCCTCTGCCGGACGGAGAGCACCTCGACATCGCGGCGGCGCGGACCGAGGAGTACGAGCGGCCGGGAGCGTTGCCCCGCGTCCGTGCCGCCTCGATCGCCGAGGACCTGCGGCGCCGGGACTTCACGATCAACGCGATGGCGCTCGAGATCGCGTTCGATCCGCCGCCGCGGCTCCTCGACCCGGCCGGGGGCCGCGACGACCTGGACCGGAGGCTCGTGCGATTCCTCCATCCTCGTTCCGCGTTCGACGACGCCACCCGCGCCTTCCGGGCGGTCCGATACGCGAACCGCCTGGGCTTCGCGATCGAGAGGAACACCCGCCGCGGGATCCTCGCGGCGGAGGAGGCGGGCGCGGCGGACGCCCTGTCGGGAGACCGTCTTCGAAGGGAGCTCGTTCTGCTCTTCTCGGAGAACGCCCGGGCCGCGGCGGTCCGAGAGATGGTTTCCCTCCGGATCTCGCGGACTATCCATCCCGGCCTGCGCCACGACGCGGCGGTGGCCCGCAGCCTGCGGACGGCGGAACGCCTCGCGACCTCGCGCGGGGAAGTCGCGGCGACGTGGCTCCTGTACGTCCTGGTCTGGATGGGGGAAGCCCGGCCGGCGGAAGCCGGAGAAATCGCGGCGCGCCTGAACCTTCCGCGGGACGCGGCCCGGATCGTGCGGCAGTGGCCGGAGGTCGAGCGGCGGGTGGTTCGCGCCGCCGGGAAGAGCGGGGGAGACTCGGCCCGAGAATCGCTGGTCGACGGTCTCGATCCGGACTCGATCCTGGCGGCCGCGGCGATCGCTCCGATCCCGGCGCGGCGCCGGATCCTCTCGGCCCTCGAGGCTCCCGGCGTGCGGCTCGAGATCGGGGGAAGGGATCTCATCGAGGCCGGGATCCCCGCGGGTCCCGCGATCGGCCGCGCGCTCTCCGCGACCCGGGACGCCCGGCGCGAAGGCTCTCTCCGGCGGGAGGACGAACTCGCGTTCGCCCTGAAAGCCGCGCGGTCGTGACGGTCATCCCGGCCGCTCTCGCCGCGCTCTCGGCCTTGCTCCCCACACCGACGCCGACGCCGACGCCTTCCTCGAAACCGACCTTCTGCGTGGAGTGGGTCCGTCAGGCGCGCCCGGGCTACGAGCGCGTTACCCTGTTCGCCGACGGGACCGCGATCTGGAAGACTTCCGACGGCGAAGGAGGCCGGGTCCGCCGGAAGACTCTGCCGCCGGCCGAGGTCGAGTTCTACTGTTCGTACTTTCCGCGCCGCGAGTTCTGGTCTCTCGCCGAGGACCTGCGCACCGGTCTGACGAGCGATTTCAGCGGGCAGTCCCTCGTGACCCTGACCCGGCCGGATGGAACGCGGAAGGTGATCCGGTTCGACGACCTCTCCGCCCTCTCGGCGGATGCCGGCACGCTGCGCGCCGCGCTCGACGGTCTGAAAGCCGCGATCACGAACCCGCTCGCCCCGGCCTCGCGCTTCACGCCCGACGTCCTGGCGGCCGGAACGATCCTCAAGCGCTTCGACGGCGCGATCTTCCGCGTGATCAAGCTCGAGAAGGAGAAGGGGTTCGTGGAGATCGTGGGGGTGAGCGAGCCCTACTCCCAGTTCGTGAAAATCGAGGAGCTGCGTTTCCAGTTCGCGGCGCCGGAGTGAAGCCCGCCCCCAAAACGGCCTCGAGCGTCCGGATCCTCGCCGGCCGCTGGAGGGGAAAGCGACTCGAGGTGCCGCGGGGCGCGCGTCCGACCTCCGGGCGGGCGCGCGAGGCGCTCTTCGACATCCTGCAGGATTCGGTGGTCGGAGGCCGCGTGCTCGACCTCTACGCGGGAAGCGGCGCGATCGGGCTGGAAGCGCTCTCCCGGGGAGCCGCCGAGGCGGTCTTCGTCGAAACCGATCGCTGGGCGCTCGACGTCAACCTCTCGCGCTGCGCCCCCGCCGCCGAAACCGTCCAGGTGATCGCGGGGGATGCTCGCCGCGCGATCGACCTGCTCGAGCGCGAGCAACGGCGCTTCGACCTCGTCTTCGCCGACCCGCCGTACTCCCGCGGCGTTTCCCCGTTTTCAAGTTCGATTGGCGATCTCGTCGCTCCCGGGGGCCGCCTGGTGCTCCAGATGGACGCGGACCGGGAGGCGCCCGAAATCGCGGGATTCGCCGGGGCGGAACGCCGCGCTTACGCCCGAAACGTGTTCTGGATCTTCGAGCGCTCCCGCGCCTGAGCGTTGCCTCGATGACGACAGGAATGGTAGTCTGGCCCGTTTTCACGATCCCGCCATTCACGCAAGGAGTGGGTTGATGCTCAACAACGGCAGGCACTTCTTCACGTCGGAGTCCGTCACCGAGGGACACCCCGACAAGATCGCCGACCAGATCTCCGATGCGATTCTGGACGCCGTTCTTCGCGACGACCCCCTCGGCCGGGTCGCCTGCGAAACGCTGGTCACGACCGGGCTCGCGTTCATCGCCGGGGAAATCTCGACGAAGACCTACGTTGACATCAAGTCGATCGTCCGCCAGACCATCAAGGAGATCGGCTACACGCGCGCGAAGTTCGGCTTCGACTACGAGACGTGCGCCGTGATCTCGTCGATCGATCCGCAGTCGGGGGACATCGCCCAGGGCGTGGACTCGGGGGGAGCCGGCGACCAGGGAATGATGTTCGGCTTCGCCGTGCGGGAAACCGCGGAGTACATGCCGCTCCCGCTGACGCTCGCGCACGCTCTCGTGCGGCGCCTTTCGGAAGCGCGGCGCAAGGGAGATCTCGACTTCCTCCGGCCCGACGGCAAGTCGCAGGTCACCGTGGAGTACGACGGCGGCCGGCCCGTGCGCGTGGAGGCGGTGGTAGTTTCCACGCAGCACGCCGAGGCTATCAAGCACCCCGAACTCAAGGAAGCCATCATCGAAGCGGTCATCCGTTCGGTCATTCCGGCCGAGCTCCTGACTGCCGAGACGAAGTTTCACGTCAACCCCACGGGCCGGTTCGTCATCGGCGGGCCGCAGGGCGACACGGGCCTGACCGGTCGCAAGATCATCGTCGACACCTACGGAGGCAGCGCTCCGCACGGCGGCGGCGCGTTCTCGGGCAAGGACCCCACGAAGGTCGACCGTTCCGCGGCGTACATGGCGCGCTACATCGCGAAGAACCTCGTGGCGGCCGGACTCGCCGACCGCGTTCTCCTCCAGCTGGCCTATGCGATCGGGGTCGCTGACCCGGTTTCCGTCCACGTCGAAACGTTCGGCACCGGCAAGCTCCCGGAGGCCCGGATCGTCGAGCTGGTACGCGAGCACTTCCCGTTGACCCCCCGCGGGATCATCGAGGACCTCGACCTGCGCCGCCCGATCTTCAAGGCGACCGCGGCATTCGGACACTTCGGCCGTCCCGAGTTTTCGTGGGAGCGGGTGGATCGCGCGGCTGCCCTGGCGAGCGCCGCGGGCGTCGAAGCGGACGCCGCGGTGGTGCGATGAGCGCGACGGTTGCCGCCGGCCACGACGTCCGCGACCTGTCGCTCGCTCCGGAAGGCAAGCTCCGGATCGAGTGGGCCGACGCGAGTATGCCGGTCCTGCGCCAGATCCGGGAGCGCTTCGAGAAGGAGAAGCCGCTCGCGGGGACGCGGCTCTCCGCGTGCCTGCACGTGACGACGGAGACGGCGAACCTCGCGCGGACCCTCGCGGCGGGCGGCGCGGACCTCCTGCTCTGCGCCTCGAACCCGCTCTCCACCCAGGATGCCGCGGCGGCCTCGCTCGTCGCGGACTATGGGCTCGCGGTGTATGCGATCAAGGGCGAGGACCACGCCACCTACTACGACCACATCCGCGCGGCCCTAGCCCACCGCCCGAACCTGACGATGGACGACGGCGCGGACCTCGTCTCGTCGCTCCTGTTCCTGGCGCTCGGCAAGGACTCCGACGTCGACCCCGTGATCCGGAAGTGGGCCGCGGGTCTGACGGCCGCCGACCGCGCGTCGCTCCTCTCGGGCGTGCTGGGCGGGACCGAGGAGACGACGACCGGCGTCATCCGGCTTCGCGCGATGGAGAAGTCGGGAGTCCTGAAGTTCCCGGTCGTGGCGGTCAACGAGGCGAAGACCAAACACCTGTTCGACAACCGTTATGGAACGGGGCAGTCCACGCTCGACGGGGTCATCCGCGCGACGAACCTCCTCGTGGCGGGGCTGAACGTGGTCGTGGCGGGCTACGGCTGGTGCGGGCGCGGAGTCGCCATGCGCGCCCGCGGCCTCGGCGGGCACGTCATCGTCACCGAGATCGATCCAACCAAGGCGATCGAGGCGGCGCTCGACGGGTATCGCGTGATGCCGATGGAAGAGGCCGCGCGCCTGGGTGACCTGTTCGTCACGGTGACCGGCAACAAGTCGGTGCTCCGCGACGAGCATTTCCGGGTCATGAGGGACGGAGCGGTCGTGTGCAACTCCGGGCACTTCAACGTCGAGATCGACATTCCGGCGCTCGAGGCCCTGTCCCGTTCGCGGCGCCGGACGCGCGAGTTCGTGGACGAGTTCACCCTCGCCGACGGCCGGCGGATCCACCTGCTCGCGGAGGGCCGGCTGATCAACCTCGCCGCTGCGGAGGGGCATCCCGCCTCCGTGATGGACATGTCCTTCGCGAACCAGGCGCTCGCCGCCGAGTTCATGGTGAAGAACCACGCCACCCTCGAGAAGAGGGTCTACACGGTGCCGGAGGAGATCGACCGGGAGATCGCCCGGTTGAAGCTCGCCTCGATGGGTATGTCCGTCGACATACCCACGGCCGCACAGGAGCGCTACATGACTTCCTGGGAGGAAGGCACGTAGCCTCGGCCGAGGATGGCGGTGGAGTCCGCCGAAACCGCCGCTCCGAGCGGCCAATGACTCCTGTGACCAACGTCGCGGGGCCTCGCGACCGTCCGGCGCACCTGCTCCGCCTTTCGGAGGATCTGCCGGTCGTGATCGAGATCGTCGACACTGCGGAGCACGTGGACCGGCTCGTTCCAATCCTGGACGAGATGGTCGCCGAGAGCCTGGTGTCGATGGAAAAGGTCCGGGTTCTCAAATATGCCGCGGGAACCCGGCCGCTCGACCGAGGGTGAGAATCCGAATCCGGGTTCGCGGCGTTGAACCGGTGGATCAAGTCCGCAGTCGGGCGAGCAGGAAGCTCGCACCGGTCGCGAAGAGGATGTGGGGCGACCACGCCGCGAGCAGGGGAGGGAGAGATCCGACTTCCCCCAACTTCGTGAAGAGGGACGTCGAGATCAGGAACACCATACCGATCGCAAGGCCGACCCCGATCCCCGCGAGCGCACCGCGCTTGCCGATCCGGAACGCGAATGGGAGCGCGAGCAGCGCCATCACCGGAAGAAAGAGGGGCTCCGCGATCTTGGACTGGAGGGCGGTCTCGAGCGCGGCCGTCGGATAGCCGCTCCTCCGCAGGCGTCGCGCGTATCGCTGGAGCTCGCGGAACCGCATTTCCTGGGGAGTCCGGTGCTCCGCGGCAAACGCCACGGGAGCGTCTCCCGCGGTGCGCTCCTCCAGGAAGGTCTGGAAGGCGACCGTCTGGCCTCCTTTCAGCTCGCGGGTCCAACCCTGCCGGAGGATCCACGTCCTGGTATTCGCGTCCCACGTCGCCTCGCGCGCCGCGGTCCGTCGGGCGAGCTCGAAGTCCGCATCGAACTGGTAGACGGAAGGGGAGAGCAGCACCGGCGCCGCGCCCACGGTCTCCTCGCGGTGCCAGATCCGGCCGTCCCGCGCGTAGTACCAGTTGCGCTCGGCGGGCGTGCGCACGTTCCAGTCCGCGGGATGGCCGAAGATCCGGTTCCGGTAACGGATCTCCTTCTGCTTCGCGATCGGGAGGGCGTACTCGCCGAGCGCGAACGCGAACACGGCTCCGATCGCGGCCACGATCACGATGGGCGCTCCCAGGCGGTGAAGGGAGACTCCGCTCGCCCGGAACGCGGTGTCCTCGTTGTTCTTCGAGAAAATACCGAGACAGACCAGCGCCGCGACCAGGACCGCGAAAGGGGCGAGGTCGACCGCGATCCCGAGGAGAAAGGCCTCGTAGTACCCCGTGACGATCGAGGCCGGCGGGTGATTTCTCAGCACCTCGTCCACCTTGTCGGAGTAGTCCACGATCGCCGAGAGGATGAGCACCGAACCGAAGACGAGCGCGAGCGTCGAGAAGAAGCGGCCGAGGACGTAGCGGTCCAGGAGCGCCGGGAAACGCATCAACCCCGCGAACCAGGCGGGTCGGGACGCCTCCACCGCGGCGGGGGCGGCCGCGCGCCGGCGCAGGAAGGGGAGACGCCAGCGCCCGCGTTCGAGACCGGCCCGGCGGCTGGCCGCGATCCCCAGCGCCACGAGCACCAGGTTGGGGAGCCACATGGCGAGAAGCGCGCTCATCCGGCCCTCCTGGGCCCATGTCTCGCCGTTGGAGATGAGCACGTAGTAGAGAACCAGAATCGCGAGCGACAGGGCGAAGCCGCTCCCTTTCCCGCCCCGGCGCGAGGTCTCGGCCAGCGGAATGCCCACGAGCGCGAACGCGAAACACGCGAACGGGATCGAGAACTTCTTGTGGATCTCGACGAGTGCGAGTCGCCGCCGCTGCGGAGAGATGTTCTTCATCTGCCGGGCCGTCGCGAGGAGCTCGCGAAGCGACTGCGCCCGGAGACCCTTCTCGTACGTGATGCGGGACTGCGCGGTCGTCTCGATGTCCTCCGAGAACAGGATTCGCTGGAAATCGTTCCGGTTGCTCCGGTAGCGCGAGGGGTTCGCGGGGTCGACGTCGTGGACGACCGAGGAGAAGAGGTCGAGCCAGAGCTTGTCGCCCTCGAGCGCAAGGGCCCCCCGGCGCGCCACGATCACTCGGTCGCTCCGCTGGTCGTCTTCGCCCAGCTTCAGGAAGACACCCTCGAAGGACTTTCCGTCGGCGCCAACCCGGTCGAAGAAGAGCGTCACACCGGGTCGCGGCTCCCGGAAGGTCCGGGGCTGGACCAGGTTCACGACCGAGGTCGCGGCCACGCGGGCCATCGACCGGGTCAGCTCGTCGTTGGCCCGCGGGAGGACGTAGTTGTAGAACAGGAAGACCCCGGCGGACAGGAACGCCGCCGCCAGCAGGGCCGGCCGGTAAAGGGCCCCGGAACCGACGCCGCACGCCCGGAGCGCGACGAGCTCGGAGTCACCGGAAAGGCGACCGATTCCGATGAGCACTCCGAGGAGGAAGGCCATCGGGATCGTCAGGACCACCATCCACGGGATGGAGAGGAGAACGAGCCACGCGACCTCGGAGAGCGACGCGCTGCGCCGAACGAAGAAGTCGGTCATGAGGAAGACCGTCCGGATGAGAAGGATGAACGTGTATCCGGCGAAGCCCAGCAGGAACGGCGGGGCGATCTCCCTCAGGACAGACTTCCAGATCAGGCGCACCGGGCAAGCCTCGGGGCGGATTGGCGGGGAGTCAAGGCCAACCGTCGCCCGGGCCGTAACGTCCGATAAGATAGATTATGTAAAGTAATGCACCCGGCGGATCCTCGGCGTGGCTGACTCACCCACTCACCCAAACCTGTCCGACTCCGGATCCAGAAGGACCCCTCCAGGCCGATTCCCGCGAAGATGCGCCGGATTTCGTCGGGCTGCGGGCGGCGCGCCTGCGGGGTCAGGCGGTTGGAGTACCAGGCCGCGGCGAGCCGCCAGAGCTGCTCGAGAGTCAAGATCGGGCGTTTCGGAACTCCCTGCAACCGGCACCACTCTTCGACTCTTTCCTCCGACAGGAAGAAAAGCATCGTGCTTCAGGTGTAGACGAGGTCGGCCCACCATTTCGCGGCCGGCACCGCGAAGTGGGCGACGACTTCCGCGGGTCGGGACCCTCGAGGCTCACCCCGAGGTGGATCGGCTCGAGGGTCTGCTCGCAACGCGAGAAGACCTCGGCCGGAGCGTGCACCGCCGCCGGGATTCCGAGGGCGTCCCAGGAGCAGTTGGCGAAGTGCGGCCGCCCTCCAACCCTCACCCGGTGCTGCGTGGGGATCGCCGAGAACGGGGGCGCCATGCGGATCGTCTCCCCGTCCGGTTCCAGGAAGAGAACCCTCCTGCGGAAAAGCCGCCGGTAGGACTCCCGGATTTCCTCGCGCGGCTCACTTAGGACCCCCGCCAGCTCCGCGGGGCTGGGCGCGTCGATTCTCTCCACGATCCACCGGTAGATCGCGCTGCGGACGCGCGCGTCGAAGGGAGCGGGATCGGAAGGCTCGGACACCGGCACTTCCGCCCCTTTTCAGGTGTGCATGATCATCCGGACGTACCCGTCCGGATCGTGCACGCGAAACTCCCCGCGCGGGGCGTAGAACGGATAGGCGATCGCCCCGACGCCGACGCCGGCTCGTTCGAGCTCGGCGCGCGTCGCCGCGACGTCGTCGCAATAGAGGTAGAAGAGGACGGCCTGCTGTCCGGCGTCGAAGGGGCCGTCGGCTCGGGCGACCATCAGGTGCGCCCGGTCCGATTCGAGATACGCCCAGGCGGGGTCGCTCTCCCTTGCCGGCACGAACGTGTTTCGGACCTCGAAGCCGAGCGTCCGGTAGAAGGAGATGGACTTCGGAACGCTCGCCACGTGCGCGAACGGAACCAGGGCGCGCGGTCTGGAACCAGCCTCCATCGGCTAGCGTTTCGGGAGCTTGATCTCCCCGGACTCCAGCTGCTTGATGACGTCCTTGAGGACCTGGACCAGCTCGGACTTTTCGACCCGCGACTTCGCGAAGGAGAGGGCGAGCTTGAAGGGTCCGCCTTTCGGTTTGTAGACAAAGGCGAAGTGGCGGGGTCGCCGGGAGTCGGGCTCGTCCTCCTTCTTCCGGGCGCGGAGGTCGTCGCGGGTCGAGCCCGCCTTCGCCCGCTCGATCGCCTCGCGCATCTTCGCGGGGTCCTTGAGCCGCGCGACCTCCAGGAGCACCGACTTGGAGTCGATGTCGGCGCGCCGACATTCCTCCCGGAGGTCCTCGGGAATGTCGAGGAGCGAGATCGCCTCGGTCACCGAGACCCGCGACCGGCCGATCGCATCGGCCACCTGCTGCTGGGTGTAGCCGTGGCGCTCCGCGAGGCCCGCGAAGCCCTCGGCCTCCTCGAAGGGGTGGAGGTCTTTGCGGTGGAGGTTCTCGATCAACGCGATCTCCAGGACCTCGGACTCCGACACGTCCATCTCGATGCAGGGAACCTCGGCCAGGCCCGCTTCCATCGCCGCCCGAAAGCGCCTCTCCCCGGCGATGATCCGGAAGCGGCCTCCCGGTATCTGTCGGACGAGCAGCGGCTCCAGGACCCCCTTGGCCTCGATCGACCGGACGAGCTCCCGAAGGTCCCCCACGCTCGTTCTCGGCTGAGTCGGGTTCGTCTCGATCTCCTCGATCGAGATGAACCGGCCGAGCGACTCGCCGAACCTCTCCGCCAGGGACTCCACGAAGTGGGAGTCGTGGCGCATCCGCGCTTCCGTCGGCAATCCCCGTCTTCGGCTAGACACGCGAGAGCACCTCCTCGGAAAGGGAGTAGTACTCCGCCGCCCCGGACGAGCGCGGCGAAAAAGTGAAAATCGATTCACGGTGCGCGGGACTCTCCTCGAGGCGCACGCTCTTGGAGATCGTGGTCTTGAAGAGCTTCTCGCCAAAGACCGCGCTGATCTGGTCGTACACGTCCTTGGCGATCACGGTTCGCCGATCGTGAAGGGTGATGAGCACTCCGAGCAGCCGCAGCGCCGGGTTGGGCCGGGCCTTGATCTTGTCGATCGTCTCCAGGAGGTCGTCCGTGCCCTCGAGGGCGAAGTACGAGGACTGGATCGGAATCAGGATGTGCGTCGCCGCGACCATGGCATTGACCGTGATCATGCCGAGCGTGGGGGGCGTGTCGATGACGATCGCGTCGTAGCGCTTGCGGGCGCCGTCCAACTTGTCCCGCAGCCGGAAGTGCCCGTCGATCTCGCCCAGGAGCTTCGACTCGATCTTGGCGAGCGCGATCCGCGCCGGGGCAACGTCCAGGTTCTTCAGGCCCGTGTGCTGGACGACGTGCGACATCATCGCTTCCTTCTCGGTCAGCACGTCGAACATGGACTTCTCGATCGACTTCCGGTCGAGGTACGACATCGTGCTGTTAGCCTGGGGATCGAGGTCGATGAGGAGGGTCTTCAAGCCCTTCTGGGCGAGGGCGGCGGCGAGGTTGATGGCGGTTGTGGTTTTTCCGACTCCCCCCTTTTGATTCGCGATGCAGATGATCACGGAAAACGAGTATAGCCGGGAGTTCGGTGACGGGTGCAGGGCCGCGGGCCCTGTCCCCGTAGCAAACTTACATCCGATACTTCCCGAGATCCTCCGGGTTTACTTCCTCCAGCCACTTCTTCAGCCGCTCGGGGTCGGTCTCGTCGCCGTCGGGGCGAAGCGTCTTGCTCTTCTCCAGCACCTCTTCCTCGACGAAGATCTCGGCGTCCACGCGGAGCGCGAGCGCGATGGCGTCGCTCGGGCGGCTGTCGACGTTCCAGCGGGTCCCGCCGCGCAGGAGGTGAATCCGCGCGAAGAAGGTGTTGTCGCGGAGGTCGTTGATCACGATGCGCTCGACCGTGGCGTCGAGCTCCGCGAGGAGGTTTTTGAGGAGGTCGTGGGTCATGGGCCGCGGGGTGCTGATCTTCTCCATCTGGAGGGCGATCGCGTTTGCCTCGAAGATTCCGACCCAGATCGGCAGGAAGACCCCGTTCGCCGAGTCCCGCAGAACGACGACCGGCATGTTCGAAACGGGGTCCATCAGCAGCCCCTTGATCTCCATCTTCACCATGGGACGTCTTCCTTCAAGCCGCGGATTCCGCGAGAAGTGAGTTGGGCAGACCCCGCGTGATGCGGACCCGCACGTATTCGCCGGGCGTCGCGGGCCTTTCTCCGGTCACGTGGGCGATCCGGTTGCAAGGCGTGCGCCCCCGGGTCCGGCCGTTCTTGTCGGTTCCCTCGACCAGGACCTCCAGCTCGCGCCCCTCGAGCGCCCGGTTGCTCTCCCGCTGGAGCTCGGCCTGAAGGTCGAGCAGGCGCCCGAGCCGCAGGGCGGCGACCGGATCGGGCACGGCCGTCTCCTTCCCCCAACGGGCCGCGGCGGTCCCGGGGCGGGGCGAGTAGCGGAACGCGAAGACGTTCGAAAAGCGCGCCGTCCGGAGCAGGTCGAGCGTGGCCTGGAAGTCCTCTTCGGTCTCTCCCGGAAAGCCGACGATGAAGTCGGAGGAGATCGCGACCTCGGGCAGGGCCGCGCGCGTACGGCCGATGCGCTCGAGGTAATCCGCGACCGTGTAGCGGCGTTTCATCCGGTAAAGAACGCGGTCGGACCCGGACTGCGCGGGCAGGTGGAGGTATGGGGCGACGTTGCCGCCCGAAGCCAGGGCCTCGATCATCGAGGCGTCCACGAAGCGCGGGTGCGAAGTGAGGAACCGGAGGCGGCGCAGGTCCGGGGTCCGGGCGGTGCGGCGGAGGAGCTCTCCGAAGCCGAAGCCCTCCTCCGGGTCCCGGTAGGCGTTGACGGTCTGACCGAGCAGCGTAACCTCGGAGTAACCGCGATCCACCAGCGAGCGCACCTCTTCGAGCACCTCCGAGGATCGCCGGCTGCGCTCGCGGCCCCGGGTGAACGGCACGATGCAGAACGTGCAGAACTGGCTGCAGCCCTCGATGACCGTGACGTACGCCTGGAAGGATGACCCGCGGCTGATCTCCCGGAACTGGTACTCCGGCGACTCGGTCGGGAGATCCAGCGAGAGCACGTGGCGCCGCTCGGCCCGGGCTCCCTCGACGAGCTCCCCGATCTTTTCGACGTCCCCGGTGCCGAGCACGAAATCGACCCAGGGAGCCCGCTCCAGGATCTCGGTTCCCTCGACCTGGGCGACGCAGCCCGTGACGCCGATGACGAGGTCCGGATTCTCCTGTTTGCGGCGGCCGAGGACTCCGAGCGCGCTGTAGACCTTCGCCTCGGCTTTCTCCCGAACCGCGCAGGTGTTCAGGATGACGACGTCGGCGGCCTGCCCCTCCCCTGCCGCGCGATAGCCCCGCCGCTCGAGCTGGCCCGCCATGCGCTCGCCATCCAGCACGTTCATCTGGCAGCCCCACGTCTCGACGCGGAAGGACGGCAACTCGCTCATTCGCGCAACCACCCGGGCAGTGCACCCGACCTCCGCGCCCGGTCGGGGAGATCGTCGAGATCTCTTTCGGCCAGCGGCAGCTCTCGCCGCGCCGTCGCGAGGTCTTCGCGCGCCTTGTCCCAGGCGGGCTTGATCACCCCGTCCCGGTAGGCGCCGTCGTCCCACGAATAGAAGTCGGCCTCCATCTTCCGGGTCTCGGCCTCCAGCCGGACGATCGAGGCGTGCAGCTCGGCCACGCGCTCGCGGACCCGCCGGGCCTCGTTGCGCCAGTACTCCTCGCCCTGCGCCGCTCCTCCGCGCGTCGGCGTGGCCGCGGGCCCCGCGGGTGTCGGACCGCCCGGAGTCCGGGCGGCTGTGGCGGCAGAGGAATTCGGCGTCACGGGACGCGCCGACGTCGTCAGCTTCCCTTTCCGCGGATCGGTGACGAGCGAGTCGTTGGTGAGGCGGATTTTCTTCTCGGAGCGTTTTCGCGCGGCCGCTCCAGCGGGGGCGGCCTTCCCGAAGCCGCCGGAGAGGTGGGGTTCCGGCGTTGCCGTCGGTTGGGGTTGGGGCGCGGCGAGGGCCGCCGTCGTAGAGAACAGCAGGACGGCCAGCGGCGCGAACCGGCGTGCGCTCATGGCGCCGTCGTTCCCTCGCGGCCGTAGTCGTCCTGGAGGCGAACCACGTCGTCCAACTCCGGCGAGGAGACCTCGATCAGGTCGCAGGAGGTGTCGGCGCGCATGCGGTGCCGCACGCCGGGTCGGATCCGGTAAGTGCTGCCCTCGGCGAGCCGCATCTCCTTCATCGTCCCCCCGACTTCGACGGAAAGGTGCACCTCCCCCCGGAGAACGTACAGGGTCTCGTCTTTTCTTTCATGGTACTGGAGTGACAGGGAGTGTCCCGGCTCCAGGTGCAGGATCTTCCCGGCATACCGCTCGTTCTCCGCGAAGATCAGCTCGTGTCCCCACGGTTTGGGAACGGTCCTCACGGGCGACTCCGGAACAGCTTTTCCACTTCGGACGCCTCCGCCGCCGCGAGCGCCTTCTCGGCCAGTGCCCGCACGCGGGTCGAATCGATGGCCCCGAGGAGATCTTTGACGCCCGCGATCGCGACCGGGGTGACCGAGACTTCCCGGATACCGAGTCCTACCAGGACCGCGATTCCCACCGGTTCCCCGGCGAGTTCGCCGCAGACCGCCACCGGCCGTCCCTGGCGGCGCCCGGCGTCGATGACGGATTTTAACATCCGCAGGATCGCCGGATGGAGCGGCTGATAAAGCGGCGCGACCTCCGGATTCGAGCGGTCGACGGCGAGAGCGTACTGCGCGAGATCGTTCGTGCCGATGGAGAAGAAGTCGGTCGCCGGGGCGAGCCGCTCGGCGAGCAGCGCCGCGGACGGCACCTCGACCATGACTCCGAGAGGGGGCGCCTCGGAGAGGCCGGCGTGTTTCGCGGCGCTGTCGAGGGCGGTCCGCGCGGCCACGATCTCGGACAACGACGTCACCATCGGAAGGAGGATCGAGAGCGGTCCCCGGCGCGACGCCAGGCACAGGGCTTCCAGCTGGGCCTGGAAGAGCTCGGGGTGCGCGAGGCAATACCGGAGGCCGCGAAGACCGAGCGCCGGATTCTCGCCGCGCGCCGGGCCGATGCCCTTCTCGCCGCCGAGGTCGTAGGTGCGAACCACGACCGGGTGCGGCGCCGCGGCTTCGAGCAGGCTCTCGTAGATCGCGCGCTGTTCTTCGACGCCGGGAGAGAGCGGCGCCGCGCGCAGGTAGAGGAACTCGGAGCGGAAGAGCCCGACTCCCTCGGCATGGTAGCGGTCGAGCGCCCCGATCTCCTCGGCCAGCTCGAGGTTTGCGCGCACGACGATCCGCACTCCGTCCCGCGTCGACGCAACGCGCGACGTGCGCGCCCGCTGGCGCCGCGCCCGGTCGCGCCCTTCGCGGACCCGCAGGAGGCTCCGGCGCAGCCGCTCCTTCGACGGATTCGTCTCGACGGTTCCCCGATCCCCGTCGACGACGATCGGTTTCTCGGGCGACACGGCCTCGCAGACCCCCGCGATTCCCACGACCGCGGGCAGCCCGAAGGATCGCGCGATGATCGTCGCGTGCGAAGTGGGACCTCCGCGCTCCAGGACGAGGGCCCGGACGCGGCGGGGGTCCAGCCGGGAGGCGTCGACCGGCGAGATCTCGTCGGCCACGAGAATGGACCCGCGCGGCAGGGTCGGAGGAAGAACGTCCTCGCCGCCGGTCAGGTGGCGAGTGATCTCCCGAGCGACGTCGTGGATGTCCGCGGCCCGCTCGCGCATGGCGTCGGAGTCCGCGGTCTCGAACCGTTTTCCGAGCTCCCGCGTGACTTCCGCGAGGGCCCATTCCGCGTTGACGCGGTCCCGGCGGATCCGGTCCATGACCGCCTCGAGGTAGGTCTCGTCCGAGGCGATGAGCCCGTGAGCCTCGAGAATCGCGGCGAGCTCCGTTCCGATGTCACCGGCGGCCTCGCCCGAGTGACGCCGGAACTCCTGCGCGGCCAGGCGCGACGCCCGGCGCAGGCGTTTCTCCTCTTCGCCGAACTCGTCGGGGGCCACGGCGCGGCGAAACGCGGGAAGACCGCCGAATCGCACGATGACCGCGCGGCCGACAGCGACCCCGGGGGAAACGGGCAGGCCGTGGAGCATGGTTTCAGATCGCGACCGGAGGTGTCCGGCCGCGCCTACTGGTCCTCGTCGAAGCTCCGCGCGATCAGGTCTTCGACCGCGGCGAAGGCCGCGTCCTCGTCCTCGCCGGAAACGGCGATCGTGATCAACGTGCCTTGGGACGCGGCGAGGAGCAGGAGTCCCAGGATGCTTTTCCCATCGACCTCTTCGCCGTTCTTGCGGATCTTGATTTCGGACTGGAAGCGGCTCGCGGTCTGAACGAACTTGGCGGCCGCGCGCGCGTGGAGCCCGAGCCGGTTGCGGATCGCGACGTCGCGCTCGATCACGAGGTCTCCCGGTCCTCGGCCCCCGCCGCGGACACGGCTTCCTCGTCGGCGAGGAGGTCCGACGCGACGTAGATCGATCGCTGTCCGCGATCCTTGGCGATGTGCGCGATTTCGACGACCGGTTTTCCGCTCTTCTGCAGCGCCGCGCACTTCAGGAGCAGCGGCAGATTCACTCCGGTCACGATCTCGACGCGATCGCGCTTCAGAAACGGCAGCGTCAGGTTCGTCGGAGTTCCCCCGAACATGTCGGTGAGGATCAGGGCGCCGTCCCCGCGGTCCGCCTCTTCGAGGCCCCGGGCGATCCGGCGGACGGCGTCATCGCCAACCTGGTTCCACTCCAGGGCGACCGCGACGATCTGCTCGATCTCCGGCTGGATCACGAGGGCGGCCGCCTTCAGCTCCTCCGCCAGGCGGCCGTGGGTTACCAGAAGGATCCCGATCATGTGCTCACTCGCGGGTCGCGTCGCGGTGCGATACGCGGACGGGGAGCCCGCGCGCCTGGAGCGCGCGCGAGAGTTGCTCCGCGACGTACACCGACCGGTGCTTCCCGCCGGTGCAGCCGATGCCGATGGAGAGGTAGCTCTTGTGCTCCCGTTCGTACAGCGGGAGCAGGTAGTCGAGGAAGGCCGCGAGCCGCGCGAGGAACTCCCCGGTCTGTGGGTCTTGCTCGATGTATGCCGCGACCGCCGGGTCCGTTCCCATCTTCGGCTTCAACTCCGGGACGAAGTGCGGGTTGGCGAGAAACCGAACGTCGAAAATGAGATCCACGTCGTGCGGTACGCCGAACTTGTAGCCGAAGGACGTCGCGGAGACGACCATGCGCGCCCCGCCCTGCTCCCCGACGAACGTCTTCTGAATGAACGATCGCAGCTCGTGAACGGTCATCGACGAAGTGTCGACGACGACGTCGGCGAGCGACCGGACATCCTCCAGCATCTCCCTCTCCCGGCGGAGCGCGGTCAGGAGCGGCCGATCTACGGAGAGCGGGTGTGGCCGCCGCGTCTCCGAGAAGCGCCGGATCAGCGACTCCTCGGAGGCGTCCAGGAACAGAAGGCGAGCTCCGGGCACGCGTTCCCGTACGCGCGCGAGGAGAGGCGGAAAGTGGGACGCAAAGTCGGGGTTGCGGACGTCCAGGATGATCCCGACGCGTGGCGCCGACACCTGCGAGAGGAGCGGCTCGACCAGCGGCAGCGGCAGGTTGTCCACGCAGAAGTACCCCATGTCCTCGAGGCACTTGAAAACGTAGCTTTTTCCGGAGCCGGAGAGGCCGGTGACGAAGACGAGGCTCTCGGGCGCCGACTCGGCCGCCGGGGACGGTCGGGGCGCGGGAGGCACCGCCGTGGGCCGCCGCGCCGGCCGCTGGGGCGCCGGCGCCGCCGGGCGCGAGGCCGGACGCGCCTTGCGACGGGACTTCAAGCTCGCGGGACCCCGGGCGAGATCGCGTTGCGCGCGATCTCCTCGTCCACCTTGAGCGCGAACTCTTTGGCAGCGTCGTATCCCTGGGACTTCAGGAGCTCGTTGCGCGCCGCGATTTCGATCAGCAGCGCGATGTTCCGTCCCGAGGCCACCGGCAATTTCATGTACGGCCGGGTTCGCTCCAGGATCGAGTAGGTCTTTCCGTCGAGCCCCAGTCGATCGTAGGACTTCGCGGGGTCCCAGCGCTCGAGCTCGATGACGAGCTCGATCGACTTCGACGATCGAACCGCGGAAACGCCGAAGAGGTGCTTGATGTTGATGATCCCGATTCCGCGCAGCTCCATGTGGTACCGCAGCATGTCGGCGGCCTGCCCCACGAGCGCGCCGCTCGGATACTTCCGGATCTCCACGACGTCGTCCGCGACCAGCCGGTGGCCGCGCTGGATGAGGTCCAGGGCCGACTCGCTCTTTCCGATCCCGGACTCTCCCAGCAGGAGGACTCCCATCCCGTACACGTCGACGAGCACGCCGTGGAGCGTGGTCGACGGGGCGAGCTCGTCTTCCAGGATCCGCGTGATCGACTGGATCACGACCGACGTCGTCTGGGGCGAGACCAGGAGCGGGACCCGGCGCGCGCGGCACTCCTCCGCCAGCTCCAGGGGAACCTCCTGCCCCTTCGTCACCACGAAGGCCGAGACGGGAAGCGCGCAGATCATGGCGATCCGCTCCCGGCGAAGGTCGAGCGGCATCGTGTCCAGGTAGTTCAACTCGCTCTCGCCCAGCACCTGGATCCGGCCCGGCTTGATGAACGAGAGGAAACCGGCGAGCGCCAGGCCGGGCCGTTGAATCCGGCCCCAGGAGATGGGGCGATGGAAACCACTCTCCCCCGCGACGACCTGCATCGCGAGGTCGGCCAGGGCGGGCGAACGGAGGATATCGGCGGTCAGCTCGGTCATGGAGTGCTCATTGCCGGAGCCCCTGAGGATACGCCCGAACCGGGCAGCAGCCGAAGGCCGACCTTTCCCTCAGACCGGGACGGCGAGCCGGCCCTCCGCGTCCCGGAGCGCGGTCGCGATTTCGCGGATCGTCGTCGCCTCCGACAGCCTCTCGGCAACTCCCGGGAGGCGGATCACCCGGGAGATCCGGGCCAGCGCCTGGAGGTGGAGTGCGGGTGCGTCGGCCGGCGAGAGAATCACGAAGAGGAGGTGGACCGGCAATCCGTCGGCCGCGCCGAAGTCGATTCCGCGCCTGGAGCTGCCGACCGCGAGGACGACGTCCCCGATCTCGCGCAGCTTGCAGTGCGGAATCGCGAGGCCGCCGCCCAAGCCGGTCGATCCCATCCGTTCGCGCTCGACGAGCCGGCGGGCGAGATCCGCCCCGTCCGCCACGACGCCCGCGCCCGCGAGCCCGGCGGCCATTTCGGCCAGCGCTTCTTGGAGGGTTGTGCCTGCCAGATCCGGAAAGATCCGGCGTTCGTCCACGAGGCCGGGAAAGAATGCGGCGTCGGCCGGGTTCATCGCGGGAACGAGAGCCCGGTCAACACTCGATCAGTCCCAAGTTTCCGTCGCGGCGCTTGTAGAGCACGGAGACCTTCTCGGTAGTGGCGTCGCGGAACACGAGAAACTCCTGCTCCGAATGGTCGATCCGCAGGGCGGCCTCTTCGGCGCTCATCGGTTTCACGGCGGGGCGGGTCACCCGCACGATCCTGCGGTCCGCCGCGTCCTGCCGGGCCGCGACGGGCCGCTTCCTCCGGCGCGCCCGCGGCGCGGCCGTCGCTTCGGCCGTGGGGATGAGACGCGGCGAGGAGCGGTCCTTGCGGTTCCGGATTTTCTCGGCGTCCTTCTTGGCCTGCGCGTCGATCTTTTCGAACGCGAGCGCTACCGCGGCGCGGGGATCCGCCGTGTACTCGTGGGCGTTCCAGCGCCGCCGCCGGTGGGTCGCGATGATCTCGGCGCCGAAGCGTCGCTTCTCGTGGGACAGCACGATCCGAACGTCGGCGGGCCCGCCGAGGTGACGTTCCAGCCGCTCGGCGCGTTCGCGCGCCAGGTTCAGGAGCGAGGGCGTGACCTCCACGTTCCGACCGGTGCATTCGACGGCCATGTTTCCTCCGTCCGACGGATTCCGAACGACTTCAGAAGCTCTGTTTTCTCTGGGACGAGGACGGAATGCGCAGCTCCTCGCGGTACTTCGCGACGGTTCGCCGGGCGATCTGGATTCCCTCGGCGCGGAGCTTCTGCATGATTCGCGCATCCGAGTGGGGACGGGCCGCATCCTCGTCGGACACGATCTTCGCGATCTTGCTCTTGATCGAGAGCGACGACACCTCGGCGCCCTGGGTCGAGTCGATGCCGCTGTGGAAGAAGTACTTCATGGGAAAGAGGCCGCGGGGCGTGTGGATGTACTTGTTGGAAACCACCCGGGAGACCGTCGACTCGTGCATTCCGATGTCGTTGGCGACGTCGCGAAGCACCAGAGGCCGCAGGTGCTCGATCCCATTCTCGAGAAACTCCCGCTGGTGGCGAACGATCGAGTCCGCGACCTTGTAAATCGTCCGCTGGCGCTGGTCGAGACTCTTGATGAGCCACACCGCCGACCGCATCTTGTCTTTCAGGTAGGTGGCCGCTTCTTCGCCGATCGCGCCATTGCCTCCGCGGAGCATCCGGCGGTACGCCGCCGAGATCCGCAGCTTCGGAAGGCCGTCCTCGTTCAGCTGGATGACGTACTCGTCTCCGATCTTGCGCACCGCGACGTCCGGCTCCACGTAGATCGTGCGCTCGTCCGAATACTTCCGCCCCGGTTTCGGCTCCATGTTCTTGACGATCTCGAAGACGGCCTGGAGATGCGAGAGGCCGACGTTCAACGACCTCGCGAGCTGCGCGAACTGGCGGTTCAGGAACTCCGGCCAGTGCTCCGTGATGACCTTTTCGATGAGCGGGTTCTCGATCCCGAGCGCGCGGATCTGGAGCATCAGGCAGTCGGGCAGGTCGAAGGCGCCGACGCCCGGCGGATCGAAGGAGCGGACGAGAGCGAGCGCGGCCTCGACCTCCTTTTCGTTCGCGAAACCCGCCTCCCGGATCTCGTCGCGCGACACCCGGAGGTAACCGTCTCCGTCGATGTTTCCGATCAGGTACTGGGCGATCTCGCGGACGGGGGCGGGCGCGTCGGACATCGACAGCTGCCAGTTGAGATATTCGGGCAGGCCCTGCGGCCGCGACAGAGTGTTCTCGAGCGGCACCTGCTCGGTTTCCTCGTACTGCCGGGGGTTGTAGGCGCTGTCGAGGTAGTCCTCGAAATAGGAATCGAAGTCGATCTCGTCGAAGGAGTCGCGCTCCTTCTCGACCGGCGCTTCCGCATCGGCGGCGACGGCCGGGACGTCCGCGTCCGCGGCCTTCGCGGCGGACGCCTCCGATTCGACCTCCGCCTCCGTCGGCTGCTCGGCCGAGATCGCTTCCTCTTCCTCCTCGAGCAACGGGTTCTCGACGACCTCCTGGGTGAGGACGTCCTGCAGCTCGAGCTTCGACATCTGCAGGAGCTTGATTGCCTGCTGCAGCGACGGCGTCATGACGAGCCGCTGCGAAAGCCGGAGGTTGAGTTTCTGTTCTAGTGCCATCGAGATGAAACCGACTAGCGGAGTTGAAACGCCTCCCCCAGGTAGATCTTTTTTACGACGGCGTCATTCGACAAGGCAAGCGGCGTGCCAGCCCGTAAAATCTCGCCGGCGTTGATTATATAAGCCCGATCCACGATCGAAAGGGTCTCGCGGACGTTGTGATCCGTGACCAGAATTCCGATGCCGGACGTCGCCAGCCGGCGCACGATCGACTGGATGTCGAGGACCGCAAGGGGGTCGATTCCGGCAAAGGGCTCGTCGAGCAACAGGAAGTAAGGTGACACGACGAGACTGCGCGCGATCTCGACGCGCCGCCGCTCCCCGCCCGACAGCGTGTAGGCCCGGTGGTCCCGGACGGTCTCGAGACCGAATTCCGCGAGGAGCTCGTCGGCCCGCTCCCGCTGGGCCGAGTGCGGCAGGTCGAGCGTCTCTAAGATCGCAAGGAGGTTCTGCTCGACCGTCATCTTGCGGAAGACCGAGGGTTCCTGCGGAAGGTAGGAGATCCCGGCGCGCGCGCGACGGTACATGAGCAGGTCGGTCAGGTCGCGGTCGCCGAGGCGCACCGTCCCCGCGTCCGGCTCGACCAGCCCGACGACGATCGAAAAGGTGGTGGTCTTGCCGGCGCCGTTGGGGCCGAGGAGTCCGACGATTTCTCCCGCACCGACGTCCAGCGAAACGCCAGACACGACGGTCCGGCCGGAGTACGACTTGATCAGCCCTTCGGCGACGAGACGGGGGCGCCCGGGCTCTTCGACGGGATGGACTCGGCGGCCTCTCTCTTCCACGGGCTCAAGGATAGCCCCCGGACGCTCCCTCCGCTTTCGTCTTGTGGATCGTTTCCGTGCGGCCCCCCTCGGGCGCCGTCACTTCGACGTTCTTTCCGCGGCCCGTGATCGTCAGCGTCGAGCCGGCGACGCGATTGCCCTCGGCGTCGGAGACCCGCGCGGGGCTGCCGGAGAGCACCGTTTTTCCTTCCCGCGGGTAGTCGATGGCGTGGTCGCCGGTTCCGCTCCGGCCGGTCGCGCGGTCCGCCAACGTCACGCTCCCCGTGAGCTCGACCCTTTCGAGCTTCTTGTCTTTTCCGAAGAAGGCGGTGCCGCGGTCGCCGGTCGCGCGCCACGTTCCCCGCGTGACGGTCACGCCGTCCTCGAAGACCGCGCTCGACTCGCTCTCGCGGTAGAGGAGCCGGCGGGCGGTCACGACCGCCGGCTCTTCGCGCGCAGCCGGCGCGGCGGTCCCCGCGGACCGGACGAGGACCGCCCGGACCTTCCCCACCGCGACCGCGGTCCGCTCCGCGTCATTCAACGTGATGTCGTCGCCGAAGACCGAGGACGAGTCCTGCCACAGGCTCGCATTCCCGGAGAGCGCGGCCAGGTGCGTTTCGCGGTCGAGCACGATCCGGTCCGCTTTCCCGAACGTGGGATGCGACGGGTCCCCCAGGAGAGTCGCGGCCTGCGCCGGGCGGTCCTTCCCCGGGACGAAGACCGCCTGCGCCTTGCCCTCGGCGCGCAGCGACTTGCGGTTCTGATCGATCTCGATCCGCGCCGCGGAAACCTTGGAGCCGCCCTCTTCGACCGACGCCGCTTTCTCCGGGGTTCCGGTCAGCAACCACGTCGCCCGGTCGGGAAGGTCGACGACGCGGTCCGCGCTGCCGGTGCGGCCGTCGCCGCTCACGTGCACGTCGCCGTCGAGCTCCAGCGCCTGAAAGGCTCCCGTCGGCGCGAACGATGCGCTCGCGCGCTGCGATTCCGCGTTTCCGCGGTCCGAACGGACCTTCACCTCTCCGTGCGCGCGGGCCGACGAGGGCCGGCCGCCCGCGAAGTCGAGATCGATCGCCAGAGCCGCGATCTGGCGGCCGGTTTCCGTGACCGTCGCCGGTTTTCCGACGAGGTTGATCGCGCGCACGTCCCCCGCCGGCTCGAAGAAGAGGGCCGCCTCGTCGGCCGAGTACGACCGTGCGGGTGCGCCGGCGGTCGTCGGAGCGAGAGCGCCGCGCACCGAGCCGAACGCCCTCGCCCACTCGAGCTGGTTTCCCGCGGGGGAGAAACGCATGAGCAGGCGGTCGCAGGCGAGGTGATCTCCCCTGGCCGAGGAAGCCGAAACGTTTCCGCGGAGCTCGATCACCGCCTCCTCACGCCGGTACTCCCCGGAGTCCGACTGGATCGCGGAGAGGCCGCCGCTGCCCTGTCCCGTCCCCGAGCCCTGGATCGGACCGGCGAGCGTGAGCGTGCGCCGGCGGACGTCGTATGCGCCCGAGGCGGCGCGCACGTCGAAAGTCCCGCGGGTGAAGTGAAGCGCGGCCGGCGCGCGGAGGATGCGATTGCCCGGATCGAACTCGAGCTTCTCGGTCTCGCCGAGCGCTCCGTCCTGCGGCTCGGACCACCGCACGTTGCCGGAGAGGACCGCCGCCTTCGTCCGGTCGTCGTATCGCGCGCGGTCGGCCAGGACCGTGATTGGCGCCCCTGCTTCGGGATAGATCGTGAGCGCGACCTTTTCGAGCGCGTACCAGTTGGGCGGCAGTCCGGCTCCCGCGCCGAATCCCACGGTCCGTTCGGATCGGATCCGGAACAGGGGCTTCGATCCGACGGACTCCGTGTAGTCGAAGCCCGACAGAACGGTGGTGGGCTGGCCGGCCTCCCCGTCGGCGGAGACGTTGCCCATCGCGCGGGGCGCCTGCCGCGCGGCCGTCCGTTGCCCCGGGCGAAAAAAGAAGGCGAGGAGGATGAGGAACGCGGCCCCGAAGACGAGGATGCCGACCTCGAGCCGCTTGCGCTTCACGTGGCGACCGCGAGCTCCGCGGGGGCGGCGGTGGCCGCCGCCCTTCGCTCTTCGGAGACGGCCGTCCGGACGATCTCGATCTCGGGGCGTCCGCTCCATCCGCTCCGGGAGACCCGGTACAGCATGCGGAAGGGAGCGTCGGCCGGCACCCCTGCCGACTCCGCGCCTCCGTCGTTCCAGCGGATCGCGTCCACGGGAGCGGCGGCGGCCCACAAACGTCCCCGCCAGCCCGCTTCGCCGAGCGGTCGGAAGGGCTCGGCCGCGCGGACCCCGGCGCAGGAGAAGATCGGCCGCGGGTTGCCCGCTCCGTGAGGCTCGAATTTCTCGAGGTGCGAGAGAAGGTCCGGGGAAACGTCCTCGAGCGTCAACTCGGCGTCGAAAGCCTCCCGCCGGACGAACCGCTCCCGCGGGACGCGTTCCGCGAAGAGCGCGCGGGCCTCTTCGCGGAAGGCCGCGAAGCCGTCGACCGACAGGGTGCCGCCGACCGCCTGGTCGTGACCGCCGAACTCCCGGAAAAGGTGACGGATTTCCATCAACATGTCGTGAAGCGCAACGCCCGGGATGCTGCGCCCCGAGCCGAACGCCCGCTCCCCCTCCAGGGCGAAGAGGAGCACGGGCCTGTTGTATTCCCGCGCCAGCCGCGCGGCCGCGATTCCGAGGACGCCGCGGTGCCAGGACGGGTCCCCCTCGACGATCAGGGCGTCGCGCTCGGGCTCGAAGGACTTCGAGACGCGTTCGCGAGCGTCCGCGAAGACTCGCCGCTCGATCGACTGCCGCTCGGCGTTGCGCGTGCAAAGCTCGCGGGCAATCTCGGCCCCGCGGGCGGGGTTCCGCTCCTCGAAGACCGCGAGCGCGAGGTCGGCCGTGTCGAGGCGGCCGGCGGCGTTCAGGCGGGGCGCGATCCGGAAGGCGACCTGCTCGGCGGTGGGCGCCTCTCCGGGTGCGATCCCGCACGCTTCCAGGAGCGCGGCCAGCCCCGGCGCCCGCGGCCGCGCGAGCGCCGCGAGACCAAGAGCCGCCATGGCGCGGTTCTCCCCGGTCAGAGGAACGATGTCCGCGATCGTGCCGAGGCACGCCGCCCGGAGCAGAGCGTCGCGAGACAGTGCGACGCCGGCGCGGCGCGCGATCGCCTCCGAGAGCTTGAACGCGATCCCGGCCCCCGAGAGCTCCTTGAAGGGATATTCGCACCCCGGCTGTTTCGGGTTCACGACGACTGCGCCGGCCGGCAGCTCGTCGGGCACGAGGTGATGGTCGGTGACGACGACGTCGACTCCCTGTTCCCGGGCGCAGGCGACCCCTTCGATCGCGGTGATGCCGCAGTCCACGGTCACGATCACGGAAGGCGAGAGCTCGCGTACCACTCGGGCGACGGTTTCCGGGCGGAGCCCGTAGCCGTCCTTCAGCCGATGAGGCAGAAACGACACCGGGCTCCCGCCGACCCGCGAGAGCGCTGCCTTCAGCTGCGCGACCGCCGTCACTCCGTCGACGTCGTAGTCGCCGAAGACCACGATCCGGCGGCCCGCCCGCGCCGCCGAGAGGAGCACGTCCGCGGCCTCACCGATCCCGCGCATCCGGAGGGGATCGTGCAGCTCCGACTCGTCCGGATGAAAGAACCGGTGGGCGTCGGCGGCGCTCGTGATCCCGCGGGCGGCGAGGAGTCTGCCCACTACCGGGGGCAACCCGGCCGACCGGGCCAGGGCCTCTCCGGGATCGGAAACCGTCAACTTCGAAACCAGGCCGGAGACAACGCTGGCAAGTGAGTTCATGTCCTCGATTGTCGTCGAGCGGTGAGACAAACGATGTCCCTCGGGGCGGGAGCGCTCCCCGCTACTCCTCGACCCGGGTCTCGAATCGTCCCATCGCGCGGAACTTGCGATAGCGCCGCTCCCGCCGTTCCTCGCGCGTCAGGGCGGCCACCTCCGTCAGGTGTCGCTCGATCGCCTCGCCCACCGCGGCCGCCGCCGCCGCCGGATCCGCGTGCGCCCCGCCCGGAGGCTCCGGAATGATCTCGTCGATCACCTCGAACTCTTTCAGGTCTCCGGCCGTCAGCCGCAGCGCTTCGGCCGCGTCCTTCTTGCGGGCCGCGTCCTTCCAGAGGATCGCGGCGCAACCCTCCGGGGAGATCACCGAGTAGGTCGCGTGCTCGAGCATCAGCACGCGGTCGCCCACCCCGAGCGCGAGCGCTCCGCCCGAGCCCCCCTCCCCCGTGACGATCACGATGATGGGTACGCGAAAAGTCGACATCGCCCGCAGGTTGACCGCGATCGCCTCCGCCTGGCCGCGCTCCTCCGCGTCGATGCCGGGGTACGCGCCCGCCGTGTCGACGAACGAGAGGATCGGTCGTTCGAACTTGTCGGCGAGCCGCATCACTCGGAGCGCCTTGCGGAACCCCTCAGGACGCGGCATGCCGAAGTTCCGGCGGACCTTTTCCTTCGTGTCCCGCCCCTTCTGGTGGCCGACGAGAGCCACCGCGCGCCCCCGGAACCGCGCCAGTCCCGCGACGATCGCGGGGTCGTCCGCGAACTTCCGGTCGCCGTGGAGCTCGACGAAGTCGGTCATCAGGGCGCCGATGTAGTCGAGGGTATAGGGCCGGGCGGGATGCCGCGCGACGAGCGTTTTCTGCCAGGGCGTCAGGCTGGAGTAGATCTCGCGAGAGACCCGCTCGACCTTCTCCCGGAGGCGCTCGATCTCCTTGCGGTGGGAGGCGTCATCCGGGAGGGCGGAGAGCTCCTCGATGCGCCTCCGGAGGCGAAGGATCGGCTCTTCGAATTGCCCGTCTTCGCCGTTCATGTGCCGATTGTAGCGACTCGGTGCGTCTTTGGACTGCGGCGGGTGCAGCGCCTCTTGGACTGTTGCGAGTGCAGGTCCTTGGGGACCTGTCCCCGCGACTTGCTTAGAGCAGGTCCTGCGGATCCACATCCACCGCGATCTGGGCTCCGGCCGGGTGCCGGTCGGGGATCGCGGCCTCCAGGATTTCGAGGATCGCGGCCCGATCGGCCGCGCGAAGAAGCATCTGGAAGCGCCACTTTCCCTGGAGCCGCTCCAGAGGGGCCGGTGCGGGTCCCGAGATCCGGACGGTCTTGCCGGCGGCCGCCGCGGCGAGCGCCCGTCCGATCTCGGCCGCGGCGTGCTCCCCCTTCTCCCGGTCGGGTGACGACACCAGGACCGCCGCGAGCTCCGCAAAAGGGGGATAGAAGAAGGTCCGGCGGAACTCCAGCTCCTGCAGGGCGAAGCCGTCGACGTCGTGCGCCGCGGCCTTCCGGATCGCGGGGTGCCCGGGGTGGAAGGTCTGGACGTGAACGGTGCCCGGGACTTCGCCGCGTCCCGCGCGTCCCGCGACCTGCGAGAGGAGCTGAAAAGTTTTCTCCGCCGCGCGAAAGTCGGGGAAGTTCAGGATCGAGTCGGCGGACAGAACTCCCACGGCGGTCACGTTGGGGAAGTCGTGGCCCTTCGCGACCATCTGCGTTCCGATCAGGCAGCGCGCCCGGCCCGAGAGCACGTCGTCGACGACCGCCTCCACTCCGCGGCGCCGCGCCGCGTCCCGATCCAGGATCGTCCACGGCACGTCCGGGAAGATCTCCGCGAACCTCTCGGCCACGCGCTCGGTACCGGCGCCGATCGCCTCCAGGAGCGAGCCGCCGCATTCCGGGCAGCGCTCCGGCCGCGGGACCTTCTCGCCGCAGTAGTGGCACACCAGGCGCCGCCCCCGGTCGTGGACGGTCCGGGAGACGCTGCAGTTCGTGCAGCGGAACTCGAAGCCGCAGTCGCGGCAGAGAAGAAACGGGGCGAAACCCCGCCGGGGCTGGAGCAGGATCGCCTGCTCGCCGCGGGAGAACGTCTCCCGGAGACGCTCCACGAGCGCCGTCGAGAACAGGGCCACGCCCTTCTCTTCAGGGGTCGCCCGCTCCCGCCGGAGATCCACGATCGTCACCCCGGGAAGCTCCCGCGATTCCACCCGCGCCGTGAGCCGGAGCGACGCCATGCGACCCAGCCGCGCCGAGTGGTACGCCTCCATCGACGGAGTCGCCGAGCCCATGACGAGAGCCGCTCCGTTGCTCTTCGCGCGGATGGCCGCGACGTCCCGCGCGTCGTAGCGCGGATTCTCGCGCTGCTTGTAGGAGGAGTCGTGCTCCTCGTCCACCACGAAGATCCCGGGATCGGCGACCGGCGCGAACGCTGCGGAGCGCGGCCCGATGACGATTGGCGCTTCTCCGGACCGAACGCGGTCCCACGCCCGGGCGCGCTCCCCTTCCGAGAGGGCGGAGTGCAGCACGGCCGCCTCTCCCCCGAACTGGCGGCGAAGCTGCCGGGCGAAGACGGGAGTGAGCGCGATCTCGGGGACGAGCCAGATGGCGCCGCGGCCGAGCTCCCGTGCGGCTGCGATCGCGCGCAGGTAGATCTCGGTCTTGCCGCTGCCCGTGACGCCCTGGAGGAGCGCGGGCAGGTAGCGGTGCTGCCGGATCGCCGCCGTCAAGGTCTCGAGAGCGCGCGACTGCTCGGACGTGAGAACCAGGTTGGAGAGCCCGGCGGGGAGCGGCGCCGGAGGAACGTCGTCCCGCTCGGCCTGTTCGAAAGTCAGGAGAACGCCCTTCTCGGCCAGGGCCCGCAGCACCGACGGGCCCGCGCCGGTCGCCGCCCGGACCTCGGCCGCAGTGGCGGGCCTCCCCAGGCTCTCCAGCCAGGCGAGCGCCTCGCGGCCCTTGCGGCTGCGCCCCAGCTTCTTTTCCCGTTCGGCCGCGTCGATCCGACTCGGCAGGTATCCGACGACCGGCCGCTTGAGCTCGCGGCGTTGCCCCGAGACGGCGCGGATCCACCCGTTCTCCTCGAGCGCCCGGACCGCGTCCCGCCGCGGCCGGGCTTCCGGCGGAAGCTCGGCGAGTCGCCGCGGCCGGCCGTCGGAAAGCGTCTCCAGGAAAGGACGCACGTCCGGCTCCGATCGTGTGGCCGCCAGCGCCCCTTTCTCGGTAATGCGGTAGCGCACCGACCCCGCGGCGGGCAGCCGCGCGGGCAGCGCGCTCTTGAAGATCTCTCCCTGTGCCGCAAAGAAACGCTGCGCGACCCTGGCCGTCGTCTCGATGATCTCGGGCGGACAGACCGGCTCCTCGTCCAGGACCTCTAGGACGTCGCGGAGCGATGCTTCCGCCGCCGCCTCGATCGGCTCCGCGGCCGGCACGACCACGCCCGTCAGGACGCGCTCGCCGAACGGAACGCGGACGCGGGTGCCGGGCTCGGGAACCAGGAGTCCCTCGGGGACTCGGTAGGTGAAGTTCTTCCGGATCGGAAGGGGCAGGGCGACGGAGACGGCGCGCACCCGGCGCACTGTATCTGTCGCAGCGTGAAGCTACGTCTGCGCCGACGGCGCTCCCTCGTCGTCCGCTTCGTCGTGAACGAACACGTAGGAGCGGCGGAGGGGGTCCCAGCGGTAGCGCCGCGTCGAGTCTTCGTCATCCAGATTCGGCGTGATCACGATCGAGTCCCGATCGACCGAGAGGTCCCCGTCCGCCAGTGAGACGTCCCGTTCGAGGAAAGTGCCGGCGGTGAAACCCGAGCGCTCGCTGCCGTTGAAAACCACGATCGAGAACCAGGGAGCATCCCGGTCGGAGTCCCGCCGCACGAAAGCGAGGACGAAGTCCAGGATCCCGTCGTCGTTGACGTCCCCGCGCAGGAAATATGGGTGGTAGACGCCGTAGAGCTTCGGCAGGTCGTCGTCCGTCCCCGAACGGCGGCGGTCCGAGTCCGCGGCCACCCGGAGGTCGCGATTCGCTCTCAGGAAGTCTTCGACCGCCCGGCGCTCGCCGGTTCGAAAGGGATAGCCCGACGCGCCCGGCGCCGCCGGGGACCGGGCCACGAGACCGGGATCCGCCGCGACCCTTCCGGGAGGCGTCGCGGCGCGCCGGCAGGCCCCGACGGACGACGCCGCCGCGAAGACCAGGACGAGCGCGCCTAGGCGGCGCGCGCTCTGGCGGTCGCCTGCGCGAGACGTTCGGCGACCACCTTCCAGTTCACGTTCTGCAGGAACGCCCCGAGATAGGACTTCTTGTCCGTCCCGAAGTCGATCATGAACGCGTGCTCCCACGTGTCGAGAGCGAGGAGGTGCTCCTGGTTGATCATGATGCCGTTGGAGTGTTCCCACACCTGGTTGTGGTGGAGCTTCCCGTCGATCCGGTCGTAGGTGAGCAACACCCAGCCGCCGGTGGCCGTTTCCGCGCATGCCCTCAGGTCCTCTTCCCAGTTCGACTGGCTCCCGAACGACCCCTCGACGGCCCGCGCCAGGTCCGCCGCCGGACCGCCGCTGCCGCCGCCGAGATTGTCGAAGTACATCTCGTGCAGGTAGACGCCATTGTAAGGCACCGACTCGCGCCGCTTGAGCTCCGAGAACTTCCCGTAGGAGAAGTTCGCATTCGGCAGGCGCTCTGCGAAGGGGATCTTCTCGATCTCCGCGCGGATCTCGTTGATCTTCTTCACGTATCCCTGGTAAAGCTTCAGGTGCTGCTCGATCTGCTTCGGCGAAAAGCCGGGCAGTTTTCCCACGAGATCATCGTACTTCTTCGCCTCGATCGTCATTGGTCCTCCTTGTGCGCGTTCGGCAGGTCCGGCACGCGAAGGATGCTACTGTAGAACGCCGCGTGCGAGCGACCCCGCCGCCTCACCCGTTCGCCGGGAGGAGCCTTTGAGACAGGAGAAGGACAGCCTCGGAGTGCGCGAGATCCCGGACGAAGCCTACTGGGGCGCCCAGACGTCCCGGGCGATCGAGAACTACCCGATCTCCGGCGAGCGCGCGCATCCCGAGATGATCACGGCGTATGCCCGCATCAAGAAGGCGTGCGCCGAGACCAACCTCGAGATGGGGCGGCTGGACGCCGGAATCGTCCGGGCGATCGTCCGGGCGTGCGACGAGATCCTGGCCGGACAGTACCGCGACCACTTCGTCGTGGACGTCTACCAGGCGGGGGCGGGCGTGTCGTTCCACATGAACGTGAACGAGACCATCGCCGGGCGCGCGGCCGAGATCCTGGGGCGCCCCCGCGGCGATCGCGCAGCGGTCAGCCCCAACGACCACGTCAACCTGGGCCAGTCGACGAACGACACCTTCCCCACCGCCCTCCACCTCGCGGCGCTCGCCGTGGGGCGGAAGCTTTCCGCCGAGATCGGGCGGCTCGTCGAATCCTTCGCCCGCAAGGGCGATGCGTTCCGGGGCGTAGTCAAGTCGGGCCGCACCCACCTCATGGACGCCGTCCCGGTGACGCTCGGACAGGAGTTTCGCGCCTATGCCGCGGCGCTCGCGGGCCGGCGGACGATCGTGGACCGCGCGCTGGACGGCATGCGGGAGCTGGCGCTCGGCGGCACCGCGGCGGGCACGGGACTGAACACCCCGCCCGGGTTCCGCGAGAAGGCGATCGCGCGTCTCCGCGCTTCGACCGGAGAGGACCTGCGTCCGGCGGCGGATCCGCGCGAGGCGCTCCAGAGCCGGGCGGCCGCCGGGGACTACTCCGCGGCGCTGCGGGCATTTGCCGTCGAGCTCGGCCGGATCGCGAACGACATCCGGCTGCTGGCGTCCGGACCGGTCACGGGCCTGGACGAGATCCGGCTGCCGGCGGTACAGCCCGGCTCCTCGATCATGCCGGGGAAGGTGAACCCCGCGATCCTCGAGTGCGCCAACATGCTGTGCTTCCAGATCGTGGGGATGGACACGGCCAACATGCTCGGGGTCGGAGGCGGGCAGCTCGAGCTGAACGTGATGATGCCGCTCCTCGCGTACAACCTGACGAAGGGGCCCCAGCTCCTCCTGAACTTCCTGCCGGTGGTGCGCGAACGGTGCATCGACGGGATCACCGCGAACGTCGCGAGGTGCCGGCAGTACCTGGAGGAGTCGCCCTCGGTCGTGACTGCCCTGACCCCGAAGATCGGCTACGCGCCGGCCGCGGAAGTCTTCAAAGAGGCCGTGGCCCGCGGCGTGGGCGTCAAGCAGGTGCTCCTGGAGAAAAAGATCCTGACCGAGGAAGAGCTCGCGGCGGCGATGACGCCCGAAGCGTTGCTGGGACCGCTCGAGTGAGTCGTGTCCCGTGTCCCGTGTTTCGTGTCCCGAAATTATGAGGAGGATTGAAATATGACCTGGCCCCAGGACTGGCAGACGAACGTCACGTTTCTACTTCGGTGGGCCCACCTTCTCGGTGGAGTCGCGTGGATCGGAATCCTCTACTGGTTCAACCTGGTCAACGTCGGCTTCCAGAAGGAGGTCGACGCTTCGATCAAGGGGAAGATGAACCCGCTGCTCCTTTCCAAGTCGCTGTGGTGGTTCCGGTGGGGCGCCGTCCTGACCGTCGGGACCGGGTTGATCTACTACGCGCTGCTCCTTCACACCGAGAACATCGACGCAAAGATCGGCATCGTCCTGGTCGCCTGGATCGTCGCGTGGGTCATTCTCGCCGGCCTGTACCGGATGTCGGTCGCCGGCGGTCCGCTCAAGGACGGGCGCGTCCTCGCCGTGGTCATCCTCGTGATCGTCACCGTGACCGCATGGCTCGTCGTCCCGACCCTGCGCAGCGGCGGCAGCAACCGCACGATGGCGATCGCGGTCGGCGGCGGCCTCGGCATGATCATGTTCATGAACGTGTGGATGATCATCTGGCCGCTCCAGAAGAAGATCATCGCGGCGACACGTGCGACCGCGGACTCGGGGACGCCCGCGCCGGCGGACCTCCCGAAGTGGGCGCGGCGCGCGTTCCTGGCCTCGCGCACGAACGCCTGGCTGTCGATCCCGATGCTGTTCTTCATGGGCGCGGCGAGCCACTTCCCGATCTTCGGGACCGCGCCGACGGTGCCCTAGAGCAAGTCGCGGGGACAGGTCCCACGGACCTGCACCCGCAGCAGTCCAGTGTCAGGCCGGGACGATCTTCCGAAGGACGTTCTCGAAGCGCGGATTCGAGCGGAGCCGGTCGTAGTGGGGGCCGGCCTTCGGCCACCACGCCAGAGCGTTGCGCTGCTCGACGGCGAGATCCAGGGCGCCGATCGCGGCGTCGTCGTCGCCCAGCCCGAGGTGAACGAACGCGACGTGAAACGGCGCGACGTATTCGCGCACGGAGCGGTCGAGGAGCTCCTGGAGGATCCGGAGGGCGTCCGTCCGTCGGCCCGCGGCGCCATAGCTTCCGCCGAGGAGGCCCAGGTACCAGGTCTGCGCGCGCTCGGTGAGCGTGACCGCTTTCTCGAGCATCGAGACCGACTCCTCGTGCTTCTCCTGCATCTGGAGGACCAGGGCGCAGGCCCAGAGCGGGTACAGAGCGTCGGGGTCGAGTTCCAGAGCGCGCCTCAAATTTCGCTCCGCTTCGACCAGACGGCGTTCCGCGAAGTAGCGCCAGGCCACGTTCGTCTGGGCGTTCGGCGACAGCGGCTCGAGCTGCGTCCCCCGGCGGGCCATCTCGAGCGCCTCGTCGGGACTCTCGGAGAACGCGAGGAGGAGCCCTAGCCAGGAGTACGCCGACCCGGAGCGGGGGGCGAGCTGGATGGCGCGCCGGAACTCGCGCTCCTCCTTGTCGAAATCCCAGCCGTAGTAGTGCTCGACCAGGCCGAGCGACAGATGGGCCTCCGCCGATTCCGGCTCGAGATCGTGCGCCTTCGACGCCGCGGCGCGCGCTTTCGCGAACGCCTCGAGCGTTGGGATTCCGCCATAGAACCCGAAGATGCAGTAGGCGTCGGCGAGGCCGGTATGCGCCGCCGCGTAATCCGGGTCACGCGCGATCGCCGCTTCGAACTCGGCGATCGCCTCGCGCGGTACCCGGCGGTTGAAGAAGTACTTCCCCTTCAGGAAGTGGTTGTAGGCCTCGAAGTCTTCGGTTCCCCGGGCGAGGATCGCGCCCTCGTCGGCCGCGAGGAGACGGACCTTCAAGGTATTTGCGATTGCGAGGGCGATCTCGTCCTGGATGGCGAAGACGTCCTCCATCTCGCGGTCGTACCGCTCCGACCAGAGGTTGTAGCCGTCCCCGACGCTGATGAGCTCAGCCGTGATCCGGAGCCGCGAGCCCGCCCGGCGCACGCTTCCCTCCAGCACCGTGCGCACGCCGAGCTGCTCGCCGATCCGACGGATGTCTTCGTCCCTCCCCTTGAAGGCGAACGCCGAAGTGCGCGAGGCGACGCGCAGCGCCTCGACCTTCGTGAGCGCGTTGATGATCTCCTCCGTGATGCCGTCGCTGAAGTACTCGTTCTCCTTGTCCGCGCTCATGTTGCGGAAGGGCAGAACCGCGATCGAGGCGCGGGAAGAATCCGAGATGGTCGCGCTCGTCCGAGAGGGGGCGGCGGAGACCGAAGCCGCGGCGCGCCGCGCCGACGTCGCTTCCGGCCCCGTCTCGGAGGGTGGTTCCCCCTCGAGGAATCCGAGAGCGAAATTGAGGTCGCTCGCCGACTGGAATCGCTCCTCCCGCTTCTTCTCCAGGCAGTGCGCCGTGATCCGGACGAGCTCCGCCGGGATCGGCCCCCGGCCGTGCAGCCGCGGCGGATCCTCTCGAAGGATCGCCGTCATCGTCTCGACGTCGGTCTCGGAGCGGAACGCGGCCTGGCCGAAGAGGAGCTCGTAGAGGACGGAGCCAAAGGAGAAGATGTCGCTCCGGCTGTCGGCTTCCTCGCCGCGGACCTGCTCGGGCGACATGTATCCGACGGTCCCCAGGATCGTGCCCGGAACGGTCCGAGCCACGCTCTCGCTCGATCCGGCGGGGGCGCCCGAGAGCTCGCGCTTCGCGAGGCCGAAGTCGAGGATCTTGACCAGGGCGTCCCGGGTCACGAACACGTTTTCCGGTTTCAGGTCACGGTGAACAATCCCGCGCGAGTGGGCGGCCGCGAGACCCCGCGCCATCTGACGGGCGCAGTCGACCGCCTTCCGAACGGGCAGGTCCGCCGCGTTCATCCGTTCGCGCAGAGTTTCTCCCTCCAGGAGCTCGGTGACCGCGTAGGAGATGCCGCTGTCCCGGCCGACGTCGTGGATCGCGAGGATGTTGGGGTGGGAGAGCGCCGCGACGAGCTTCGCCTCGCGCTCGAATCGGGCGAGCGCCTGCGGGTCGGACACGAGCGTGTCCGGAAGGACCTTGACGGCCACGTCCCGCTCGAGCCTCGTGTCCCGCGCGCGATAGACCTCCCCCATCCCTCCCGCGCCGATCGGCCCGAGAATCTCGTAGGGTCCCAGGCGGAAGCCCGCGGAAATCGGCACGCTACCCCGACCCGCCTCCGCCCGCCAGGTAGTCCCGGACCAGCTGCATGTCGGCCCAGACCTCCTTCTTGCCCTTGGGCGACCGAAGGAGGTACGCGGGGTGGAAGGTGGGCATGACGCGCGCGCCGTGCGCGGCCTGCCAGCGTCCGCGCAGGCGCGAGATCGGTTCGTCGGTCCGGAGAATTGCCTGCGTCGCGAACGTCCCCAGCGTCACGATCACGCGGGGGGCGACGAGTCGGATCTGCTCCTGCAGGAACGGTCGGCAGGCCGCGACCTCGTCCGGCTCGGGGTTCCGGTTTTCGGGGGGACGGCAACCCACGGTGTTGACGATGAACACCTCGTCCCGCGTCGTTCCCATGGCCTCGATGATCTTCGTCAGGAGTTGCCCCGCGGCGCCCACGAACGGCAGACCCTGCTCGTCCTCCTCGCGCCCGGGCGCCTCGCCCACGAACATCAGCCGGGCGGACGGGTTGCCGCTGCCCAGCACGATCCGCGTGCGCGATCCGGAGAGCTTGCAGCGG
The DNA here is from genome assembly GCA_038327245.1 of Acidobacteriota bacterium. Taxonomy (GTDB): domain Bacteria; phylum Acidobacteriota; class Thermoanaerobaculia; order UBA5066; family Gp7-AA6; genus Gp7-AA6. Next base: position 40,245 of record JBBQKV010000002.1, read on the forward strand.
GTACAGCCCTCGATCGAGCGAGCGACGGCGGCGAGGTCTTCCATCGAACCCGGGAGGACCCGCGCGAGCGCCGGAGAGCTCACGAAGATCTCCTGGTAGCCGAGGTCGCGGAAGAACGCGAGCTCTGCCGCGACCGTGCGACGACTTTCGCGTTCCTCGGGCATCGGCCCGAAGAATAGATCACAGTCGGGTCAGCTCTCCGGGGTCGAGACGACCGGCGACCGGAGCGAGCTCCGGATTCGGAGGACTTCGTCCCAGATGCGGTCCGCGACCTCGCGCTTGCTCGCGCGCGCGACTCGCTTTGCCGGCTCACCCGGCGCGACGAGCAGGACCTCGTTGTCGGGCGCGTCGAAACCCACGTCGGACCGGCTGACGTCGTTCACCACGACGAGGCTCGCCCCCTTGGCGTCCATCTTCCGGCGGCCCCGCTCCTCCAAGTCACCCGTCTCGGCGGCGAAGGCGATGACAGTCTGGCGGCCGCGCATCGGGGCGAGCCCGGCCAGGAGATCGCGCCCCGGAGTGAGCCGCACGGTCTTCTCGCCGTCGCCGCGGTGGAGCCTCTCGGCGGAGACCTCCGGGATGAAGTCGGCGACGGCCGCGGCCATCGCGAGCACGTCGCAGTCCGGGAACTCCGCTCGGAGAAGGTTCTCGAGGTCCGCGGAGGATTCGAAGGAGACGAATCGCAGACCCTCCGGCCGCGGCAGTCCGCTCGGCCCCGAGAGGAGCGTGACCCGCGCGCCCCGGTCGCGCGCGGCCTCCGCGAGCGAATATCCCATCCGCCCGCTCGAGCGGTTCGAGACGAAGCGGACCGGGTCCACGCGCTCGCGCGTCGGGCCCGCGGTGACGAGGACGCGAAGACCTTCCAGGTCCCGACGCGCCGAGGCGGCGAGGGCGAGCGCGGCCTCCACGATTTCGGCCGGCTCGGCCATCCGGCCCGCGCCCTGGCGCCCCGACGCGAGGAACCCGGTGTCCGGGCCGACGAAGCGCGCGCCGCGCGACGCCAGGAGCTCCAGGTTGCGGCGGGTCGCGGGATGCTCCCACATGCGGGTCTCCATGGCCGGAGCCACGAGCACGGGGCCGCGGTGAACGAGCGCATAGGTCGTCAGGAAATCGTCCGCCAGGCCGTTGGCCAGTCTCGCGATCGTGTGCGCGGTGGCCGGCGCAACCACGAGGAGGTCCGTCCAGTCGGCGAGCTCCACGTGATCGACGACCGGAGTGTTGCCCGCCGCGAAGACCTCGAGATACACCTCGTGGCCCGAGAGAACCGAGAAGGTGAGCGGCGCGACGAACTCGCGGGCCGCTCGGGTCATCGTCACGCGCACTTCCGCGCCGCGCTCGATCAGCCCGCGGACGACCTCCGCCGACTTGTACGCGGCGATGCCTCCGGAGACGGCCAGCAGAATGCGCGGTGGGCGGGTCATGGCGGGATCGCGGCCGTCCGCCCGGGTCTAGTCGCGGGAGGAGACGGCCTCTTCCTCTTCCTCTTCCTCTTCCTCTTCCTCTTCCATCTCCTCTTCGGGGGCTTCCTCGCCCTCCGGCTCCAGCACTCCCCCCTCTTCGCCGTAGTCCCAGCGGATCTGGTTCTCCTCGAACTCCTCGGCGGCGAGGCGCGTCGGCTTGAGAGATTTGTCGGTCCGGATCTTGGGACGCGCGCCCCGCATGAGCTGCTCCGCGCGCCGCGCGATCAGGAGCACCAGCCGGAACTTGCTGTCCACCCCTTCGGGAATGTTCTGGATCATCGGAGGAACCTCTTTCAGCGGAATTCGCGGAAGATGCGCTCGAGGCGAGCTTTCTGCCGCGTGTATGTGACCCGAGTGGTCCGAACGATGGATTGTAACTCAAGAGTGGCTCTTCCGAGGTCATCATTCACGATAACGTACTGAAAACGTTTGGCTTCCCGGATCTCTACCCGGGCCCGCCGGAGCCTCCGGCGAATTTCCTCCTCGCTGTCGAGGCCGCGGAGGCGAAGCCGCCTTTCGAGCTCCTGGGGCGTCGGCAGCACGATGAAGATGGACACCGCCTTGGGGTAGGCCTTGCGGATGTCCCGGGCGCCCTGGACGTCGATGTCGAGCACGACGTCGCCGCCGCGCTCCAGGATCGGGAGGACCTCGGCGCGCGACGTCCCGTAGCTGCGCCCGTGGACGAAGTTGTGCTCCAGAAAGGCTTTTCGCGCCGCCATCCTCCGGAACGCCGGGTCGGTCACGAAATGGTACTCGCGGCCGTTCCTCTCCCCCGTTCTCTTGGGCCGGGTCGTATGAGACACCGAAAAGTGCAGGGGCCGGCCGGGGGGGTCCGCAATCAGCCGGCGGATGAGAGTGGTCTTGCCGCCGCCCGACGGCGACGACACGATGAAGAGGTCTCCGCGGGTGCGCGACGTCATTCCAGGTTCTGGACCTGCTCCCGGACTTTCTCGATCTCGGACTTCATGTCTAGGACCTCGCGAATCATCTGCAGGTCGCGCCCCTTCGAGCCCAGGGTGTTCAGCTCCCGCAGGATCTCCTGCGCGAGGAAGTCGAGCTTCTTGCCGACGGGCTCGTCGGAGCGTGCGAGCAGGCGCGCGAACTGCTCCAGGTGGCCCTTCAGCCTCTGCAGTTCCTCCGCGACGTCGGAGCGGTCGGCGTAGAGCGCCGCCTCCTGCTCCAGGCGGCCGGGATCGAGCCCCGGCTCGGCCATCAGCGGGCGAAGCCTCTCCCGGAGGTTCTCGAGGGCCTTCCCGAGGATCTCGTCGCGCCGGAGCGCGAGCTCGCCGAGCCTCTTCTCGAGAAACTCGATCCGCTCGGCGAGGTCAACGGCGATCAGCGCTCCCTCGGCTTCCCGCATCGAGACGAGGGCGCGGGCCGCCTCCGCGGCAACGCCCTCCAGCGCGGCGACGTCCTCCGCCGTGAAACCGTCGCCGGAGCTCTCGACCGAGAAGATCTGGGGAATGGTGAGCAGGTCGCGCGCTTCCAGGCGGCCGCTCACGGGATAGCGCTCGGAGAGCGCGGCAAATCGGGCGAGCAGGGCCTCGAGCAGTCCCTCGTCGATCGCGATCACGGTCGCCGCAGGCATCGCGCGCTTCAGGCGGAGCGAGACCTCGACCTTGCCCCGCGCGACGTGCCGGGAGAAGACGCGCCGGAGGACGGGCTCCAGCTCCGCCTCGTTCTCCCGGACCTTCACGTTGACGTCCAGGAACCGGTGGTTCACGCTCTTCGCGACGACCTCCGCCGCCCAGTCGTCGCCGAGGCTCCCCTTCGCGCGCCCGAAGCCGGTCATGCTTCGAATTGTCACGGGCGCGCCCCCGCCGGGACATCGCTCTCCACGAAGAACTGCATGTCATGGAGCCTGCGGTAGAGGCCGTTTCGAGTCAAGAGCTCGGAGTGCGAACCGGACTCGACGATGCGGCCCCTATCGAGAACGACGATGCGGTCGGCTCTCCGCACCGTGGACAGACGGTGCGCGATCACGAGCGTCGTGCGGCCCGACGTGAGGTTTTCGAGCGCCTGCGCCACGAGCGCCTCGGACTCCGAGTCGAGCTGGGAGGTCGCCTCGTCCAGGATCAGGATCGGCGCGTCCTTGAAGATGGCGCGGGCGATGGCCAGGCGCTGCTTCTGCCCGCCGGACAGGCGGCCGGCGTCCTCGCCCAGCCGCGTCTCGTAGCCTTCCGGAAGCCGGCGGACGAACTCGTCGGCGAAGGCGGCGTGCGCCGCGGCCTCGATCGACTCCGCGGAGGCGTCCGGCCGGCCGTAGGCAATGTTCTCCCGCGCGGAGGAGTCGAAGAGGATCGTGTCCTGGGTGACGAGGCCCACAAAGCCGCGCAGGGACGAGAGGGTCACATCGCGCAGGTCTACTCCGTCGAAGGTGATCCGGCCCCCGGTCGGGTCGTAGAGCCGCGGCAGGAGGTTCACGAGCGTCGTCTTTCCCGCTCCCGACGGCCCGACGATCGCGACGGTTTCCCCGCGCCGGATCGTGAGATCGACGTTCTCGAGGACCGGCTCGCCGCCGTACCGGAAGGAGACGTTCTCGTACCGGATCGCGCCGGCGAACGCGGGCAGCCGCACGGCGTCGGGCTTCTCCGCGATCTCACGGTGCGAATCGATCAGCTCGAACACGCGGCGCGCCGAGGAGATCGCGAGCTGCAGCGCCATGTTGACCTTCGTCACGTCCTTCAGCGGCTTGTAGAGCATCATGAGCGCGGCCAGGAAAGAAACGAGACCTCCGACGGTCATGCCGCCGGAGCGGATCTGGCCGGCCGCGTAGACGAAGATCGCGGAGAGTCCGATCCCGGCGATGATCTCCATCATCGGGGAGTTCAGCGCCTGGATGCGCACGGTCCGGCGCGTGACCCGGAAGTACCGGTCGTTGGCGCGTGCGAAACGGTCCGCCTCGAAGCCCTCCATGCCGTAGGTCTTGATGACTCGGTGTCCCCGCAACGTCTCGGAGAGGAGCGCGCCCATCTCGCCGATGCGCTCGCGCGACGAGAAGGTCGTTCGCCGGAGGCGCCGCGTGACCTCGACGATCGGGAGGAGCAGGACCGGGGCGAGAAGCAGGACGAACAGCGAGAGCCTCCCGTTCAGGGAAACGACGTAGAAGAGCACGAGGACGATCGTGACGGCGCCCTGGACGAAGTCCGCGAGGCGCGTCCCGAAGGCCGACTGAATGAGCTCCACGTCGGACAGCAGGCGCGCGAGCAGGTCGCCCGTCGTGGACCGCGAGTAAAAGCTCGCGGACTGGGAGAGTAGCTTTCCGTAGGCGTCGCGGCGCAGGTCGCGCACCATCGAGAGACCGATCCCGTTGAAAGCGAACTCCGAGAAGTACGAGAAGACGTTCTTGGACACGAGGGCCGCGAGGAGAAGGAGCGGCACCGCGAGCCGGACGGGGACTCCCGCGCCCTCCGCCGCCGAGCGCACCGCGGCGTACCCGGAGTCGAGCCAGCGCACGAAGGTCCCGGCGCGAGCCGGTACGCCGCTCCCGAGCCCCGGGATGGCCGCGGCCGCGCCGGAGCCCAGGACATCGTCGATGACCTTCGTGAGCAAGAAGAGCATCGCGACCGTGGAGAGCGACACGACGGCCATCGCGGCAAGAGCCGCGAGCGCCCGTCCGCGGTAAGGCCGGAAGTAGGCGAGCAGCCGGCGGAAGGGGCTCATTGGCCCACGGACCGGCGGCGCGATTCCGGTTCCAGGGCTTCCAGGATCGCGTCGGCGGCGCGCTCACTGCCGCCCGGCGGGCCGAGCTGGCTTTCGACGCGCGCGAGCGAAGCCTTCATCTTCGCGAGGCGGGCGGGGCCTTCGAGGAGGGCCGCACCCTCGGTCTCGAGCCGCGCGCCGTTCACGTCGTCCTGGAGGAGCTCGGGCACGACCTCCTCCCCCGCCACGATGTTGACGAGGGAAATCCACGGCACCCGGATCAGCCGCTTTCCGATCGCGAAGCTCGCCGCGGACGTCCGGTACACCACGATCATCGGAGTCCCGCACAGCGCGGCTTCGAGCGTCGCGGTGCCGGACGCTACGAAGGCGAGGTCGGCCGCCGCGAGGTCGGGGTAGTGGTTCCCGGCCGCGAACGCGAATCCGCTCTCCGCGGCTCCCGAGAAGAGCGCATCCGCGAGACCGGGGGCACGGAGGACGAGGACCTCGAGATCGAAGCGCCGCGCCAGCGCCGAGGCGGCCGCGGCCATCGGCGCCCAGTGGCGCCGGACCTCGCCCACCCGGCTCCCCGGCATCAGGACCAGTCGCCGCCGGCCTCCCGCAGTCCGCGCCGCGGGCAGGGCCGCGAGGCCCTCCCGGACGTCGTCCACCAGCGGATGGCCCGCGCAGACCGCGTTGCCTCCCAGGCGGCGGTAGATCCCGGCCTCGAAGGGAAAGAGGGTGACGATGAGACGCGCCATCCGGGCGATCGCGCGCGCGCGGCCGGACCTCCACGCCCAGACCTGGGGGCTCACGTAGTAGACGAGCGGCACGCCGTCCCGATGGAGGACCCGCGCGAGCCAGCCGTGGAAGTCGGGGAAGTCGATCAGGATTGCCGCGTCCGGTTGGGAACGGAGCGCGGCATCGCGCAGTTGCCGGATCGCCTGCCAGAGCGCGGGCAGCTTCTCGAATACCTCGGAGATGCCGACGACCGAGAGGGATTCGGACCGGGCCACGCGGTTGAGGCCCGCCGCGGCCAGCCGCTCTCCCCCCATGCCGAACGCGGTCAGCCCGGGACGCCTCCCAGTGAGCGCCGCGAGAAGGCGAGCGCCGTGGAGATCTCCCGACGCCTCGCCCGCCGAGATGAGCAGGTTCAATCCCACCCTGTCATTCTGAGGCCCACGGGGCCGGAGAATCTGACCGCGGAGCAGTCATCCTGAGCGAAGCGAAGGATCCTTTTCTTTTTCAGCGCGGATCCATCGAGTCGGTCGGCACGACGTCGAGATTGCGCTCACCGCGGAAACGGATACATCAACCACGCGACGGCCAGGCCGCCGAGGAGGAGTGCGGCGAGGAGGATTCCGAAGAGGCGCAGCCTTTCGCGGGAAACGTCTCTCCAGAGGAGCGCGAAGAAGGCGGAGACGAGGAGCGCATACACGGCCATGATGAGGAAATGATCGGTCGGAAGGATCGCGGCCATCACTTCCGTCCGCTCGCGATGTCCCAGGCGTCGAGCATGAGGAGAAGGTTCATCAGCCCCGCGGTCAGCAGGTAGGCGCAGCCGTATTCGTAGGTCGGCGAGAGGATCGTTCCGCCCGGGTTGCTCGACAGGAAACGCGCTGCCAGGTTGAGGAGCCCGGCGCCCGACACTGCGAACGTCGCCAGGATCGTCAGCGGCTGAGAGCGCTCGATCGTGTACAGCCGACCCTCGAAGGACAGGCCCAGGAGGAACGTCGCCGTGACGATCAGCGCGTAGAAGAGCGCGGTCCGGCGCCGTCCGAGGTATGCGTGTCCGAGCCCCGGGAAGATCCACGCCAGCACGACGGCGAGGCCCCGGTTTCCCCGTCGAACCGCCTCGGCCGTCACGGGCGGGCCTCCTGGAAGAGCTGAGCGAGACGCGCGCGCGTGACCGAAAGCTCCTCGGGAACCACGCGCACGCCGCCGGCGACCGTCATGAAGTTCGTGTCACCGCTCCAGCGGGGAACGACGTGGACGTGGTAGTGGTCCTCCACTCCGGCTCCGGCCGCGGACCCCAGGTTGACGCCGACGTTCAGGCCGTCCGTCCGATAGGTCTCGGACAGGATCTTCTCCCCCCGCGCCACCGTCTCGATCAGCTCGGTGAGCGTTTCGCCGTCGGACTGGGAAAGCCGGGAGTGGTGATCGTAGGGAGCGACCATCAGGTGGCCGTTGGTGTACGGATACCGATTGAGGAGCGCGAAGACACGGCGGCCCCGATGCACGATGAGCGACTCCTCCTCGTCCGCGTCGGCCGCGGCCTCGCAGAAGATGCAGGTTTTCGATTTCTCCGCCACGAGGTACTCGTAACGCCAGGGGGCGAAGAGGACTTCCGGCATAAGTAGCTATCGGCCGTCAGCGTTGCGCGGACAGCTACTTATTGATCAGCTCCTTCAACTCCTTGCCCGGCTTGAAGTAGGGGATCTTTTTCGCGGGAACGTTCACCTTCACTCCGGTTTTCGGATTCCGACCGATGCGGGCCCCTCGCTCCCGGAGCCGGAACGAGCCGAACCCTCGCAGCTCGATCTTCTGCCCCTGCTTCAGGGAACGGATGATCGCCTCGAAGATCGTGTCCACGACCGCTTCGGCCTGCTTCTTGGTGACGTCCGTCGCGACCGCAACACGCTCGATCAGTTCTGCCTTCGTCATCGATAACGTCTCCAGACCGACCGGTGGAGGCTACGACTTCGAAGGCGACTCGTCCGCCTTCTTTCGGGTGCGTTTCTTCTTCGGTGCCGCCTCCTCGGTTCCGCTCTCCGCGGCGGCCCCCACCGGCTCGACCGCCTCGACCGGCTCGGGAACCGCCGCCGGCTGCGCCTCTTCGGCGGAAGCCGCCAGGGCCTCGTGGGGCTCCTCGGCGGCGACGACGGGGGCGGGGGCGGATGCCGGAAGCGGCTGTCCTCCCTCGTCCACGCCCGAAAGGCCGATCTTCATCTCGCCCTCGTCGATCCGGAGGATCCGGACGCGGACGGGCTCGCCTTCCCGGAAGTGCTCCTGGGGCTTGTCGCCTCGGGGCAGCGCGGTTTCGGAGACGTGCATGAGCCCCTCGACCAGGTTTTCGAGCTGGACGAAGACGCCGAAGTCGGCGACCCGGCTCACGATCCCGTCGATCAAATCTCCGGGCTGATGCGCGTCGCGGAACGTCTGGAAGTCGTTCGGCTGAAATTCCTTGATCGAGAGCGAGATCCTTCGATTCTCCTCGTCGATGGACGTGATGATCGCCTCGACCTCGTCCCCCTTCTTCAGGACCTCGGAGGGGTGCTTGATCCGCTTCGTCCAGGACATGTCGGAGACGTGGACGAGCCCGTCCACGCCCTCCTCGATCTCGACGAACGCCCCGAAGTCCGTCAGGTTTCGGACCTTTCCGTGGACCCGGCTACCGATGGCGTACTTCTGGAGCACCGACTCCCACGGGTCCGGAAGAGTGTCCTTCAGAGACAGCGAGATGCGCCGCGCGTCCGGATTCACGTCGGAAACGATGGCCTCGACCAGGTCACCCGGCGACACCAGCTTCGACGGGTTCTTCACCTTCTTCGACCAGGACATCTCCGAGACGTGGACGAGACCCTCGACGCCCTCCTCGAGTTCGACGAAGGCGCCGTAGTCCGTCACGTTGGTGACCCGGCCGCTCACGCGCGAGCCCGCGGGGTACCGGCCGGGCACGTGCGCCCAGGGGTCTTCGGTCAGCTGCTTGGTCCCGAGGGATACGCGCTCGGTCTCGCGGTCGAACTTCAGCACGACGACGTCGATCTCGTCTGCCACCTTCACCAGGTCGGACGGGTGGTTGACGCGGCCCCACGACATGTCCGTGACGTGGAGAAGGCCGTCTAAGCCACCCAGGTCCACGAACGCGCCGTAGTCCGTGAGGTTCTTCACGACTCCGCGCAGGACGCGCCCCTCTTCCAGGAGCTGCAGCGTCTCGCGCTTGCGCGCCTCCTGCTCGATCTCGACGACCGCCTTGCGGGAGAGGACGATGTTGCCGCGCTTCTTGTCGACCGAGATCACCTTGAAATCGAGCTCCTTGCCCCGGAGCGACTCCAGGTTCTTGACGGGTTTGACGTCGACGAGCGAGCCCGGCAGGAAGGCCTTCACGCCGATATCGACGGCGAGCCCCCCCTTGATCCGGTCGATCACCCGGCCCCGGACGGTCGAGCCGGAGCGATAAGACCGCTCCACCTCGTCCCAGACCTTCATCTTCTCGGCTTTGTCCTTGGAGAGGACGACGTAGCCGTTCTGGTCCTCGGTGCGTTCCAGCAGGACGTCCACGGCGTCGCCCTCGTGGACGGTCACGTTGCCGGAGAAGTCGGTGAATTCGGCGAGCGAGATGATTCCCTCGGACTTGTAGCCGATGTCGACGATCACCTCGGAGGGCGTGATCGCCAGGACGCGCCCGCGGATGATCTGGCCCTCCTGGAGATTCTTGAACGAGTTCTCGTATTGGGCCAGCAGGTGCTCGTACTCCTGCGGCGACAGTTCTTCTTCGGTTTGCATCGGTTCGGCTTGCCGACCCCTTTCGTCGTTTTCACCCGGCATGGGACAGGGACAACTCCGTCATAAGTCTCTGAAAACGCGAAATATACTTTGCTGCTCCTCGCCGAGTCAACCAAGGCGCGAGGCCGGGCAGGTCCCACGGACCGGACCCCTACCCCGTTGATAACGCCTTCACCCGTGCCTCCAGCTCGTCCACGATCTCTTCGACCGGCCGGGTGCCCGTATCCACGACGGTATAGCTGTCGTCGCAGGTGAGCGGCGAGTCGGTCCGGGTCGAGTCGGCAAGGTCCCGGTGCTCGATTTCCGCCCGGACGTCCTCGTAGCCCTGGGGGGTCCCCCGGAGGGCGAGCTCGCGGGTCCGCCGCTGCGCCCGGACGTCCAGAGGGGCCGTGAGGAAGAACTTGTGGGGCGTCTCGGGGAAGACCCGGGTCCCGATGTCCCGCCCCTCCAGCACCCCCCCGCTCTTCTCGGCCAGCCGGCGCTGCAGGGAGACGAGCCTCCGCCGGACCGCCGGGATGGCCGACACCGCGGAGGCGTAGAGCGAGATCTCGGGGAGGCGGATCGCGTCGGTGACGTCACGGCTGTCGAGAAGGACGCGCGTGTCGGCGCCCGAGACGTCGAGCTCGACCGAGGACGCGTCGGCGATCGCGGCGACCGCGGCGGCCTCCTGGACGGGAAGGGTGATCCCGCGCTCGCGGGCCGCCAGCCCGATCGCGCGATACATGGCGCCGGTGTCAATGTACGGAACGTGAAGACGGTCGGCGAGCGCCTTCGCCACCGTCGACTTGCCGGCGCCGGAAGGGCCGTCGATCGCGACGACCGGGTGCGAGCTCACTTCCGGACCGGGCGGCCCAGTCGCTGGAGGCGCTCGACCTCGATCGAGAGCAGCGGCCGCCACGCTCCGGCCGCGAGGACCGCGTCCCGGATGGGGCCGATAGCGACCCGCTTCAGCTTCGAGACGGGGTGCCCGATGGTCTCGAACATCCGGCGGATCTGACGGCTCCGCCCCTCCCTGAGCACGACCTTCAACCAGGAGTTGCCCTCGTCGCCCCGGGCGGTGGTCGACACGCGGTGAATCTCGCACGGGCGGGTCCTCCGGCCGTCGAGAAAGATCCCGCGGGAGAGCTTCGCGAGCTGAGTCTCGGTGGGGATGCCCGAGACCTTCACCTGGTACTCCTTGGTGCAACCGGTGGACGGGTGCGTGACGAGCCGCGCCACCTCTCCGTCGTCCGTCAGCAGCAGAAGGCCTTCGGTCTGGACGTCGAGCCGGCCGACCGGCTTGATCCCGCGCCGGAGCCCCGGCGGAAGGAGATCGAGCACCGTGTGCCGGCCCTGCGGGTCGTCGACCGTGGTGACGTAACCCCGCGGCTTGTTGAGGAGCAGATACGACCGCGGGCCCGTCCGGGCCTGCAGCCTCTTTCCATCCACGCGCACAGCGTCCGTGACGAGGTCCGCGCGTTCGCCGAGCTGTGCCACCTTTCCGTTGACCTTGACGCGGCCTTCGCGGATCCACTCCTCGGCCCCGCGCCGGGAGGCGAGGCCGGCGTCGGCGATCAACTTCTGGAGGCGGACGGGGGGCATGGGTCTAGCTGTCAGATCTCAAGAGGTTGTTGACGGAGGCGTTGTGCTGGGGTGCGCTTGCCGAGTGAGGCATGGGGTCTCCTGAGATTGTAGTGGTTGAGGAAGCGAGGGAGCCGGTCGGTTCGTTGGACTGAGGTTGCGTAGGGTCGTCTGTAGGCCCATTCGCGTAGCAGGGTCTGGATGAAGCGTTCAGCTTTTCCATTGGTTCTGGGGCGGTAGGGCCTGGTGCGCAGGTGACGGAGCTGGAGTTTCTGGCAGGCGGCCTTGAACCGGTGGGAGACGTAGCAGGAGCCGTTATCGGACATCACGGCCTGACAGCGGACGCCGCGGTTCTGGAACCAGGCGACCGAGCGTTTGAGAAAGGCGACGGAAGAAGGGGATCTTTCGTTGGGCAGGACCTCGGCGTAGGCCATGCGAGAGGCATCGTCGATGGCAACGTGGACGAACTCCCAGCCGATGCCTCGAACGCGAGTGGTGCGATCTCCATGGATGCGATGGCCGACACGGCCGATCCGGCCCAGCTTCTTGATATCGACGTGGATCAACTCACCTGGGCGATCTCGCTGATACCGCAGGACTGGCTCCTTGGGCTCGAGGCTTTTGAGGCGAGCCAGACCGTGACGGGTCAGGATCCGGGCAACCGTAGAGTGAGAAAGACCCACCCGCACGGAGATCTGCGGACCGGTGTGGCGGCGCCGGCGCAGCCGGATCACCTCCTCGACCCGATCCGGATGAACCTGCTGGGGCATCCGATTGGGTCGGGAACTGCGATCCACCAGCGCCGCCTCGCCAGCCTCTCGATGCCGTCGTCTCCACTTCCAAGCACTCTGGCGGCTCAAACCGGCCGCCTCGGCGGCGCTGGTCACCGACGTACCTGCCTCGATCCGTTGCACCAGCAGCAGTCGACTGGCCGGGCAACTTCGGGCATTCTTGTGAAGCTCCAGCTGGGCTCCTCCTCGGATGAGTCGGTGGCGTTAGACACCTCCAGCCTCACCGATCGGGACCCAGATGGGCAACTAACCTACGTAAACAACGTCCTGAGAAATCACATCTAGCGGCGCCCCGCGCACAGCGCGGAAAGGGCGCCGCGTCGTATTCGGGAGCGCGCACTCGACGCGCGCCCGAATACGCTCAAAGGCAGCGCAGACATGACTCGGACACGCCCTTAGTCGAACTCGACGCGCGCCGGGGCCTGCTCGACGCCCACCCGCCCCGCCGCGATGCCGGCTTTGAAGTAGTTCTCCCCTCTCACGGGAGAGCCCGCCATCCTCCGCAGCATCCCGATCTGGCCGATGTGCGAGAGCGCGTCGGCGATCGGACCCTGGAAGAGCCGTTCCGCCGGGAAGCCCAGGGGCTCGTCCGAGGCGAGCTGCGCGTCGAAGCGCGCGAGGCCATCGAAGAATCGCGCCACGCCGGCATCCCAGGTCCCGGCGGGCGTGTCGCGGAAGGTTTGCGACCCCTTCGCGAGCACGCACGCCCAGTCGAGCAGATCCCCGATGTGGGCCAGGATCTCGCCGGGAGTCCGCGTGCCCTCGCGCGCGCGGAAAACGGAGAAATCCGCGGGCGCATCGCGCAGGGCCTTCCCTCCGCGATAGGCGAGTGTCGCCACGGTGTGGCGAAGGAGTGCGCGCGCCGCGTCATTCGCGGGTTCCATCGGAGCCCTCCTTCGCGTCCCTCATGCGCCGCGGATCTTCCGCAGCAGATATTCGGAAACGTGCTCGCCATACTTTCGCCGCAGGTCCGGCCGCCGCCAGTCGTCGCCGGTGATGACACCCCGGCAGCTCGCGGCTCCGCAGCGGCACTTCATTTCGTACGAGTCGTCGTCCGTCATGGCCCAGTCATGTGTCAGCTCCTCGCCCCCCTGGACGTCCCGGAGCGCGACGAAGACGATTTGGCCCCGCACGCCGATGTTCGGCTCGCACGAATGGTTGCTGAAGATCATCGCGCCCTCGCGATCCTCCGGGCGCACCGGGCCGATGTAGAGCGAGTCGCCGATCTGGATCTCGGCCGGAACGAGCTCTTTCGCGAGCCGGTCGAGCTCCGGCCGCCCGAAGATCGACCCGCCCTTCACCGCGACGACCTCGCCTTTCGAGATCGCCTCGGCCGCGAAGAGGCCGCGGCCCTCGATCGCGCTCGCGCGAACCTCGGTCTTCGGGGAGAGCCAGGACATGCGCCCGGCGTGCGGGCCGCCGCTCATGTCGCGTACTGCGCGGCGCCGTTTCCGAAGGACCAGTTCTCCTTCGCGACCTCGATCAGGTTCACGAACACGTCCGCGGGGAGCACGCCGGCCCCCGA
>JBBQKV010000003.1:0-50427 GCA_038327245.1 Acidobacteriota bacterium
TGGGTGGAAGCGAACCCGGACCTGTTCGGGCCGCTCGGCGAAACCGCTCGATTCGCGGTCGCGGAGAGCCCGCACGACTCGACGGCCCTGATCTTCACCCGGACGCGTGACGGGGTCTCCGTCGACAAGACCCACTTCCTCCTGTTCCGCCGGGTCCCCGTGGTTCTCGCCATGAGTCCCGCGACCGCGGAGGAGCTCTTCCTCCTGGATCAGCGGCAAGGAAATCGTTTCTGGGACGCCATGAAGTTCCTCATCCAGAGGCAGAGGATCGTGGCTTACGTGCTGGGTCCCCGCCGCGAGCTCGACCGGGTGGGCCTGACCGGCTTCCTCCAGGTCATCGACGTGATCCCGCCCGAAAAATAGGAGGCGCTACTCCTTGGGAAACAGGCGGCGCAGAGAGTCGCGAAGCGTCGCCCCCTTTCGGGTCAGCCGATACTCCGTGTGTCCTTCGTCCTCGACCGTCGCGCGCTGGATCAGCCCGACAGCCTCCAACTCCTGGAGGCGAATCGCCAGGGTCGAGGACGACATTCCTCCGAGTTGCTCCTGGATCTCGTTGAAGTGGGCAACCTTTCGGGCGGCGATGACGTTCAAAACCGGCAGGGCGTGTCGCCTGCCAACCGCCTGCACGAGCGGCTCCAGCACGCAGTAACAGGATCCGATCTCCTCGTCAGCGAGGACGCAGCCGCAGTCACCCGTCTCGGTCATTAACGAAAGTCTACGACCGTGTTGTGCGCCTAGACTGAGGGAATGCCGCCGGCCCGGGTCGTTTCGCTCTGTCCGTCGATCACCGAGACGCTGGTCGCGATAGGCGGACTCTCGCGGCTGGTCGCCGCGACCCGGTACTGCGTGCGGCCCCAGGGCCTCCTCTGGGGCCTGCCGCGAATCGGAGGGACCAAGGATCCCGACGTGCCCCGCATCCTGGACCTCCGCCCCGACCTCGTTTTCGCCAACGAGGAGGAGAACCGGCTCGAGGACGTGGAGGCCCTTCGCGCGGAGGGCATCGACGTCGACGTTTCCTTCCCGCGCCGGGTCGCCGACGTGCCGGCGGCGGTCCGGCAGTGGGGGAGGAGCCTGGGCGCGGAGGAAGCAGCCGGGGATCTCGCCCGCCGGATCGCCGGGGATCTCGCCGCGCTCGAGGCCGATCCGCGTCCCGGTTCGTTTCGGTACGCGTACTGGATCTGGCGCAATCCCTGGATGAGCGTGTCCGACGACACCTACGTGGCGGACCTGCTCCGGCTCGCGGGCGGCGTCAACGTCTTCGGCGGCGCGAAGGAGAGATACCCGACCGCGACCCCGGAGGACGCGCTCGCGCGGGGGGCATCCGTCCACTTCTTCCCGAGCGAGCCCTATCCCTTCCGGGAAGAGAAGCACGGAGGAGAGGTGGCCGCGGTCTTCGGCGAGCGCGCCCGGCGCCTCTTCGTGGCCGGAGACGACCTCTGCTGGCACGGCGTGCGGACGCTCGACGGTTTGAAGGCCATACGCCGGCTTCGGGCGTACTGCGAACCCGGATGAGGCCGGGAATCATTCTTGCTTCTCCTTCCGGTCACTCACGAAACGAGGGGAGATCCCTGCTTGAACCAATACACGGTCGTCCAGACGGACATCGCCGATAGCGCGGAGGCCGGAACTGACCTGGGCGTCCGCATCCGCGAGGAACTTAGGGGTGAGAGCCCCGACGCTCTCATTCTCTTCGCCTCTCCGAAGTACGAGTTCCCGATCCTTCTCCGGGCGATCGATGCCGCCTGCTCCCCGGCGACCCTCGCCGGTTGCTCTTCGGCCGGCGAATTTACTAGCGATACCCGGGGCGAGGGATTCGCGTGCGCGCTCGCAATCCGCTCCACCGAGATGCGATTCGCCGTGGGCCTCGGCCGCGGAATCGCGGCGGACCCCGCGGCGGCGGCCGCGATGCTCTCGTCGTCGTTTCAAGGTCTCTCGTCTTACGACCACGCGTACCGCTCGGCGCTCGTCCTGACCGACGCCCTGGCGGGCCATACCGAGGAGCTGGTGGATCACCTGACTCTTCTGACGGCCGGCACATACCAGTTCTTCGGGGGCGGAGCCGGAGACAACGCGGAATTTCGGCGGACCGAGGTGTTCAGCGGGACCGAGTCGGTGGCCGACGCCGTCGTGGCGCTCGAGATCCTGTCCGAGAAGCCTCTGGGGGTCGGCGTGCGGCACGGCTGGGAGCCCGCGAGCGAAGCCTTTCGCGTGACGGAGTCCGAGGGAATGACGCTGGTCAGCCTGAACGCGACCCCCGCCGTCGAGGTTTTTGAGGCCCACGCCGAGGCCACCGGCCAGCTATTCGATCGCACCGACCCGCTGCCCTTCTTTCTCCACAACATCCTGGGGATGCAGTCGGGGGAAGACTTCAAGCTCCGGGTGCCGCTGTCGGTTCAACCCGACGGCTCGGTGCTCTGCGCCGCCGCCATTCCGTCGGGCGGAACCGTGCGCGTCATGAGACCCTCGGCGTCCGCCTCCGAAGCCGGCGCCATTGCCACGCGTGCCGCGATCGAGAGACTGAACGGTCACGAGCCTCGGATGGCCATCTTCTTCGATTGCGTGGCGACGCGACTCCGGATGGGTAAGGACTTCGGTTTCGAACTCCGCGACGTCGCCCGGGCTCTCGCCCCGGCGACGTATCTCGGCTGCAACACGCATGGCCAGATCGCGCGTGCGGAAGGGCAGTTCGGGGGGTTCCACAACTGCACCGCGGTCGTCTGCGTCTTCCCGGAGTAAAGGAGTCACGGACGGCGCGGGAGAAGGAGAAAACGACGCTCCCCGAGCTGCCGATCCAGCTCATCGCGAGGCTGGCGGACCGGTCTGGGCGGGAGGCTGCGGCGCGGGCCCTCGCGCGCCGGCTTGGTGCGGACGACCTGATCCTGTTCATCGAAGACTCCGAGCTCGGGGTTTACCTGCCGGCGCCCGGCTTTCCGCAAACTCTTCCGGGCGGGCGCGAGTGGACGGCGCTCGTTCGAAAGGCCCGCAAGCAGGGGCACGCGGAGTCGGATCTCGCGGTGACCACCGGAGCGGCTCGCGTTGCCGTTCGAGCCCGCGTGTCTTTGGACGGGACGGTCGTGGCGCTCCTGGGCGGGACGCCGGATGCCGCCGGGCTAGAGCAGTTGCTCGAGGCGATTCCGTTGCTCGCCACGGCCCTCCAGTTGGAACAGCGGCTCGCCGTGGCGGAAAACCACACCGCTTCGGCGCAGCAGGCGGCGTCGCACGCCCGGGTCGCCACGGCGGCGCTCGACCGGGTCCGCGGAGAGTTGCAGCGCGCTCTCGGAAAGGTCCAGGAGATGGATCGGCGCAAGGACGAGTTCCTCGCCCTGCTCGCGCACGAGCTCCGCAATCCGCTCGCGCCGATCCTGACCTCTCTGGAGCTCTTGCGGATCGGCACTCCGGAGTTGGCGACTCGCGCGAGGGATGTGATCGACCGCAACGTCCGCCACCTCGCTCGACTCATCGACGACCTGCTGGACGTCGCGCGGATCGCGCAGGGACGAATCGTTCTGCGAAAGGAATCCGTCGAGCTCGCGCGGGTCGTCGCGTCCGGCATCGAGATCTCCTCGTCCCTCATCGAGGCGCGGGGTCACCGGCTGGCGGTGTCGCTGCCGGAGGAACCGGTCTGGCTGGACGCCGACCCTCTGCGGCTGGCACAGGTCCTCTCCAATCTCCTCAACAATGCGGCCAAGTTCACGGATCCCGGCGGACGGATCGGGCTGACGGCGTCGCGGGAGGGTCCCTTCGCCGTCCTCGAAGTGAGCGACACCGGGATGGGGATTTCCCCGCAGCTTCTGCCCCGGATCTTCGACCTCTTCGCGCAGGAGCAATCTTCTCTGGAGAGGTCCGAAGGCGGACTCGGGATCGGGTTGACTCTCGCGCGGCGCCTCGTCGAAATGCACGGGGGGGCGCTGTCTGCGGCGAGCGACGGCGTCGGAAGGGGGAGCCTCTTCCGGGTGAGGGTTCCGGCCGGCGAAAGAAGGGAAGCCGTTTCGGGCGTCAGCGGTGTCGTCGCGGCTCCCGAGGCACTCTCCCGCAGTTCCTCCGGTCCGAAGAAGCGCCGCGTCCTCCTCGTGGACGACAGCGCGGACACCGTCTCTGGCCTCGCCGACCTGCTGCAGGAGTGGGGGCACACCGTCCGCACCGCGCACGATGGACTGTCGGGCGTCGAGGCGGCGATGTCGTACCAGCCGGAGGTCGTCCTGCTCGACATCGGTCTGCCGGGGATGAACGGCTTCGAGGTCGCGCGGCGCTTACGGGCGGAGCCGAGCTTGCGCGACGCGCTCCTGATCGCGGTGACCGGATACGGGCAGGACTCGGACCGCCGGCGATCCCGCGAAGCGGGTTTTGATCACCATCTCCTGAAACCGCTGGACTTCGACCGGCTGCGGTCCCTTCTCGAGAATCCCGGCTCCGACGCGATCAGCCCCGGCGGCTGAGAAGGTCCAGGAACTCTTCGCGGACCGGCCGGTTGAAGAAGATTCCCCGGATCGCGGACGTCACCGTGGACGCGCCCGGCTTCTTGACGCCGCGCATCTCGACGCAGAGGTGCCGGGCCTCGATGACCACCATGACTCCCTGCGGCCCCAGCTTCTCCGCCATGCAACCCGCGACCTGCTCGGTGAGCCTCTCCTGGAGCTGCGGCCGGCTGGCGTAGAACTCCACGATCCGCGGGATCTTCGAGAGGCCCACGATGCGCTCGTTCGGGATGTACGCGACGTGCGCGTGGCCGTAGAACGGCACGAAGTGGTGCGCGCACATGGAGTAGAACGGGATGTCCTTCTCCATGACCATCGCCGTGTAGCGCTCCTCGTTGGGAAAAACGGTGATCTTGGGCTCCGCTCCCTCCGCGAGACCGTGAAACATCTCCAGGTACATCTTCGCGACCCGTTCGTCGGTCTCCTTCAGGTTCGGATCGGAAAGGTCGAGGCCGAGCGCCTCGATGATCGCCCTCATGTGACGGGCGATCACGCGGACTTTCTCCGCGTCCTTTACGGAAGAGGGAGCGATGTCGGCGTCGTCGACCGGAGGGTGCGGCACGGCGCGATCATTCTAGCGAATGGCGATCAGCTGATGGTCTTGCGGAACGCGCGCGTCGATCCGGCGACGAGCAGAACCGCCAGGACGATCAGGGCCACGACGCTCGGCCACAAATCCCAGAAACCCGCCCCGCGGATGATGATTCCGCGGGAGATCTTGATGAAGTGGGTGGCGGGCAGGAGTTGCGCGAAAACGCGCAGAGGGGCGGGCAGCGAGGACAGCGGAAAGATGTAGCCGGACAGCATGATCGACGGGAGCAGGAACATCTGCGCGATCTGGGTCGCCTCCATCTGCGTCTTCGCCCAGGAGGAGACGAGGAGGCCGAGCGAGACCAGCGAGAAGAGGTACACCGCCGACAGCGCGAAGAGCAGGAAGACGTTCCCGTGGACCGGCACGCGGAACACCGTCGTCATGAGCACGAGCACGAAGAGGAGCTGCGCGTACGAGAGAACGACGTAGGGGAGGAGCTTACCGAGCACGACGGCGACGGGCGAGGCGGGGGTCACCATCAGCTGCTCCAGCGTCCCGCGCTCCTTCTCGCGCACGATCGCGAACGCGGCGAGCAGCGTTCCGGAGAACGTGAGCAGGATGGGGATCAGACCCGGGATGAGGAGGTTCGCGCTCCGCGAGTCCGGGTTGAAGAGGAGCAGGGGATGGACGCGGATCGCCAGCCGTTCGAAGCCGACGCCGAGCTCCTGGAGCGACCGCGCGAGCGCGACGCCGTTCGCGGCGCCGAGAGCCTGGGAGGAGATCGAGGAGTCCGAACCGTCGATCAGGACGAGGACGTCGGCGGGCCGGCCGCCGAGCCGGCGGCGCGCGTAGTCCGGCGGGATCTCGATGCCGACCGAGGCGCGCCCCGAGACGATCCTTTCGCGCATGGCCGCGCGCGAGTCGGCGTATCCCGCGACGTCGAAGAGCGACGTGTTGACGAACTCGCTCACGAGCTGCCGGCTCTCGGCCGTGCGGCTCTGGTCGAAGACGATCGTCGGAACGTGCCGGACGTTCGTGTCGATCAGACCGAAGAGGACGAGCTGAAACGCCGGGACCATCAGCGCGAACCGGAGAGTCCCCTTGTCGCGCGCCATCTGGACGGCCTCTTTTCGGAGAACCGCCCGGAATCCGCGCATCAGGACGCCGCCCCGGGTCGGGCGGCGGCCTCGACTCCGACCTCGCCGCGCTTGCCCCTCTCGATCTCGGTCAGGCGGACGAAGACGTCTTCCAGGGATGCGTCGATCGGCCGGACCTTCACGGGAGCGCCCGCGGCCGCCTCGAGGTCGTGCGCAATACGCTCGTCCGGGATGTCGGCGCGCATGAGGACGTGGAGGGAGTTGCCGAAGATCGTGAGGTCTTCCACGTAGGGAAGAACCCGGGCGTGCTGCATGACGGCGGCGACGCCCGCCTCGCACTCCGCCTCCACGCGACGGGTGCCGGGAGGCGTGACCTCCGGAATCCGCGTCAGGTCTTTCGGATCGCCCTCGACGAGCATTCGCGAGAGGTACAGGTATCCGACGCGCCCGCATCGCTCGGCCTCGTCCATGTAGTGGGTGCTGACGAGAAGCGTGACTCCGCCGGCGGCCAGCGTGAAGAGCAGGTTCCAGAGCTCGCGCCGCGCGACCGGATCGATGCCCGCGGTCGGCTCGTCGAGGAACAGGACCCGCGGCTCGTGCATGAGGGCCGCGGCGAGGGCGAGGCGCTGCTTCCAGCCGCCGGAGAGCTGCGCGGCCAGCCGGTCAACGTACGGGCCGATCGACGTGAGCCCGATCGTCCAGCTCCGCCGCTCCGCCAGCCGGGGTCCCTCGAGGCCATACACCTGCGCGAAGAACGTCAGGTTTTCCATCACCGTCAGGTCCTCGTAGAGGGAAAACTTCTGCGGGACGTATCCGATCCGGCGCCGGATCTCCTCCCCCTGCGTCGCGACGTCGAGACCGTCGACGCGGGCGGAGCCCTCCGTCGGAGCGAGGAGGCCGCAGAGGATCCGGATCATCGTGGACTTGCCGGAGCCATTCGGGCCGAGGAGTCCATAGATCTCGCCCCGCGGCACGGCGAGCGAGACGCGGTCGAGCGCGCGGATCTTCCCGAAGTCGCGCGACACGCCATGGACCTCGATGCCGAAGGGGGTGGTCTCAGTCATGGAGCTGGACGACCGCCGCCATTCCGGGTTTCAGCTCGGGAGCCGGGTCGACGGCGACCTTGACCCCGAAGACCTGGTCCATGCGCTGCTTCAGGGTCTGGACGTTGCGCGGGGTGTATTCGCCCTGCTCCCGGATGTCGACGACTTTCCCGGTGAACTCGCGGCCGGGGTAGCTGTCCACCGTGATCGAAGCCCTCTGTCCGAGGTGGACCTTCCCGAGCAGGGGCTCCGGAACCCAGACGCGGACCCAGAGCTGGCCGGGCTCCAGGATGCGCGCGACCGGCTGGTTCGGCGCGACGAGGTCGCCCGGCCGGAGGTCCAGGGCCTCGACGACGCCGTCGGCCGGCGCCTTCACCACGGCCTCCTGGCTCTGCCGCAGGAGAAAGGCGAGGCGCTGACCGGCTTGGTCGAGCGCGCCTTGGGCGGCGTGGACGTCCTCGACCCGGCTGCCCCGGGCGAGCTCGCGCCA
Source organism: Acidobacteriota bacterium (assembly GCA_038327245.1). Classification (GTDB taxonomy): domain Bacteria; phylum Acidobacteriota; class Thermoanaerobaculia; order UBA5066; family Gp7-AA6; genus Gp7-AA6. The sequence continues at coordinate 7,638 of JBBQKV010000003.1, forward strand.
CGACTCGGCGGCCGTCTTTGCGGCGGTGGCCGCGTCGTCGTACTGCTGACGCGGAATCAGTCCCTGGCGGAGCAGAGTCTCGAGCCGCCGCCGTTCCCTCTCGGCGTTGTCGGCCTGGGCGCGCGCCCGAGCGGTTTCTTCGCGGCGGGGGCCGGCCTGGACCTTGGCCAGGTTGGCGCGGGCCTGCTCGACGACCGCGCGCTGCTCGCGGATCTGGAGCGCTCCGAGGTCGATTTCCAGGGTGACGAGCGGCTCGCCCGCTTTCACGGAGGAGCCTTCGTCGACGAGGACCGATGCGACCCGCCCGCCCACGAGCGAGCCGACCTCCACGTCGCGGGCCTCGATCGAGCCCGAAAACGTGAGGGGCCTCTCCCGCGTGCGCGCGCGCAGGACCCAGAAGGCGGCGGCGGCCGCGACGACGAGGACCACGAGGATCACGATCGTTCGGCGCTTCACGATGTCGGCTTCCTCCTCCGGCGCCCGTTCCGGATGGCGCCGCAGTTCCAGACGGCAAGCAGGGTATCCACGTATCGCGTGAGCGGCACCGGCGGCTCCGAGATCCGTACCACCCGGTGCAGGAACACGTACGCGTGCAGCGAGCCCAGGAACGCGAGCGCCGCGGCCCGCGTGTCGCGGACCTCCAGGCGGCCCGCGGCCCGGGCGCGGCGGAAGTACGCCTCCAGGAGCGCCAGCGCGCGGGCTGGCGGCGTCGGACGGCGGCGCGGATCGAAGGGGAGGGTAATCGTCCGCGCCGCCTTGGCCGACCGCGCGCGGAGCCACCGCGCGATGTTCTCGCCGAGCTTCGCTTCCAGGAAGGGGACGACCGCGAACGCGAGGCGCCGCAGGACTTCGGCCGGGTCGTCCCGGCCCTGCGCCGCCGCGAGGAACTCGATCGGGGGCAGGTCCTCTGCCCGAGCGGACATCGCCGCGGCGAAGAGGTCTTCCTTCGTGGGCGCGTGGCGCAGCAGCGCGGCGGGGGAGAGGCCGACCCTCGCTCCGATCGCCGCGAGGGTGGTTCCATCGAAGCCTCTCTCCGAGAAGGCTTCGCGCGCCGCGCGCATCACGTCGTCGCGGCTGACCCGCGCCGGACGGCCCATGGTAAGTAACTATACGCTCGTTTACTAAAGACGGGGACACGCGGCACGGATTACGTGGAGAGGGGACTCCCTCGGCGCCTCTCCACCCAAGCCGTGAGCTCGTCCGCGGTCATCGCGTTCAACGTCACGTCGGCCGTCACCCAGCCCTTTCGGGCGATGCCCACGCCGTACGCCGTGTTGCCGAGCTCCGCGACGGAGTGCGCGTCGGGGCCGATCGAGAAGACGACGCCCGCGTCGAGAGCGTGGCGGCAGAACCGCCAGTCGAGGTCGAGGCGGTGCGGCGAGCCGTTGATCTCGACCGCGCAGCCCGCGCGGCCCGCCGCGGTCAGGACGGCCTCCATATCCGCGTCGATCCCCTTGCGGGTCAGGAGCAGGCGGCCGGTAGGGTGGCCGAGGACGGTGACGCGCGGATTCTCGACCGCCCGGATGAGCCGCCGCGTCTGCTCGTCGCGGGGGAGGCCGAAGCGGGAGTGAATGGACGCCACGACGACGTCGAACGTCTCCAGGAAATCGTCCCCGTAATCGATCGAGCCGTCCGCGAGGATGTCGGCCTCGGTTCCGTGAAAGATGCGGAAGTCCGGCAACTCCGTCTGCAGAGCGCGGATCGCTTCGCGCTGGCGCAGAACGCGGTCGGGGGCGAGCCCCCCGGCGTATCCCGCGATCTGGCTGTGGTCCGTGATGACCACCCACGAGTAGCCGGCGTCGCGCGCCGCCCCGACCATTTCCGGGAGCGACGCCCGGCCGTCCGACTCCGTGGTGTGGACGTGGATCAGGCCGCGGATGTCCGAGGCGTCGAGGAGGCGCGGCAGCTCTCCGCGGGCGGCCGCCTCGACTTCCCCGTCGCCCTCGCGCAGCTCCGGCTCGATGAAAGGGAGACCCAGGTGTCCGTAGATCTCGGCCTCCGTCGACGCGGGAAGTCTCTTCGTCCGCCCGGTCCCCGCGAAGACGCCGGTCCGGTCGAGCGTCCGCCGTCGCTTCTTCGCGCGCAGGACGAGCTCCGCGTAGTGCTCCTTCGAGCCCGTGAAATACAGGAGAGCCGCGGCGAACTCGTCTTCCGGAGCCAGGGCGAGTCTCGCGACGAGGCCCTCGCCGAGCCGAAGCGAAATCTCGCTCTCGTCCGCGTGGACGAGCTCCGAGATCCCGGCCACTTCCCGGAAGGCGCGCGCGGCGTCGGCTGGCTGGTCGGACGCCGCGACGAGGTCGATGTTGCCCACGACCTCGCGGCGGCGGCGGAGGCTGCCGGCAACCTCCACGCGCGAGGCGACGCCGGCCGAAAGGAGCGCGGCCGCGAGGTCCTCGGCGCGGCGGCGCACCGCGGAGTAGCGGTGAAGCCCGGTCGTCGTCCGCAGCATCTCGATCCCGCGGAGAATCCGCTCCTCCGTCTTCGGCCCGAAGCCCCGGACCCCGCCGACCTTGCCCTCCCGGCACGCCTGTTCGAGCGCCGCAAGCGAGTCGATTCCGAGCTCGGCGTGGAGGAGCTTCGCCTTCCGGGCGCCGAAACCCGGGATCCGCAGGCACTCGCGCAGGCCGGGCGGGAAGGATGCCCGCAGCTCGTCGTAATAGGGCAGTGTGCCATTTGAAAAAAGGGTCGCTATATTCGAGAACAGGCCCGACCCGATTCCGGGAACCGAGAGGAGTTCGCGCGTGCGGACGGCTTCGGCGAGATTTCCGGTGAAGCCGCGGATCGCGCGGGCCCCCGCGTCATAGGCCCGGACCTTGAAGGGGTTCTCTCCCTTGAGCTCCAGCATCGCCGCGATCTCTTCGAGGACGCGCGCGACCTCGTTCCGGTCCATGATGCGATTCTAAGGAATCGGTATTGCACGTTTTCGCTATGCAAGGAGTAAGCAATGTCAGTTGCCAAGATCATCGAGCTCGTCGGCTCTTCCGAGAAGAGCTGGGACGACGCCGTCCGGGCCGCCGTGGCGGAAGCCGCGAAGACCGTTCGGGGAATCCGCGGGGTCGACGTCCAGGACTGGACCGCGCGGGTGAAGGAGGGCCGGATCGTCGAGTACAAGGCGAACGTGAAGATCGCGTTCGGGATCGAGGAAGAGTGACGGCGTAAGATCCACGCCCTTGCGCGTTGATCTCCACAGCCACTCGACGGTCTCCGATGGTCTGGACTCCCCGGGGGAGCTCGTCCGCCGGATGGCGGCCGCCGGCATCGGCGCGCTCGCGTTGACCGACCACGACACGCTCCAGGGCCTGCCGGAGGCGCGAGAGGAGGCAGAGCGGAGCGGCATCGAGCTCATCCCCGGCGCCGAGATCTCGGCCAACTTCGCGGGACAGGACGACGTCCACATACTCGCCCTGTTCGTGGACGAGAACAACGTCTCGTTCAACGACAACCTGGCAGAGAGGCAGGAGAACCGCCGGAGCCGGGGCGAACGCATGGCGCAGAAGCTCCGCGAGGCGGGGTTCGCCATCGACCTCGACGGGATCCGCGAGGACGTCGGGGACGGAGTCTGGGGGAGACCCCACATCGCCCGGGCCCTGATCCGCGCGGGCTACGCGACGTCGAACGACGAGGCCTTCGACCGCTTCCTGGGGGACGAGCACCCCTGGTACGTGCCGACCGAGAAGTGGGCGGCCGCCGAAGTCCTCGCCGCGGTCCACGCGGCCGGGGGAGTCTGCTCGCTCGCGCATTCCGTCTGGTACCGGGACGCCGAAACGCTGATCGCGGGCCTGGCCGCGCACGGTCTGGACGCCGTCGAGGTCTTCCACCCGGACCACGGGCCGGCCGAAGAGGAGCGCTTCGGGAAGATCGCGGGCGAGCTCGGCCTCGCCGTGACCGCCGGCAGCGATTTCCACGGATCGGTCGAAGGAAAGAAGGCGCCGGGCGGCGTTTTCGGGAACGCCCGGATGCTCGACGTCCTGCGCGCGAGACGCCCACCGCGATGACCGCGATGACCGCGACGCCCGGCGTCCTCCGCGAAAGCTGGGTGGTTCTCCTTCATCGGGACGAGGCGGTCGGTCTCTACGAGGCCGCGGCGATGGCGGCGGCCGCGGCGTCGCTGGACCTCTCGGTGACGCTCGTGTGGTTCGACGCGGCCTTGGACGCGCTCGTTTCGGGGAGGCTCGACGACTCCGGCGACGGCGGAGACGTGGCCGGCCTCCTGGCGGATGCGCGCGAGACCGGCCGGGTGCGCCTGCTCGCGTGTTCCGCGTCGGCGGTGCGATCGGCGGGCGGGGTCGGGGCCGTGCGCGAGAGGGTCGACGAGATCGTGGGCTGGCCGACGGTCGTCGGTCTGATCCGGGCGGCGAGCAAAGCGTTCGTCTGGTAGCCGCGCTTCGCGGAGAACCCGGACATCATCTGTCCCCCCCGGCGGGGGACTCTGCTTGCGGAAAAGAGCGGCTCTGCGGAAAAGAAATTTTTTCCGCCGCGCCCGCCGCCGGGAGGCCCCCGCCGGATGGATGCGGATTTTCTTCGAGCGTTGACAGCCGCGGAGGCGGCGGGAAGAATGCGGCTCAACTCCTCGATGCTCGAAGAAACGACCACGGAAAAGGGGCTCCCGCAGAACCTCGAAGCGGAGAGGTCCGTGCTGGGCGCGATCCTCCTCGATCCCGCTTCTCTCGCCGCCGTTTTCCCCATCCTCAAGGAAGACGACTTCTTCCCCGACACGCACCGGCGCATCTACCGGTCGATGACGGAGCTCGCGCAGCGCTCCGCGGAGATCGACGTCCTGACGCTGCGCGAGGAGCTTTCCCGCGCGGGAGCCGTCGACAAGGCGGGCGGCGCGACGTACCTCTCCTCGCTGCTCGACGGTGTTCCCGACGTGGCGAACGTCGAGCACTACGCCCGGATCGTCAAGGAAAAGTCGACCCTGCGTCGACTGATCCGCGCTGGACAGCGAATGGTCCGGGAGGGCCTCGCCCAGGAGAAGGACGCGCAGAACCTGCTCGGGGACGTCACCGGCGAGATCTTCGACATCGCCGAGGACGCGGTTTCCGGCGGCTTCGAGCGGATGGGAGAGATCACCCGTCACACCCTCGACGTCATCGACGAGGCCAAGGAGCGGAGCGGTGGAGTTTCGGGTCTCGCGACCGGCTTCGGAGATCTCGACCGCCTGACCTCGGGGCTCCAGACCACCGACCTGATCATCCTCGCCGCCCGGCCCGCGGTCGGAAAGACCTCGCTCGCCCTGAACATCGCGCAACACGTCTCGATTCGCGAGGGGCGCTCCGTGGGGTTCTTCTCGCTCGAGATGTCCAAGGAGCAGATCGGATTCCGGGTGCTCTGCTCGGAGGGGGACGTGAACGCGAAGAAGGTCCGGGACGGCTACGCCTCGAGCGAGGCCATCACGCGGCTCGTGATCGCGCAGTCGAAGGTGGCCGGGGCGCGCTTTTTCGTGGACGACGGCTCGGCCCTATCGGTCCCCGAGATGCGGGCAAAGGCGCAGCGCCTGAAGCGCGAGCACGGCCTCGACCTCCTCGTCGTCGACTATCTCCAGCTGATGATGGGACACGGGCGATTCGACAACCGCACGCAGGAGGTTTCCCAGATCTCCCGCGGGCTGAAGCTCCTTGCGAAGGAGCTGCACGTTCCGATCATCGCGCTCTCGCAACTCTCGCGGCAGCCGGAACGCCGGACCGGGGAGCAGCGCCGGCCGCAACTCGCGGACCTGCGCGAGAGCGGATCCCTGGAACAGGACGCGGACCTCGTCATTTTCCTCTATCGCGAGGAGCTTTACGACAAGGACACGGAACGGAAGGGCATCGCCGACATCATCGTCGCCAAGCAGCGCAACGGTCCGACCGGCGACTTCCCGCTCGTGTTCCTCGCCGACCACATGACGTTCGCGGACTACGCGGGACCGGCGCTCGAGCCGTTCTGATCGGGGAGCCGGGAGCCGCCTTCTCGCGAGCTTCTGTCTCTGACATCCTTTGCCCGTGGCGGGAGAGATCTTCGACGGGCGGCTCGCGTGAGGCCGACCGTCGCCGCGGTCGACCTCGGGGCGATCGCGCGAAACTACCGGTTGCTTCGAGACCGCGTCGGCGAGGGCCGCTCGGTCATCCCGGTTCTCAAGGCGGACGCCTACGGACACGGCGCGGGACCCGTCGCGCGCCGTCTGGAGACCGAGGGAGCCCGCCGGTTCGCGGTCGCGGTGGCGGAGGAGGGGGTCGCGCTGCGCCGGGCCGGCGTCGCCGGCGAGATCCTTCTCCTGAATTTCTCGGACCCCGCCGATGCCGGGAAGCTTCGCGCCTACGGTCTGTCTCCCGCGCTCTACGACCTGGAGCAGGCAAGGGCGTTCGCCCGCGCGGCCGCCGGGTTTGCCGTCCCGCTCCCCGTGCAGATCAAGCTCGACACCGGCATGGGCCGGATCGGCTTTCGCCCCGCGGAGGTCGGCGAGCTCGCCGGCGTCCTCCGCGACGCCCGCGGACTCCGGGTCGCCGGGACGTTCAGCAACCTCGCGGCGGCGGAGGATCCCGGGTCTCCGCGAACGGCGGAGCAGGTCGAGCGCCTGCGCGCCGGTACCGACGCTCTCGCCGCCGCCGGGATTTCTCCCGGCCTCGTGCACCTCGCGAACTCCGCGGGCGCCCTGCTGCATCCCCCTTCGTGGCTGGACGCCGTGCGGCCGGGCCTCGCTCTCTACGGCGTCCCGCCCTCCGGCAAGGCGGACCCGCTCGAACCGGCGATGAGCGTGGAGACGCGAGTGATGTCCGTCCGGGAGGTTCCGGCGGGAGTCGCTCTCGGCTACGGCGGTCGCTTCGTGACGTCGCATCCCTCCGAGATCGCAGTGCTGCCCATCGGCTATCATGACGGCTTCCGGCGGTCCTTTTCGGGGCGGGTACACGTCTTGTTGCGGGGGAACGAAGCGCCTGTCGTGGGCGCGGTGAGCATGGACCTGACTCTCGTGGACGCGACCGGCCTCGGCGCCCGGAACGGAGAACCGGTGATCTGCCTCGGCTCCGACGGCGCGCGGCGCGTCACCGCATGGGATCTCGCGCGCGCCGCCGACACGCTGCCCTACGAAATCCTCTGCGGGATCGGCCCCCGGGTTCCCCGCGTGTACCGGCCGTGAGGCTGCTCGAAGCGATCGGGCGCGCGCTCCTCCACTTGCTCGAGGAGCTCGGCCGCTTCTTCCAGATGTTGGGCCAGACCGTCGCCTGGGCGATCCGCCCGCCCTACGACGTCCCCGAGCTCTTCCGACAGATGGTCCGGGTCGGCGTGGACTCGATCCCGGTCGTCTTCCTGACGACGCTCTTCACCGGAATGGTGATGGCGCTCCAGACCTTTCACGGATTCGCGCGATTCCACGCCGAGGGGTTCGTCGGGAGCGTCGTTGCCCTGTCGCTGACGCGGGAGCTTGCTCCGGTCCTGACGGCGCTCATGGTCACGGGCCGGGTCGGCAGCGCCATGGCGGCGGAGCTCGGCACGATGCGGGTGACCGAACAGATCGACGCGCTGACGGCGCTCGGCACCGAGCCGATCCAGTACCTCGTGGTTCCCCGGGTCGCGTCTTCGATCCTGATGATGCCGCTCCTCGTGATCCTGGGCGACGCCATCGGCATGTACGGGGGTTACCTCGTCGCGGTGCAGCTCCTCGGGGCGAACCCGAACACGTACATCGACAACTCCTTCCAGTTCCTGGAGCTCTCCGACGTGACTTCCGGGATCATCAAGGCGGCCGTGTTCGGTCTCATCTTTTCTCTCGTCGCGTGCGTGCGCGGCTATTACACCGAGGGGGGAGCGGAGGGAGTGGGACGCTCGACGACCCGGGCGGTCGTCGGCGGGAGCCTCTCGATCCTCTTCGCCGACTTCTTCCTCACGAAGCTGCTGTTCTGATGATCGAACGCCGGACGCCGCCGGACGCGACGGCCAAGATCCGGGTCGAGGACCTCCACAAGTCCTTCTCCGGGAAGACGGTGCTGGACGGCATCGATTTCTCGCTCGCGGCGGGCGAATCTCTCGTCATCGTGGGTCCGTCCGGAACCGGCAAGAGCGTGCTCCTGAAACACCTGATCGGGCTGGTCCGGCCCGACTCCGGCCGGGTCTTCGTGGACGGACAGGACTTCTGGACGCTCTCGGACCGCGAACGCACCGGCGTCCGCAAGAAGTTCGGCATGTCGTTTCAGGAGGGCGCGCTGTTCGACTCGATGTCCGTCTTCGAGAACGTCGCATTTCCGCTTCGAAGGTCCGGCCGGCCCCCCGCCAAGGTCCGCGACCGGGTGCGGGAGTGTCTCTCGATCGTGCGGCTCCCGAACGTCGAGGGGAAGCGCCCCTCCGAGCTCTCCGGGGGAATGCGGCGCCGCGTCGGTTTCGCGCGGGCGATCGCCCACCAGCCCCAGATCCTTCTCTTCGACGAGCCGAACACGGGCCTCGACCCGATCATGACCGACGTCATCGACGAGGTGATCCTGGAGATGAAGGAAAAGCTGGACGTCTCGATCGTCACGATCACGCACCACATGGAGAGCGCCCGGAAGATCGGCGACCGGATCGCGCTCCTGTTCGGCGGCCGGATCCTGTTCGAAGCGCCCCCGGAGGAGTTCCTGAAGTCGGATAACCCGGCGGTCCGGCAGTTCGTGCAGGGCAGCGCCAAGGGACCGCTCACGGTAGAGTTCGAGCGGGAAGAGCAGACCGCGGTTTCGGAGGTCCCATGAACACAGCGGCGAAGGTCGGAGCGTTTTTCCTGGTGGTTCTCGCGATCACGGGTCTCCTCATCTGGAAGATCGAGGATCTGCGCATCGGGCGGGGTCGTCCCAAAAAGGTCACCGTGCAGTTCCAGAACGTCGCGGGTCTGGACGAGAAGACGGCGGTTCGGGTCGCCGGCGTCGGCGTCGGCAAGGTGTCGAAGATCCGACTGGTGGAGGGAAAGGCTCTCGTGGACGTCGACCTCGATCCGAACGTGGCCCTGCGGCAGGGAGCGTCCGCTTCCATCGAGAGCCGCGGCCTGCTGGGCGAAAAATACGTGGAGCTGGTCCCCGGTCCGTTTGGCGCGGCGCCCCTTCCGGACAACGCCGTCATCGTCGGAGGGGTTCCGGTCTCCTTCGACCAGATCACGAAGCTCGCCCGCGACATCGAGATCGACATCAAGTCGATCACGAAGAGCCTGAAGGACTCGATCGGCGGGCCTCAGGGGGAGGAACGGCTGTCGGACATCGTCGAGAACATGCGGCTCATCAGCCAGGAAGTCCGCGCGATGGTGGAGACGAACCGCGTGGGCGTGGACGCGACGATCGCGAACTTCCGGGCGTTCTCGTCGGCCATGAAAGACCTGGTTGCACGCGTGGACTCCGTGGTCGCGTCGAACCAGGGCAACGTCTCCGGCAGTATCGCGAACATCCGCGAGATCTCGGAGAAGCTGGAGACGACCACGGACAACCTCAACCAGATCACGGGCCGGATCCGCGAGGGCGAGGGCACCGTCGGAAAACTGGTTCAGAGCGACGAGACACACAAGAACCTGAACGACGCGCTGGTCGCCGTCAAGGAGGGGGTCGCGGGCCTCAACAAGGCGATGGGCGCCGTCGGGAAAATGAAGATCGACCTCGGGATGCGGTCGGAGTACCTCCCGAGCCTGTCGAAGGGTAAGTCCTACTTCACGCTCGACCTCGACCCCACCACGTCGCCGCGCTTCTACCGGGTGGAGCTCGTCAGCCAGCCCTTCGGCAAGCGCAAGAACACGACTACGATCGAGACGACGACCTTTCCCGACGGACACACCGAGCGGACGGTCACGGACACCGAAGAGCGCAAGGACGAGTTTGCGATCTCCGCCCTGTTCGGTTACCGCTGGCGCGACTGGGTGATTCGCGCGGGCCTGCTCGAGTCGCGGGGCGGCGCCGGCGTGGATTACGTCGCGCTGAAGGACCGGTTGCGCGTCTCGGGAGACCTCTGGGACTTCAACCGCCCCGACAACTTCGCGGCCCACGCGAAGCTGGCCGGCCAGTATTACCTCACGCCGTCGGTGTTCGTGACCGCCGGGTGGGACGACTTCCTGAACCGGAAGCGCCAGTCGGACTCGGTTTTCTTCGGCGCCGGCCTGCGCTGGAACGACGACGACATCAAGTACCTGCTGGGATCGTTGCCGCTGAAACGGTAGCCGGAACACGGAACACGGGACGCGGGACACGGGAGGGCTCGAGAGCCGCGACAAGATACTGATGCGTCTTCGTCGTGTTCCGTGTTCCCTGTCCCGCGTCCCGAGCTGAATGTCCCCCAAATCGACCGCCGTCTTCGCCTGCCAGTCCTGCGGGACCTCCTCGCCCAAGTGGCTCGGCCGCTGTCCGGAGTGCGGGGAGTGGAACTCTTTCGTCGAGGAAGTCCGGGCGTCTTCGCCGCCGTCGCTGCGGGCCCCGGGCGGGACGGCGCGTCCGCTCTCCGAGGTCGCGGCGCGACCCGACTCCCGGCTCACGACCGGTCTTCCGGGCCTCGACCGGGTCCTGGGCGGCGGCCTCGTGTCGGGCTCGGTCGTCCTTCTCGGAGGCGAGCCGGGGATCGGGAAGTCGACGCTTCTCCTCCAGGCTTCCCGCGGAATCGCTGAGACCTCGCGGGAGGTCCTTTATGCCACGGGAGAGGAGTCGGCGGAGCAGGTCCGGCTTCGCGCGGACCGCCTCGGGGTCTCGACGGAAATGCTCCTCGTGCTGGCGGAGACCGACGTCGATCGGGTCGTGGCGGAAGCGAAGGGCCGGAAGCCGGCCGTCCTGGTCGTGGACTCGATCCAGGCGGTGCGCCAGGGCTCGCTCGCATCCGCCCCGGGCACGGTGTCGCAGGTGCGCGAGTGTGCCGCGGCTCTGGCCGCGTACGCAAAGGACCACGACGTGCCGGTCCTCCTCGTCGGTCACGTCACCAAGGACGGGAGCCTCGCCGGCCCCAAGTCCCTCGAGCACCTCGTCGACGCCGTGGTCTCGGTAGACGGGGAGCGCGGCTCCTCACGGCGGATCCTCCGCGCCGTCAAGAACCGATTTGGTCCGGTCGACGAGATCGCGCTCTACGAGATGACTGCCGCGGGGCTCGAGGAGATCGCGAACGCTTCGGCGGCGCTCCTGTCGGAACGTCGGGCGAACGTGCCGGGGAGCGCCGTCACGGCGACGCGCGAGGGGACCCGCTCGCTCCTGATCGAGGTCCAGGCGCTCGTTGGCGGACTCATTGCGGGCTCGCCCCGGCGCGTGGCGATCGGAGTCGACTCCGGACGGCTCGCCTTGCTCCTCGCGGTGCTCGAGCGCGCGGGAGTGCCGCTCTCCGGCCGCGAGGTCTTCGTTTCGTGCGCGGGGGGCCTGGAGGTGACCGAACCCGCCGCGGACCTCGCGATCGTGGCCGCCCTCGTTTCGTCGGCCCGGGGCGAGCCCCTTCCCGCCTCTTCCGTCTTTTTCGGGGAGATCGGTCTCCTGGGCGAGGTTCGGAGAGTGTCCGCCGCCCCTTCCCGGATCCGCGAGGCCGCGGCGCTCGGCTTCGAGAAGGTCTATCTGCCCGCGGGCAACGCGGTCGAAGCGCCGGGCGTTGCCAGCGTCGAGATCCATCCGATCGAGCGCGTCGCCGAGCTGGTGCGCGCGTTCGCCAACAGCGGCTCGAACGGCTCGGCGCGCACGGCGAGTCGGAGCGGCGCGGGTCCCGCCGAATCGGGCGGGTAAGCGGAGAGCAGGGTCAGCGAAGGCTCCTCGGTGGGACGGATCGAGACGTCCTCGATCCGGAGGATCCGTCGCTCGACGACCTGATAGCGCCGCAGGCCGAAGGGAGTCGTGAGCTCCAGGACGTCCCCGGGCTGCAGGGCCGACGCGAAAGGGGTCCCGACGTCGCGCGCCACCGCAATGACGCAGTTCTTGCCGTGGCTCTCGTCACCGGGCAGCGCGGTTCCGGGCACATGTGCCGGTCCGAAGGAGAGCGTGTCCGCATCCACCCCTTCGCGCACCGCCGCCTCGAAACCGAGACGGGGAATCGAGAGGCGGGCGACCGTGTCTCCGGGGCTGAGCCGGCCGAGCGCCGGCGATCCGGCGGGTCTCGCCTCGGCCTGACCGGGGTGGATCGATTCCACCGCGCCGGCCACGGCGAAGAGTGCTCCGGCCCCCAGGATCGTGCCGGCGACCGTCACGGCCCGCCGCAGGAAACGAGTGATCAGGAACGGTCCGCGCGAGAGCAGTCTCATATCAAAAGAAAAACGCCCGGCCCGCCGGCGTGGCGGGACCGGGCGAGCGGGAAGACCTTACCGGCCCTTGCGGGCGAGAGCGAGGCCCGCGATCGCGAGGGCAAGACCCGCTGCGGCAACCCGGGGATAGGCCGAGCCGGTCTTCGGAAGAGTCGTGTGCTCCATCTCCATGGCCGGAGCGGGCGGCGGCGGCGGTGCCTCGACGGCAACCGGAGCCGGGGCCGGCGGCGGCGGGGGCGGCGCGGCCGCATAGGTGGTCGGCGCGGGCGCGATCTCGGCCGCGACGACCGGGGCGACCGTGATGTTGACCTGCTTGCGGTCGATGACTTCGCCGCTGACGTTCTTGGCCATCACGACGACCTTGTGGGAACCGGCCGGAACGTTGTCGATGAAGACCACGTTGCTCTCGGATCCCTTGACCGTCTGCTTCAGGTCGTTGTCGAGGAACACGTCGAACGTCGGCTGCGGAAAGTCCTTCTCGCCGAACTTCGTGCCCTTGCCCTCGCCGAAGTTGCTGGTGTTGTAGGCGATCCCGACGCGGATCTGCGTGCCGGTGATCGTGGCGCCCTCGGCGGGCTCGGTCAGTTTGAGCTGGAGCGTGTTCGCGGTCGGCCCACCCGTGTTGTATTGCGCGTTCTGCGCCAAAGCGACGCCGGCGAAGGTGCCAACGGCGAGAATGAGGATTGCGATTCTGATCGGCTTCGGCATATTTCCCTCCTTGTCGAGCCCCAGAGGCAGGGCATCACGGGGTGTACCATCAAGGGCCGTGCCAAGAGGGGACGGATTCCGGGTTCGGGAGGACGGCCGGAGGGCCCGTCAGGCCGAAAGGTAGGCCGGGAGAGTCTCTGTCAGGGACTTGTAGGCCTCGAGATATTTCTCCCGGGTCGTACGGACCACGCCCTCCGGGAGCCGCGGAGCCGGGGGGCGGTGGTCCCAGCCGGTCGAATCCAGCCAGTCCCGGACGAACTGCTTGTCGAAGGAGACCGGCGTGCGGCCCGGCGTCCAGGCGCGAGCGTCCCAGTAGCGGGAGGAGTCCGGCGTGAAGGCCTCGTCGATCCAGAGCAGGCGGCCGTCGAGACGCCCGAACTCGAGCTTCGTGTCGGCGAGCAGCAGGCCGCGCGATTCGGCGAACTGGCGCGCCCGCTCGTACAGGGCGAGAGTCGTGTCCCGGAGGCTCGCGGCGTCGGCGTCGCCGATCTCGTCGGCCATGCGGGAAAACGGAATGTTCTCGTCATGTCCCCGCTCGCTCTTGGTGGCCGGCGTGAAGATCGGCTCGGGCAGCCGGTCCGCCTCGACGAGTCCCGGCGGCAGGTGGACCCCGCATATCGCCCCGGTCTTCCGGTACTCCGCCCACCCGGATCCCGCCAGATAGCCGCGCGCGACGCATTCGAACGGAATCACCTCGGCCTTGCGCACCACGACCGACCGGCCCTCCAGGAGCGGCGCGTCGGCCTCGAGCGACTCCGGGAACTTCGACACGTCCGTTTCGATCAGGTGGTTCTCCACGTCCGAGAACTTCTGGAACCAGAAGTTCGAGAGCTGCGTGAGGACCTTCCCCTTGTCGGGCACGCCCGGGGAGAGCACGCAGTCATAGGCCGAGATGCGGTCGCTGGCGACGAGGAGCAGGGAGTCGCCCAGGTCGTAGAGCTCCCGGACCTTGCCGCGGCGCAATAGCCGCGCGCCGGACAGGTGTGTCTCGACGATCGCCGCGGGCGACATGGCCCGGGAGACTAGCACAGCCTCCGGCGGCGGGCGTGCGACTGCGCCGGGGGCGGTGCCCGCTCTGCTATCTTGTCTTTCGGTGCGCCTTCAGATCGCAAAATCGGTCCCGCGCGGCGCTTCGCTCTGGCGCGTCGCGTTCCTGCACGAGGGGGGCGATCCGGGCCGCGGAGTCCCCGGACCCCTCGCGGACTCGATCCGGGACGCGGCGCGTCGCTCTGGCTTCCGCGGCAAGGATCGCGAGACGGCCGCGACCGCCGGCCGGGACGGCGCGTGGCTGCTCGTGGGGCTCGGCCGCGCGCCGTCGTCTCTCGCCCGGCTGCGTCGGGCGCTGCGCCGCGCGCTGGGGGAAAGCTCCTCGCGCTCCCGCTCCCGCCTGCTCCTGGTCTTCGGCGCCGGAACGTCGGAGGCGACGTTGCGAGCGATGCTCCCGCACCTGGCGCTCGCGGATTACGCGTTCGATCGGTACAAGTCGGCTCCGAAGAAAGGCAGAACCGGCGGGGAAACGACCGCGGTCGTCGTCACCCCCGAAAACGTGGACTCCGCCTCGCTCGCGGCGGCGGCCCGGGAGGCAACCGTGGTGGCCGAGGCGGTCTCGTGGGCGCGGGACCTCGGAAACACTCCCGGAAACGACCTCGGCCCGGCCGAGCTGGCGCGCGCGGCCCTCGAAGCCGGCCGGCGCGACGGCCTGAAGGTGCGCGTTCTCGGCCGGCGCCAGATCGAGGCCGAGAAGATGGCGGGATTGCTCGCGGTCAACGCCGGGAGCGTGCGGCCTCCGGCGTTCGTGATCGCGGAGTACCGTCCGGCGGCTTCCCGCGGAACCGCCGTGCTCGTCGGAAAGGGGATCACGTTCGACTCGGGCGGAATCTCGATCAAGCCCTCCGCGTCGATGGGCGAGATGAAGTACGACATGATGGGAGCCGCGACCGTGCTCGCCTGCGTTCGCGCCGCGAAGGCGCTGAAGCTGCCGGTGCGCGTGGTCGCTCTCACCCCCACGACCGAGAACCTCCCGAGCGGCTCGGCGACCCGGCCGGGCGACATCCTCCGGTTCCGCAACGGCAAGACGGTGGAGGTGGATAACACGGATGCGGAGGGGCGGCTCGTTCTCGCAGATGCGCTCACATACGCCGAGAGGTTCCGCGCCGACGTCATCCTCGACTTCGCGACGCTGACCGGCGCGGTGCTGATCGCCCTGGGCCACGAGTGCGCCGCCCTCTTCACCGCCGACGAGGCGCTCGCTGCGGAGCTTCTCGCGGCGGGAGACGTCACGGGAGAGCGCCTCTGGCGGCTCCCGCTCTGGGACGACTACCGGGAGAACCTGCGCTCCGAGTGGGCGGACATGAAGAACACGGGAGGCCGCCAGGGCGGCACGATCAACGCCGCCGTCTTCCTGAAGGAGTTCGCGCCCGAAGGCGTGCCCTGGGCGCACCTCGACGTGGCGGGAGTCGCGCACTTCGAGAAAGAGCACGCCGGGTACGCGGCCGGCGCGACCGGCTTCGGCGTGGCGCTGACGATGGAGTTCCTGAAGAGTCGGTTCGGGCGCGCTGGCGTCGGCGGGAAACGGCGGGCGAAGTCGCGCCCCCGCGCGCCCCGGCGATAGGATCCCCGCGAAACATGCCCCTCCGCAGGTTCTCGATCGGCCCCGCCGGCGAAGAGGTCTATCCCCGGTTCGTCGCCGAGCTCGCGGAGAAGTTCGACGACCGCGCTCTCGACCGCAACGTGGTGGCCCGGGAGGCGCTGACGGAGCTCTACCTCGGCCGCACCGTCTCCTGGGACGAGGCGGTCGCGGACCCCGCTTCGCCGCTCGGGGTCCGGACGATGCTCGCCTCGTTCGATCCCCGGAACGCAACCCTCGAGGCGGAGTACTACCGGGAGATCGACCTCGAGAAGTGGGCGCGGGTCAAACCCCTGCTCTGGTTCTGGCAGATGTTCGACCACTCTCCGGTGGGGCGGAACGTCCGGCTGGGAACGCAGGTCCGGGCCATGCTCTCGCCGCGGGTCTTCCGGCGGTGCGGGCGGGACATCCGGATCTTCCACGGCGTCGAGTTCTCGTTCGGGTACAACCTCTCCGTGGGCGACGGCGTCACGATCCACCGGAACGTCCTCATCGACGACCGCGGCGAGGTCGTCATCGGCAACGAGGTCTCCATTTCTGACTACGCAAACATCTACTCGCACGGGCACGCCATCGAGGACATCCACGACGTCTCTCTCGGGCGGACCGTCATCGGCGACCGGGCGCGACTCACCTATCACGCAGTCGTCCTCTCCGGGGTGGAGATCGGCGCGGACGCGCTGGTCGGTTCGATGGGGGTGGCTTCCAAGCCGGTCGGTCCGGGCGTGATCGCGGCCGGGATCCCGGCGAAGCCGATCGGTCAGAAGAAGGTCCTGAGCCCTAAGTCTTAGGTCCCAGGCCGTTAACTTCCGGGCCACTTCCGACTGCGCACTTGGGACTATTCTTCGGGGCGTGCTCCGCCGTTTGACGGTCCGGAACCTCGCGATCGTCGAGGACCTCGAGCTCGACCTCGGTCCGGGTCTGACCGTTCTGACCGGCGAGACGGGAGCGGGGAAGTCGATCCTGGTGGACGCGCTTGCCCTGCTCGCGGGGGGCCGCGGCTCCGCCGACCTCGTCCGGCAGGGCAGCGACCGCCTCGTCGTCGCGGGCGAGTTCGAGTCGGACCGGCCGGTGCGCGACATCCTGGAGGAGGCGGGGCTGCCGTCCGACGACGTTCTCCTGGTGCGGCGCGAGCTTTCCGCCGACGGACGCGGCCGCGCTTTCATCGACGACCAGCCCGCCGCGGTGCGAACGCTCGCGCGGATCGGCGAAAGGCTGGTTTCGATCCAGGGACAGAACTCGGAGCGCGAGCTCGTCGACGCCGACGCGCCCCTGGAGCTCCTCGACGCGTTCGCGGGCGCCGGCGGCGAACGGGACGCCGTGGCAGCCGCCGCGGCCGCATGGGCCGAAGCGCGGGAAGCCCGGGAAAAGCTGGAGGCATCGCGGCGCGACCGCTCCGCGCGACTCGAGACGATCGCCTTCCAGATCGGCGAAATCGAGGCGGTCTCCCTGGACGATCGGGAAGAGGAGGATCTGACGATCGAGCGCGAGCGGCTCCTGCACGCGGACCGGATCCGGCTCGCCGGCGAGACGGCGCTGGCGGCTCTGTCGGAGGGGGAGGCATCGGCCGCCGACCGGCTGGGCGAAGCGGCGCGCGCGTTCGCGGATCTTGCGGCCATCGATCCCCGGGAAGCGATTCGCGTGGAGGAGCTCGAGGAAGTGAAGCGTCGCGTGTCCGACCTCGCCGCCGCCGCGCGCGACGCGGCCTCCGGCATCGAGTCGGATCCGGATCGTCTGACCGCGGTGGAATCCCGACTGGAAAAGCTCTCGCGGGTGAAGCGCAAGTACGGACCGACCCTGGCCGAGGCGCGGTCGCTTCTCGAGAAGCTCTCGAGCGAGCGGGACGATCTCGCCAACGTCGAGGACGCGCTCGAACGCCGGGAGCGCGCGGAGAACGCGGCGCGCGGGACGTACCGGAAGGCGGCCGCGGCGCTCACGCAGAAACGGGAGGGCGCGGCGCCGCGCTTTTCCGCCGCGGTCGAGAAGGCGCTCTCCGGCCTCGCGCTGGAGAAAGCGCGGTTTCGTCTCGCGCTCACCCCACAGGAAGACGACGCCCCACGCCGCGCGGGGATGGAGCGCGCGGCCCTGATGTTTCAGCCGAACCCGGGAGAGGCGGAGCGTCCGATCGACCGGATCGCGTCGGGCGGAGAGCTCTCCCGTCTCCAGCTCGCGGTGCACTCCGTGGCGGCCGCGCGCGGCGGACGACGCCGGACGCTCATCTTCGACGAGGTCGACGCGGGGATCGGCGGCCGCGTCGCGGAGTCCGTGGGAAAGCGGCTTCGCGCTCTCGCGGAGCACGACCAGGTCCTCTGCGTCACGCACGTCCCGCAGATCGCGGCGCTGGCGGACCGCCACTTTCTCGTCGAGAAGATGCAGTCGCGCGGCCGGACCACGGCGGCCATTCGGCTTTTGGACGACCGGGAACGAATTGCCGAGATCGCCCGAATGCTCGCGGGAGAGACGGTGCCCGAGACCGCGGTCCGTCACGCGCGCGAGCTGCTCGCGCAGGCGGCGCACCGGTGAGCGAAGACGGCGGCCGCCACTCGCGGTCGGTCCTCTTTCCGGGGATCGGTGCGGAGGGACAGCGGCGGATCGCCGATTCTTCCGTCGCGATCGTCGGGGTCGGCGCCGTGGGCGCGGCGGCGGCGGAGCTGGCGGCCCGGGCGGGCGTCGGCCGGCTGACCCTCGTCGACCGCGACGTCGTCGAGGAGTCGAACCTGTCCCGGCAGCTCCTCTTCGACGCGGAGGATGCCGAGCGCGTCGCGCCCAAGGCCGGGGCGGCGGAGGCGCGCCTCCGGCAAATCGCGCCGGACGTGGATTCCCGCGGTGTGGTCGCGGACCTCGACTCGGCAAACGCGCGGGAGATCCTGGCCGGTCACGACCTCGTCCTCGACGGTTCGGACAACTTCGAGACCCGGCTCCTCGTCTCGGACGCCTCCCGCGCCCTCGGCCTCCCGTCGATCTACGCCGCGTGCGTCGGCGAAATTGGGCTCGTGGCCGTGTCCCTCCCGGGCACGACGCCCTGCCTCCGCTGCTACCTCGAGGGGTTGCCGCCGGCCGGTTCCGGCCCGACGTGCGACACCGCCGGGATCGTGCCGACCCTTCCCCCGATCGTCGCGGCGATCGCGGTCACGGAAGCCCTGCGGATTGCGACCGGCGCCGCGCCCTCGCGGGGAGTTCTCTCTCTCACCGTCTGGGACGGCGGTTTCCGATCGAGCCGCTCGTTCGAGGCAGCCGCGCCCGGCGCGTCGTGCCCGGTCTGCTCCGGGGAACGGTTCCCGGCGCTCGAGGCGCAGGGCGCCGCGGAAGTCGTCAAGCTCTGCGGGCGTCGCTCCGTCCAGGTCGCGTCGTCGGGCCGGGAACGCCCCGACCTCGCGCTGCTGGAAGAACGCCTGGCGCGCGTGGGCCGCGTCCGGCGTTCTCCGGAGCTCCTGAATGCGGACGTCGAGGACGTCGCGCTGACGATCTTCTCCGACGGCCGCTGCGTCGTGCGGGGAACGGAGGACCCGGTCCGGGCGCGCCGTCTCTACGACCGTTACGTCGGTCGGTGACGTGCGGCGCCTGCGACTCGCCGAGCTGCTGGCTTCGCCCGGGGAGCTGTCCGGTTTGCGCCAGCTCCTTCTCGACGGCGGCGTCGCGGCCATTCCGACCGAGACCTTCTACGCGCTCGCGGCGGATCCCCGGAGCGCCGCGGGCGTCGCCCGGATCTTCCGGATCAAGGGGCGCGACGACGGCAAGCCGCTCTTGACGCTGTTCTGGGATCGCACGCAGCTCGCGGCGCTCGGGATCGCCTCGGATTCCGCCACGCTCGACCGCTTCCTCCGGATCTGGCCGTCGCCTCTGACGGTCGTCCTTCCGCTTTCCGAGGAGATCGCCGCGTCCCGCGGCTCACCCACGCTGGCGGTGCGCATGCCGGACCACCCGGACGTCCTCCGGCTCCTCTCCGCGGTCGGGCCCCTGACCGGCACGAGCGCGAACCGTTCCGGCGCTCCGGCTCTCTCGGATCCCGGCGAAGTGGCGGCCGCCGTCGGCGACGATCTGGACGTTCTCGTGGACGGCGGCCGGACTCCCGGGGGAGAGCCGTCGACGGTGCTCGACGCGACGCGGATTCCGCCGGTCGTGCTGCGGGCGGGGGCGTTTCCGTGGCCTCCGGCCGGGGAATGACGGGGGAAGCGCCGTGCTAGATTGCCCGTTTTCATGGGCTTCGTTCGAGAGTACGCCGGAAAGACGCCGCGCCTCGGCGAGAGGGTGTATCTCGCGGAGACCGCGGCGGTGATCGGGGACGTCGTCCTCGGGGACGACGTGTCGGTCTGGTACAACTCGGTCGTCCGCGGCGACTGCCACTTCATCCGCGTGGGCGCCCGCACGAACATCCAGGACAACTGCGCGATCCACGTGACGCAGGAGAAGTACCCCACGGTCCTCGAGGAAGAAGTGACGCTCGGGCACGGAGCGATCGTTCACGGCGCGACGGTCCGGCGGGGTGCGCTCATCGGAATCCGCGCGACGGTCCTCGACGGAGCGGACGTCGGCGAGTCGGCCTTCGTGGGCGCCGGCGCGCTCGTCACGCCGCGAACCGTGGTGCCGCCGCGAACGCTGTGGCTCGGAGCGCCCGCGCGCCGGGTGCGCGACCTCTCCGATGCCGAGGTCGAGGACCTGACCCACTTCCATCTCAACTACCTGGGTTACAAGGAGGAGTACTTCCGGATCGACGGCCGGTGGGCTTCGACCCGATGAATCCGCGTTACCGGTCGGTCAAGGGCACGCGCGATCTTCTCCCCCCCGAGAGCGAGCGCTGGAACGAGGCGGAGAGAATCGCGCGCGAGACTTTCCGGTCGCGTGGATACGGAGAGATCCGCACGCCGATCCTGGAGGACACCGCGCTCTTCGCCCGGTCGGTCGGCGAGACCACGGACATCGTCCACAAGGAGATGTACACGTTCGCGGACCGCAAGGGCCGTTCCGTGACGATGCGCCCCGAAAACACGGCGGGGGTGGTGCGGGCGGTGATCGAGCAGGGTCTCGCCGCCGGGCCGATGCCGCTGCGCCTCTACTACGTCGGGCCGCAGTTCCGCTACGAGCGACCGCAGGCCGGCCGGTACCGCGAGTTCTCCCAGATCGGTGTGGAGCTCTTCGGAGTCGCCGGACCCGCGGCGGAGGCCGAAGTCCTGGAAATGCTGTTCGACTTTCTGCGGGCCCTGGGATTCCGCTCGCTCACGGCGTCCCTGAACTCCGTCGGAACGGGCGAGACCCGCGCGAAGTTCGGCGAGGCTCTGCGGGCGCACCTGGAGCCCCGCTCGGAAGCTTTCGGCGAAGACGATCGCCGGAAGCTTGCGGACAACCCGCTGCGTCTGTTCGACTCGAAGGACCCGGACGTTCGGAGTGCGCTCGAGGGCGCGCCGAGGACTCTGGATTTCCTGGACGACGACTCCCGGCGCCACCACGACGAGGTCCGCCGCCTCCTCGAAGAGGCCGCGATCCCGTACCGCGACGATCCTTCTCTCGTGCGCGGCCTCGACTACTACACGCGCACGGTGTTCGAGGTGGTCTCGGGAGACCTCGGCGCGCAGGACGCGATCCTGGGTGGAGGCCGGTACGACGGTCTCGTCGAATCCCTGGGCGGACCGCTACTTGCCGGAATCGGCTTCGCGATCGGGGAGGACCGCCTGCTGCAGGTCGCTCCGCTCCCCCTGCCGCGGCGGCCCTGCGTCGTCGTCCTGCCGCAGAGGCCGGACGACCTCCCGGAGGCGACCCGGATCGCGCGGGAGATCCGCGCGGTATTTCCGGGCGGCTGCGTCGAGGTAGATCTCGCGGCCCGCGGCCTCAAAAAGGGCATGGCGCGGGCGAGCGCTCTCTTCGAGGAGGCGGACGCGCGCGGCTTCGACCGCGAGGGAATGCTCGCGGTGCTGGTGGGAGAGCGCGAGCGAGCGGAAGGCGCCGTGACCGTCAAGCGTCTCGCGACCGGGGAGCAGGAGACTTTTCCCCGCGCCGATCTCGCCGAGAAGCTCGGCGCCGCGAGGGAGCGATGAACGGGACGCGACAGCCCGCCGGAGAGCTGAGCGCCGCCGACGCAGGGCGCCGCGTTCTGCTTCGCGGGTGGGTGGGCCGGCGGCGCGACCTCGGTGAGCTCATCTTCCTGACCGTGCGCGACCGGAGCGGCGTCGTGCAGGTGCTCTTCGACCGGGCCCGGTCCGGCGAGGAGGCCGCGGTCCGCGCGGGGGACGCCCGGCCCGAGGACGTCGTCGAGATCGAGGGAGAGGTGGTGCGGCGGGCCGACGCCCAGGTGAACCGGGATACGCCGACCGGCGAGATCGAGGTCGTCGCCACCCGGCTGGAGTTTCTCGCGCGGGCGGAGACGCCGCCGTTTCTGCCGGAGGACCGCACGAACGCGACGGAGGAGCTGCGGCTGGAGTACCGCTACATCGACCTCCGCCGCCCCGCGATGCTCAAGAACTTCGTCCTGCGCGACGAGATCGCGTTCCGCGTCCGGCGGACCCTCCACGAGCTCGGGTTCCTCGAGGTCGAGACGCCCATGCTGACGAAGTCGACGCCGGAAGGGGCGCGCGACTATCTGGTTCCGTCCCGCGTCCATCCCGGGAAGTTCTACGCGCTCCCGCAGTCTCCGCAGCTCTTCAAGCAGATCCTCATGGTCTCCGGGTTCGAGCGGTACTTCCAGATCGCGCGCTGCTTTCGCGACGAGGATCTCCGCGCCGACCGGCAGCCGGAGTTCACTCAGATCGACCTCGAGATGTCCTTTGGAACCGAGGAAGACGTGTTCGGGGTCGTCGAGGCCGTGCTCGCCGCGGCTTTCGGAGCCGCCGGGATCGACGCGCCCCGCCCGTTTCCGCGGCTGACCTACGCCGAGTCGATGCGGCTCTATGGAACCGACCGACCGGACCTCCGGTACGCGATGCCGCTGTCGGACCTCTCGGCCGCGGCGCAGGGCTCGGGGTTCGTCCCGTTCGACAAGGCGTTGGCGTCCGGCGGAACGGTCCGGGGGCTGCGGGTGCAGGGCGGCGCCGCGCTGTCGCGGAAGAAGCTGGACGACTGGACCGAGGTCGCACGAGCCCACGGCGCGTCCGGTCTCGTCTGGGCGAAGCGATCGGAGGGGGAGACGTCGTCGCCGGCGAAGAAAGCGATGGGGGATGGCGCCCTGGAGAGGGTTCTCGCGGCCGCGGAGATCAGGGACGGGGACCTGCTCCTGGCGGTGGCGGACAGACCTCCGATCGCGGCGGCCTCGCTCGCCGCGCTCCGCGTCGCGGCCGCGAAGGAGATCGGCGCGGTGGACTCTTCGAAGCACGCGTTCTGCTGGGTGACGGAGTTCCCGCTCTTCGGACTGGACGAGAAGAGCAGGACCTGGTTTCCGATGAACCATCCGTTCACGTCGCCACGCGAGGAGGACCTCGAGCTCCTGGAGAGCGAACCGGGCGCCGCCCGGGCCCGCGCGTACGACGTCGTTCTGAACGGAGAAGAGCTCGGGAGCGGATCGATCCGCATCCACCGGGCGGACGTGCAGGAGCGGGTCTTCCGCGCGCTGGGGATCTCGGAAATGGAGGGCCGCGAGCGTTTCGGGTTCCTCCTCGACGCGCTGCGATACGGCGCGCCTCCCCACGGCGGGATCGCCCTCGGCCTCGACCGGATCTGCATGATCGCCGCGGGCGCGAGCTCGCTGCGCGACGTCATCGCGTTTCCCAAGACGACGTCGGGTAGCGACCTCATGACCGGGTCGCCGTCCACGGTCGAGCCCGCGCAGTTGGACGAGCTCGCGATCGCTCTCGTGCGGCCTACCTCCTCGGACCGTCCGACCGACTCGTGACCGCCGAGCGGATCGTCATCCGCACCGGAGAGACCGAAAGCGTCGTCTGGCTGGGGCAGGGACTGCTCGGGTCCGCCGCTTCCCGCCTGGTCTCGCCTTCCGGGCGCTTCCTCCTCGTCTCGGCGAAGGCGGCCCGCGAGCCGGTCGCCGTCGTGCGCGCGGCGCTCTCGGGTCGCCTCCTTCTGGACGTCGAAATCGAGGACTCCGAGGAAAACAAGACGCTCGACTCGCTGCGCGCGATCACGGACCACGCGCTCGCTGCCGGAGTCCGCCGCGACGACGCCTTCGTGGCCGCCGGCGGGGGAGTCGTTACGGACCTGGTCGGTTTCGCCGCGGCGATCGTCCTGCGCGGCGTGACGTGGAACGCGGTTCCGACGACCGTCGCCGGCATGGCCGACGCGGCGATCGGAGGCAAGACCGGAGTCGATCACCCGCTCGGCAAGAACCTCCTCGGAGCGTTCCATCCGCCGCGATCGGTCCTCGTAGATCCCGCGGCGGCGGCGACCCTTTCGGACCGCGACTACAAGAGCGGCCTGGTGGAAGCGTGCAAGGCTGCCTGGATCCGCGACTCGAAGCTGTCCGGTCGGGTGGAGCAGCTCCTCGACAAGGTCCTGGCGCGGGACGAGGCGGCCCTCCTGGAGTTCATCTCGGGCGCCGTCCGGATCAAGGCCGACATCGTGTCGGGCGATCTCCGCGAAACGGGAGATCGGCGCCTCCTGAACTTCGGGCACACTCTCGGGCACGCGTTCGAGGCGGCCGGGGGATACCGGTCGCTTCGCCATGGCGAGGCCGTGGCGTGGGGCATCGCCGCGGCGCTTTCGATCTCCCGGAGCCGGGCGCAGCTGACCGAGTCGGACTCGTCGCGGGTCCTCGCGGTCCTCGGGCGTCTCGGTCCGTTCGCCGAGCCGGTGCGCTCGCCGGACGCGCTCTCGCCGGTCCTGGCGCGCGACAAGAAGGCGACGGCGCGCGGGATCGCGGGAGTCCTCCTCGAAAGGATCGGCCATGCCCGAGTGGAGGAGTCCATACCGGAGGAGGAGTGGCTCGCCGCCGCCGCGGAGGCCACCATCCCGTGATCGGAGTCACCTTTTGGGGACCGTGCCGCCCCGCGAGACCCCCTGGCCCCCCGGGGTCGGGGCCGACTTCGGTCGAAGTCCCTCTATAATGAGGCCACTCTTGAAGATGAATCCCCGCCGCCGGCGGCTCCGCCTGTTCGTCGTGCTCTCGGGAGCGTTCGTTCTCGCGTCGCTCGTGCCGCTGCTCGTCTCGGACGCGGCGCTCATCCGGCGCAATCGACGCGCCCTCGAGGTGCTCGAGGAAAAGTACCTGACCCGCTCGTCGTCCGCCCTCGCGGATCGGATCGCCGCGTACCATGCGTCTGCGCGCGAGGAGCTCAATAACGCCGCCAACTCCGTACGCCTCTCCCGTCAGCTCACGGGCGAGAACCCCTTCACCTCCGAGAACGGCCCCGAGATCCTTCGCGCCGCGCTCAAGGGGGAGACGCCGCTTCTCGCTCTCCGCGGCGTGAACCGCAAGGGCGTCGGCAGCTTTGCGGGTCTGCCCTCCCTTCCTTCGGTCGTCCAGTTCGAGTTCCGGCGAGCCTTCGAGTCGGCCCGGGACGGCGCGTCCTACTCGGGCGACCCCTTCGAGGCGCCCTCCATCGGCCCGGTCTCGGTTCTCGCGGAGCCCGTGACGGACGAGGACGGATTGATCGGCGTCGTCGAGGCGCTCGTTTCCTGGGAGCCCATCCGCCGCGAGTTCGCCGATGAGGCGCGGCGGGACGTTCGCGCGACGCTCGTCGACCGTCATGGCCGGGTCCTTTTCCCGGTCCGCCCGCTCGGTGGAGAGCGCCGTCACGCGTCCTCGCTCGTTTCGGACTTCGAGCGCTTTCCGGCGCGGGTGACGCGCTCCGAGGCGCAGCCGGGCTTGAGGGTCCTCGCCTCGATCGCGCCGGTGGGGCGTCCCGAGTGGGGCGTGCTGCTCGAGCGGGACCTGGCGGCGGCGTTCGCTTCCGTGGACCGGATGGTCGACGACACCCTGCTCTGGAGCGCGGCCGCGCTCGCCGGGGCACTCCTGCTCGGTCTCTTCTCCGCTCGCCGGCTCTCGCGCCCGATCACGCAACTCGCCGAATCCACCCGCGCGGTCAGCGAGGGACAGTACGGCGTGAGCGTGAAGGTGACGGGTACCGCGGAACTCGCCGATCTTTCCGAAAACTTCAACCGGATGAGCGAGTCCATCCGAGACGCGATCGAGAACCTCAAGCGGGCGGCGCGAGAGAACCACGAGCTCTTCATCAACTCCATCCGCGCCCTGGCGGCCGCGATCGACGCGAAAGATCCCTACACCCGCGGCCACTCCGAGCGGGTGGCGCGTTATGCGTCGCAGGTCGCACGGGAGATGGGACTCACGCCCGAAGACGTGCGCCGCGTGCGCCTGTCCGCTCTGCTCCACGACGTCGGGAAGATCGGCATCGACGACCGGATCCTGCGAAAGCCGACGGCGCTGACGGAAGAAGAGTTCGAGGTCATGAAGAGCCACCCCACCAAGGGCGCGGCTATCATGGAGACCATTCCCCAGCTTCGCGACGTCATTCCGGGGATGAAGCACCACCACGAGCGGTGGGAGGGGGGCGGCTACCCCGACGGGCTGAGCGGAGAGAACATCCCTCTCCAGGCGCGGATCGTTTCGGTGGCAGATACGTTCGACGCGATGACGACCACCCGTCCGTACCAGCGAGCAATGGACATCCGGTTCGTCTTCCAGCGCCTGAGAGACCTCGCGGGCAATCGGTTCGATCCGACGATCGTGGAAGCCCTGATCAATTCCTACGAGAAGGGGGAGCTCGTGCCGATCGCGAGGGAAGAGGCGCCCCCCGAGGTCGCCGTCGCCGCCACCCCGTTGCGGCGCGTGGAAGCGAGTTGAAGGTTCCCCGGCGCAGCTCCGCCGGACTGCTGGCTCTCTCGCTTCTCGTCACGCTCCCGTCGGCCTGCGCGTCCCAGGCGAAGAAAACGAGCTCCGCCGAGCTCCTGTTGAACGAGCGCATGGCGGCAGTTCTTCTACGCGAGGGCCGCGCGGCCGAGGCGGAGCGGACCTACCGGGACGTCCTTCCGAGCGACGCGAAGAACCCGGAGGTTCACGACGGGCTGGGCGTCGCGCTCCTCATGCAGGCTCGCTACAAGGAGGCCTTTGCCTCCTTCGACCGCGCGGTGGACCTGGACCACGAAAAACCGCTCTTTCGAATTCATCGCGGCATGGCGAGCCTCGAGCTGGGCCGTTTCGCCGACGCCGAGGGAGACTTCCAGGTCGCCGAAAATTCTTCCGAAGCGGACGACCGGCTGGACGCCGCGATCAACCGCGGACGGCTCAAGCAGCGGCAGAAGGACTTCGTCGCCGCTGAGGAGGCGTTTTCGGTGGCGCTCTCCCGGGACCCCAGGTCCTCGGCGGCGCTGGTCGGCCGCGGGATCGCGCGCGAGTCCCGCGGGGCCCTCGAGCCGGCCGCGCAGGACTACCTCGAGGCAATCCGGCTCGAGCCCAAGAACGCGGACGCGCACCTGCGCCTCGGCCTGGCGCTCCTGACCCTGAAGAAACCGGCTCTCGGCCGCCGTTACCTCGAGCGCACGATCGAGCTCGATCCGACGGGTGAGACCGGCGCCAAGGCCCGTTTGATCCTGGAGGAGACCCAGCTGTCCGGAGCCAACTCGCCGCGGTCCTAGCCCGGTCCCGCCGACGAGGAATAATCTCGACCCGATGACCGAGCGCCCGGGCGGCCTGCTGGCGAAAGTTCGTCGTGGGCTCTTCATGACCCACACGGAAATCCTCGAGAAGCTCGGGGACGCCGTCAAGAAAGGTCTGGGCTTCGACGAGTCGGTCCTGGAGTCGCTCGAGGAAGTCCTGCTGGCCGCGGACGTGGGGGCGCCAACGGCGGCCGCGCTGACCGAGGGGGTGCGCCGGCGCCGTGCGTCCGCGTCACGCAGCGACCTCGCGGCGCTGAAGGCCGCGCTGGTCGAGGAGATCGAGGACCTGATCGCCAAAGCGCCGCGGCCGCCGATTGCCGCACTCGTTCCGCTCGAGGTGATCTTTCTCGTCGGCGTCAACGGCTCCGGGAAGACCACGACGACCGCGAAGCTCGCGGCTCGGGAGGTCGCTGCCGGTCGGAGCGTCTTGCTGGCAGCGGCGGACACATTCCGCGCCGGCGCGATCGAGCAGCTCGAGGTCTGGGCCGGACGTCTCGGCGTCGCGGTGGTCCGCCACCAGGAGGGCGCCGATCCTTCCGCCGTGCTCTTCGATGCGCTCGCGGCAGCGAAGGCGAGGGGCACGGAGAAGCTCTTCGTCGACACGGCGGGACGCCTGCACACCAAGAAGAACCTGATGGAGGAGCTGGCGAAGCTGCGCCGGATCGCGGCGCGCGAAGTGCCCGGTTCCCCGCACCAGGTCCTGCTGGTGCTCGACGCGACCACCGGCATGAACGGCCTCGCCCAGGCGCGGCGCTTCGTCGAGGCGGCCGGAGCGACCGGAGTCGTTCTCACGAAGCTCGACGGCAGCGCGCGCGGCGGGATCGTCCTCGCGATCTACCGGGAGCTCGGCCTGCCGGTCCTGTTCGTGGGGGTCGGCGAAGCGATCGACGACCTCGTTCCCTTCGATCCCGCGGATTACGCGCGGGCGCTTCTGGAGGATGCTCCCGAGGACGCGGTGCGTCGCGACGCGGCGTTTTGAACCCGCCCAATCCGGACCTCCTCCTGGCCCGGACTCTCGACCTCGCGGAGCGGGGCCGTTACACGGTGCCCCCGAATCCGATGGTCGGCGCGCTCGTCGCCCGGCGCGGCCGGATCGTTACGGAGGCCTGGCACCGCCGGGCGGGAGGACCGCACGCCGAGGTCGCGGCCCTCGACGCCGCCGGTGCGCGGGCGCGGGGCGCGGACCTCTACGTCTCCCTGGAGCCCTGCGTGCACGTGGGCCGCACGCCGCCGTGCGCGCCCCGGATCATGGAATCCGGAATCGCCCGGGTCTTCGTCGCGGCGAGGGATCCGAATCCTCTCGTGGCGGGGAGCGGGATCCGGGCGCTCCGGCGGAGCGGAATCGAGGTGCTGGAAGCGGACTCCTCGCTCCGTCTCGCGGCCGAGCGGCAGAACGAGAAGTTCCGGACGTGGATCACCCGGCGGCGCCCTTTCGTTCTGGCCAAGTGGGCCGCCACGCTCGATGGAAAGATCGCCGCGGCCTCGGGGGAGAGCCGCTGGATCACGGGCCCGGCATCCCGGCGCCGTGCGCTCCTCCTCCGGGAGGAATACGACGCGGTTCTCGTGGGCGCCCGCACGGTCGAAGCGGACGACCCGATGCTCACGCGGCGCCTCGGAAAGGCGGGACGCCGCACGTTTCGCCGCGTCGTCCTCGACGGAAGGCTGCGCGTGCCGGCGTCGGCGCAGCTCTTCCGGAATCCGGAAGACGTCCGGGTGGCGACGGCGCTGCCTCCGGATCACGCGAAGGTCCGGCGGCTCGCGTCGCGGGGGGTCGCGGTCTGGAGCCTCCCGGGAAAGAGCGGCGGCGTCGACCTTCCCCGCCTGCTTGCGCGGCTGGCCGCGGAGGAAGTCACGGGCCTGCTGGTCGAGGGGGGCTCGGAAACCCTGTTCGGCTTCTTCCGCGCCGGCCTGGTGGACCGGGTCGCGGTCTTCTTCGCGCCCCGCGTTCTGGGGGGCCGGGCCGCGCCCGGCGGCGTGGGGGGCGCGGGATTCCCGCTCGACCGCGCCCGGCGCGTGATCGACGTGGAGCACGAACGCCTCGGCGCCGACTGGCTCGTGACGGGCCGGGTCGCGCCTCGCCGCTAGCCTCGGGATCGCGCGGGGGCCGATACACTTCGCCGGATGTTCACCGGCATCGTCACGGGCATCGGGCGCGTGGCCTCGGTCGAGCGCCGGCGTGGGAGGCCAGCCCGCGTCGTCGTCGTCCCGCCCCGGGGTTACGGCGCATTCCGGCGCGGCGAGAGCATTTCCCTCTCCGGCGTGTGCGTCACCGCGACGGAGAGCGGTCGCCGGCTGGTCGCCGATCTGTCCCCGGAGACTCTCGCGGTGACGACGCTCGGCGCGCTCCGGGCCGACGAGACCGTGAACCTCGAGCGGGCGCTCGAGTGGCGGGGCCGGGTCTCCGGGCACTTCGTTCTGGGCCACGTGGACGCGGTTTCGCAGGTCCTCGCGGTCGAGGAGGCCGGCGGCTCGTGGACGTTTCGCTTTTCGGTTCCTCCGGGGTTCTCCCGCCATGTCGTGCGAAAGGGCTCGGTGGCGCTGGACGGCGTGAGCCTGACGGTCGCGAGCCGCAGCGCCGGACGCTTCGATGTCGCGGTGATCCCCGAAACGCATCGCCGGACGACGCTCGGCTCGCGGCGGGCGGGGGACCGGGTCAACTTCGAAGTGGACCCGCTGTCGCGTTATGGGGCGGCGGCGCGGAGAGCGACGCGGTGATCGAGTACGACAACGCTCTCACCCCTTCGGTCAAGCCGCGCGAGTCCGAGATCGGCGGGCGGAGGATCGCGGTCCAGGCGATCCCCTATTCTGGAGAGATCGGTTCGCCGCCGTTTCGGTTCGATCCGGTCGAACGCCGGTTCTTCGAGAGGCGCGCGGCCGGCCGGGTCGCTGTGGGCCCCGCCGACCCCGAGGCGTGGGCGCGGGCCCTCGCGCGGTGCCCCGGGGGGCCCGTCGTCGTGGGCCCGGGTTCGGCGCGAGAGGTCGAAGAGATCCGGGGAGCCTACGCGGCCGCTGCCGAGGGCGCGGCGAAGGCCGGCCGGCCGGTCTACCTCCTCGACCCGACGGCGTTGCCCGCCCCCGCCGGGCGGGCGATCGTCGTTCTCCTGGCGTGGTCGCCGTCTCCCCGCCGCGGCGACGGAGTGTCCATTGCGGCGGCGCGCGCCGCGGGGCTGGAGGCCGGTGGTCTTCTCCCGATCGTGCCGGGGTGGACCGACGCGCCCGAATTTCTGGCCGCGTATCTCGACGACCTGGCCGCCGCCGGAGCGACGTTCGCGGCCCCGATTCCGGCGTCCGGCGACGGCGAAGGGCGCCGCATCCTCGTCGAGGCCCGCGCGGCGTTCGACCCCGCGTCGGCGGACTCGTTTTTCGAAAAAGCTCACCACACCGACTGGGCGGCCGGCCAGGAAGCGATAATCGGGCGCTTCCGTGCGGAGGCCGCGCGCCGGGGCCTGGCGACTTTTCCGACGCGCCCGCTCGGCCGGGGAGAGCCGCCCGGCAACTCGGCCGCTGCGGCCCGCCTGGAGGAAAGCGCGCAGGATGCGGGCGCCGACGAGCACCGGGCCTCGCTTCTCTACGCCGCGGCGCGCTGGATCGACGAGTCCGGGCGCGACCTGGCTGCCGTGGTGAGCGAGGGGAACTTCCGGAAGGTCTTCCCGTTCGGATCTCTCGCCCGGGAAGCGGAGGCCGCCTTCCGGGAGTCGGGGGCGGCATGACGGAAGCCGCAGGCATCTACGTCCACCTGCCCTACTGCCGGTCGCGCTGCGGGTACTGCGCCTTCGTCGTTTCGACGGACGATTCGAGCCGCAGTGAGTATCTCGAGGCGCTGGCGCGCGAAGCGGCAACCCTGTCGGAGGAAGCGGCCGGCCGCGACTTCGACTCGATCTATCTCGGCGGCGGTACGCCGTCTCTCGTCCCGCCGGCCGACCTGCGGCGGCTGCTCGAGGACCTGCGTCGAAATTTTGCCGTGGACGAAGCCCACTCCGAAGTCACGCTCGAGGCGAACCCCGAAGACCTGACGGGGAAGCTCGTCGGAGAGTGGAGGGACGCCGGTGTCAACCGGGTTTCGGTCGGCGTTCAGTCGTTCCACGACTCCGAGCTCTCCGCGGTCGGGCGGCGGCACGACGCCAACGGCGCCCGGCGGGCGCTTGCCATCCTGTCGCAGGCGGACGTCTCGATCTCGGCCGACCTCATCCTCGGGCTTCCGACCCAGACGTCGGAGACGTTTCGGCAGAGCGTGGACGAAGTCGGCGACGCGGGCGTCGGGCACCTGTCGATCTACCTTCTCGAGACCGAAAAGTCCCGCACCATCGAGGAGGATCGGCGCAACCATCCCGACCGGTACCTCTCCGACGAGGCTCAGGCGGAGGCCTGGCTGGAAGCGGGGGAGACCCTTGCCTCGCGGGGCTTCTCGCACTACGAAATCTCGAACTGGGCGCGTCCCGGCCGGCAGGCGTCCCACAACCTCAAGTACTGGACCCGGACCCCGACCCTCGGACTGGGCGTGTCGGCGCACGAGCTCTGGGACGGGCGGCGGCGCGCCAACGTCTCGGGGCTTCCGGCGTACCTGGCGGCGCTTCGCGATTCGCGCCGACCGACCGCCCTCGACGAGCCGGTGGCGCCGGACGCCGTCGCGCGGGAGCGGATCTTCCTGGGCCTGCGACTTTCCACCGGCGTGCCGGCCGCGGAGATCGAAGGTTGGATCGGCGACGCCGGCGACCCGCTCCTCGCCGAGGACTATGCGGCGTGGCTCGAAGCCGGCCTGCTCGCGAGAGAAAACGGCCGCGTCGGGTTTACCGAGCGCGGCTTTCTCGTTTCGAACGAGGTGCTCTGCCGCTTCGTTTAGATGAAAAGTGGCGCGAGCACGAGGGTGATCGTCGCGAGGAGCTTGATCAGGACGTGCAGGGACGGCCCGGCCGTGTCTTTGAAGGGGTCGCCGACCGTGTCGCCCACGACCGCGGCCTTGTGCGTCGCCGAGCCCTTGCCGCCGAGGGCGCCGGTCTCGATGTACTTCTTGGCGTTGTCCCACGCGCCACCGGCGTTGTTCAGCATCGTCGCGACGACGATGCCGGTGATGGTCCCGACCATGAGGAGAGCCGCCACCGCTTCCGCGCCGACGTGGAAGAGCTTGAACACGAGCCCGACCGCGATCGGAGTTCCGACAGCGACGAGGCCCGGCGCGATCATCTGCCTCAACGCGCCCCGCGTGACGATGTCGACCGTCCGGCCGTAGTCCGGCTTCTCGGTCCCCTGCATGATCCCGGGATGCTCGCGGAACTGATCCCGCACGTCCTGGATCACGACGCCGGCGGCCTTGCCGACCGCGCGGATTGCGAGGCCCGAAAAGAAGAAGACGAGCATCGCGCCGAGGAGGGCGCCCACGAAGACCTCGGGCTTGGCGATGTTGACCGACAGGAGTTCGGCCCCGTAGTTCTTGAGCTCGTCGAGGTACGCCGAGAAAAGAAGGAAAGCCGCGAGCGCCGCGGACCCGATCGCGTACCCCTTCGTCAGGGCCTTCGTGGTGTTGCCCACGGAGTCCAGGCGGTCCGTCATCCGGCGGATCTCCTCGGGCTGCCGTGACATCTCGACGATTCCGCCGGCGTTGTCCGTGATGGGACCGAACGTGTCCATCGCGAGGATGTAGGCGGCGGTGCCCAGCATCCCCATCGTCGCGACCGCGGTGCCGAAGAGTCCGGCCCCGGGCAGTGCCGAGGCTCCGATCTTGAACGACGTGAGGATGGCGAGCGAGATCGTCAGAACGGGCAGGAGCGTGCACTCGAAGCCGATAGAAATGCCGGCGATGATGTTGGTGGCCGGGCCGGTCTGGGACGCTTCGGCGATCTCGCGGACCGGCCGGTAACGATACTCGGTGTAGTACTGAGTGATATAGACGAAGGCGACCGAGGTGAGGACGCCGATGATTCCGCAGATGAAGAACTTCCACCAGGCGTCGGGCGCGGACGGGTTGTAGAGGAGCCAGCGGGTCGCGACGAAGAAGCCCGCGATCGCGAGCGTCGCGGCCACGTAGTAGCCGCGGTTCAAGGCCTGCATGGGATCCCGATCCTCGCGCGTGTGCACGAAGAAGATCCCCACGATGGAGGCGAGGAGCCCGAAGGCGCGGGCCACCAGGGGGAACAGCATGACGCCCACGACTCCCGCCGAGAAGGCCATCCCGGCGCGCTCGGAGGCGGCCGCCAGCGTGGCGCCGAGAATCATTGCGCCGATGTTCTCGGCGGCCGTCGACTCGAAGAGATCCGCGCCGCGGCCGGCGCAGTCGCCGACGTTGTCTCCCACCAGGTCGGCGATGACCGCCGGGTTCCGGGGAT
The DNA here is from genome assembly GCA_038327245.1 of Acidobacteriota bacterium. Lineage (GTDB taxonomy): Bacteria > Acidobacteriota > Thermoanaerobaculia > UBA5066 > Gp7-AA6 > Gp7-AA6. The sequence goes on from JBBQKV010000003.1 coordinate 41,020, forward strand.
CGTCCTCCGGGATTCCGGCTTCCACCTTTCCGACGAGGTCCGCGCCGACGTCCGCGGCCTTGGTGTAGATTCCGCCGCCCAGCTGGGCGAACAGGGCGACGAACGAAGCGCCGAACCCGTAGCCCACGATCAGCAGCGGGATCTGAGCCTGCGGCACTTCCGTGAAGTGGCTGACGAGCCAGTACAGCCCGCCGACTCCGAAGAGCGACATCGCCACGACGAAGAGTCCCGAGACCGCGCCGCCGCGGAGCGCGATCCGCAGGGCGTCGTTCAAGGAGCTCCGGGCGGCCGACGCGGTTCGGATGTTGGAACGGATCGCGATCCACATCCCGATGTATCCGGCGATGACCGAGCAGCCGGCGCCGAGGACGAAGGAAAGGGTGGTCCAGAAGGCGAGCCGGAAGGCGGTCGGGACCGGATCGAAGTCATGATGGGTCCGAACGAAGGCGTAGAGGACGAAGATCAGGGCCGCGAGGAGGCTCGCGAGCAGGAGGATGGTCCGGTTCTGGCGCCGCAGGAACGCCTCGGCGCCTTCCTTGATCGCATTCGAGATCTCCCGCATCGCCGGAGTCCCGGTGTCCTTTTTGAGAACCCAGGAGATGAGATAACCCGCGACGAAGAGCGAGCCGATCGAGAAGACGAAGATCAGGGGCAGAGCCAGATCGTGTGACATTCCAACTCCTCTATTCCGTCTGGATCCCGGAGAACTCGCGAAAGTGAGCGCGCGACCTGCCCGTCCGGGGCGCGCAAGGATATATCAACTTCGTGGCGGGCTCTGATCGGAAGGGTCAGATCCCCGAAGCGGTCATCCCGACTCCGAGACTATTGCGCGGGAGCGGCCGCCGGGGCGGCAGCGGGAGCGGCCGGCGTGGCCAGGACGCCTTCGATCGGCACGGTCTCGAGCACGATACCGATGGTTGTTTGCGGGCCACCCGCCGTGCGGACAATGTCCATGACCGACGCGACCTCGCCGTACGTCGCGACGTCGTCGGCGGAAAGGAACACCGTCTTGTCCCGCCGGTTCTTGAGAATCTCGGAGAGACGCAGCGCGAGCGACTGCTTGTCGAGCGGCTCCTTGTTGAGGTAGATCCGGTTCTGCGCGGTCACGGAGACGATCAGCTGATCCAGTGAAGGCGGCGACGACTCGACCGTCGCCTTCGGCGGGACCTTGACGTCGTAGCCCATCTGGAGGAGAGGAGTGATCACCATGAAGATGATGAGGAGAACGAGCACGACGTCCACCAGCGGCGTGATGTTGATGTCGCTCTTGTAAGCTCCGGGCGAACCGCCGACCCCCGCCCCCATTGCCATTAAGGAATCTCCTCGCTTTTCTTGCCCGGGATCAGCTCGCGGGCGGTTTGGCCGCGCCCACTGTTCTCTTGTCAGTGATGAGCCCGACGTCCTGGAAGCCGGCTTCCTTCGTCATCTTCATGACTGCCTTGACGTCCCCGTACTTCAGCCGCTGGTCCGCCTTGATGATGAGCTCGGTGGTCGGCGACCGCTGGAACAGCTCGTCGAGCTCCTTCTGGAAGTCCTCTTTCGCGAACCACTTCGGGCCGATGTAGTACCTCGGCGGAGTCTGCCACTCGACCGTGATCAGCTTCTGCTTCTCGTTCTCCGGCTTCTTCCCGGGGTTGTCGGTGGTGGGGAGCTGGATGGGGATCCCCTTCTGAAGGAGCGGGGTGACGACCATGAAGATGATCAGAAGCACCAGGCACACGTCGACGAGGGGCGTGACGTTGATGTCGCTCTGAAGCGTGTGCTTGTTGCCGCCGCCGCCCCCCATGCCCATGGCAATTCCTCCCGACGTCTCGAAAAACTAGGACGCTTTCACGGAGAGGTTCACGCCCGCTCCGCGCCGCTTGATGAAGTAGTCGATCAGCTCCGAGGAGGAGTTGGACATCTCGACCTGGAAGCGCTCGATCTTGTTCGTGAAGATGTTGAAGAGCCAGACCGCCGGAATGGCTACGAAGAGGCCGAGCGCGGTCGTGACGAGCGCCTCGGCGATACCGCTCGAAACTGCCGCGATACCCCCGGAGCCGGACATCGCCATTCCCCGGAACGCGTTGATGATCCCGATGACCGTTCCGAAGAGGCCGATGAAAGGCGCGGTCGTGCCGATCGTCGCGAGGCCCGAGAGGCCCTTCCGCATGTCCGCGGTGGTCATGAGCGCCTCCCGCTCGATCGCCCGCTCCGCCGCCTCGATCGGGTCGTGGCCGACGATGTTGGCGCTGCCGGTCGTGACGTCGTGCTGGAACTCGTACAGGCCGGCCGAGACGACCCGCGCCAGGTGGCTCTGCTTGTACTTCTTGGAGGAATCGATCGCTTCCTGGAGCTTGTCCTGCTTGAGGTGCAGCGTCACGAGCTTGGCGAAAGCGAGAGACTGCTTTTTCGCCTTCTGGAAGAAGATCCACCGCTCGATCGCAACGGTCAGGGAATAGATCGACATGATGATGAGGAGCACCGAGACCCCCTTGGCGAGGCCCGTCATGGTGTGCCAGAGATCTACTGGGTCGAAACTCATGGAAACGCTCCTTCTCTAATTCGTTCTGCGTCCAGCGTCCGGCGTCATCCTAGTGCAGGTTGAAGGTTACGGTTACGGTGAGATACACGCGGACCGCGCGCCCGTTCAAAGTCGCCGGTCGATATCGCCACTGCTGAACGGCTCGCGAAGCCGCCGCATCGAGAAGCGGGTTCACGGATTTCAGGACCTTCACGTCCTCCACGCTCCCGGTCGCCGTGATGATCGCCTCCAGGATCACGACGCCTTCCATCCGCGCCTTGCGGGCGGCTTCCGGATATTGCGGCTCGACCCGGTTCGTGAGCTGGGGCGCCTTGACGTCACCCCCGACCCGGAGCGGCTCGTCGGACAGGCCGGGGCCCGTCCCTCCCACAACCCCGCCGATCACACCCCCGGGGACGCCTCCCGGGACGCCGCCCTCGACTCCGCCTTCCACGCCCTCCCCGGCCGGTGCTTCGGGCTCCGGCGCTGCCACAGGCTCCGGAACCTTCTCGGGAATGATGGTGGGGGCCGTCATCTCGGTCGATCGGACCGGAACCGGCTTGACGGTTTCGGGCTTGGGTGCGACGGGCTTGGGCGCCGCTGCCGGAGGGGGCGGCGGCGGGGGTGGGGCGGCCGCGTAGAAAGTGACGGGAATGGGCGGCTCCGGCACGTCATCGACGAACCAGATCGAGGCCCCGACCACGACACCGATGACGACCACGTGCAGGAGCAGAGCCAAGGGAAACGAGATGATTTTTCGTCCCTTTGACTTCTGAGTGCCCGACTCGATCAGAACGTCTTCGAACATTGCCTTCTCCCGCCTGACTAGACCCCGCTACGACTTGAGCGGTTCCGGCGTCGGCGTTTTCGCCAGGGCCTTCTTTCGCAATTCCAATGCCTGCTGGAGGTACTTGTTGGCGGTGTCGACGTACTCCTGCTTCTTCACCGGGTCGGTCTCGATCTTCGCCTTCTCGCGGTAAAGGAGGTTGATGTACGAAAGAGCCTCGAAATAGTCGGGTTTGATCTGGAGGGCCTTGTTCAGGGCGTCCAGGCCCTCGTCCACGATGTGCGTGCGCTGGACCGGGTCGATGTCCGGGAAGTTGTAGGACCGATCCCAGGCCTGGACCCCGATGAAGTAATAGACCTCGGCCTTCGCCTCGGGCGTGGTTTCGGCGGCCAGCCTCTTCTTCAGCCACGCGACCGCGTTGTCGACGTCCCCCTTCTTGAAGTACATCTGGGCGAGCGACTGCATCGCCTTGGTGTCCTTCGGGTTCTCCTCGACCATCTTCTGGTAGAAGGCGATCGCGTCGTCGAACCGCTCGGTGGTCAAGTAGAGCGAAACCAGGAACTCCCGGGCCTTCCGGTCGTTCGGGTACGCCTTGCCGTACTCCGTCAGGTGCTCCATCGCTTTCGAAGCGTACTCGAGGTCTTTCGGATGCTTGGACCCCGGCTGATAGAGGCCCATGTAGGCGAGCCCGATGTTCTTGTGGAGCTTCTTTTCGCCCGGGTCGAGGCGCAGTGCCTCCTGGTAGGCCGCGAGCGCCGTCTGGTACTGGGCCGCCTTGAAGAAGTCGTTGCCCTTCTTGATCTCCTGCTTCGACTTGATCTTGTTGCACCCGGACGTGAGTGCGACCGAGAAGAGAATGAGGGTGACAGCCGCGGAGCTGCGCAGAAACGAACGTCTCCGGTGCGTCACCATGCTGAACCTGCTCCTTTTACTCTCTCGCTCAATCCGGGCGGGGGGGTCCGCCCGGAGCCGGAATTCTGTTGAATTCCGGAGGGCAAAGCAACTGGCTATTTTTTCGGGTGGAAAGGCGGACCGTTCGGCGCCGGAGCGATGCCGTTCCCGTCTCCGTCCAACGTCGAGGGTCGCCTCGCGATTTCCTTCCCGGACCTCCGTAACGCAGTCGTTCGCGCCGCGCCCGCGGCGTTCGCGCCGCCGGCCCGGGGAATAATCAACGTGTCGGTGCGCTTGGCTCGACAGGAGGAAACCCCTTGAAAAAGGCGATTCTGTTGCTTGCACTGCTGTCGGCCTCGACTCTTCTCGGGCAAGGCTCGCCTCCTCCTGCGACGCCGGCTCCCGGGGCCGCGAAGCCCGCGCCCGAGGCTCCGAAGCCCGACGCCGCTCGATCCATGGGGCCGGTCACGGAGCGGGTCGAAGTCTCGGTGACGAACATCGACGTGATCGTGACCGACTCGAAGGGCAACCGGGTGCCTGACCTGACGAAGAACGACTTCGAAGTGTTCCAGGACGGCGTGCCGCAGGTGATCTCGAACTTCTACGCGGTGTCGGGCGGCAAGGTCCTTCTCGAAGACGGCAAGACGGTTCCCCTGGACTCGCCGGCCGCCGCCTCGGAGATCCCGACCCAGTTGAAGGCGCGCTACATCGTGTTCATCGACAACCTGAACATCCAGCCGCAGAACCGCAATCGGATGTTCAAACGCCTGAAGGAGTTCCTGTCCGCGAACGTGGGCCCCCAGGCGGAGGCCATGGTCGTGACGTACAACCGCTCGCTCAAGGTCAGGCAGAAGTTCACGTCCGAGAAGGGCGACGTGCTCTCGGCGGTCGAACAGACCGAGATGGAGACGGGAGGCGGCACGACTCTCGCGGGCGAGCGGCGCGACGCTCTCGCCCGGATCAACGACTCCAAGAGTGAGCAGGAGGCGATCCATGCGGCGCGCTCCCACGCCCAGTCGCTCCGCAACGACCTTCAGTTCGCGGTGGACTCACTGAAGACGACCTTGAACGGACTGGCGGGAGTCGAGGGGCGCAAGGTCTTCATCTACGTGTCGGAGGGGCTGCCGGCCTCGGCGGGCGCCGAGCTGTTCGACACCATCCGCCAGAAATTTCCGGGCGGATCGAGCAGCCTGGAGTCGCTCGAGTTCGACATGAACTCCCGCTACGCGACGATCGCACAGACCGCGAACTCCAACGGCGTGACGATCTGGGCGCTCGACGCTTCCGGGCTGGCGGGCGACGAGATGGTCTCCGCCGAAAACCGCTACATGGAAAACCGACCCTCCAGCTTTCTCATGCGCCAGAACACGCAGGCTCCTCTCCAGATGCTGGCAGAGCAGACCGGCGGCCTCGCCGCCGTGAACACCAACGACTGGAAGGACAGCCTGAACGAGCTGTCCAAGGACTTTTCCAACTTCTACTCGATCGGCTACCGAACGACCCGCGCGGCGGCCGACCGCCCGCACTCCGTCGAGGTGCGGGCGAAGCGCAAGGGGCTCCGGGTGCGGGCGCGCAAAGGCCTACTCGAGAAGTCGACCGAAACGCGGACCGCCGAGGCGGTCGTGGCGAGCCTCTTCTATCCGCGGAGCGACAATCCGCTGGGAGTCAGCCTGAGCATCGGAGATCCGAAGCCGTACGATCAGGACAACTACCTTCTTCCGGTCCGCGTCGCCGTGCCGGTCGGGAAGCTCGGCCTCGTGCCGTCCGGGGATCGCTACGAGGGGCAGTTCTTCGTTTACTTCGTGGTTTTGGACGCGCTCGGCAAGCAGTCGGACCTCCAGGTTCAGAGGCAGGCGGTCAGCGTGCCCGCCCGGGACCTGACGGGGGCGCAGAAAAAGGACTTCTACTACGACGTTCAGCTGATCGTGGTGCCGGGCGGCCAGAAGCTCGCGATCGCGCTGCGGGACGGGATCTCGAACGTCACCTCCTACGTGCAGAAAAACGTGTTCGTCTCGGTGCTCCCCAAGGAAACCAAGAAGACGGGCTGAGCGGGCGCCCGGCGCGACATAATCCGGGCGTGCCGGAGTCTCCCCGGACGCTCATTCTCTTTGCCCGGGCTCCGCTTCCCGGAAGCGTCAAGACCCGGCTCGCGGGCGTGCTTTCGCCGGAGGGGGCCGCCCGGCTCTACCGCGCCTTCCTCGAGGACGCCGCCCGGGTCTATGCCGTGTCCGCGTGGACGGCGGTCGTTTACGCGGACCCGGATCCGCACGAGGCGAACCTGGCCGCGATCTTCGGCCCTCCGTGGCGGCGGGAGGCCCAGACCTCCGGCGACCTGGGATCCCGGCTCACCGCCGCGTTCGAAGCGGAGAGGTTCCACGGCGCCTCCGTGGTCCTCGCGGTCGGTTCGGATCACCCGGCTCTGCCGCGGAGGGCGGTCGAGGAGCTTTTCGAAGCCGTGGAACGCGGGGAGGAGGTCGCCTTGATTCCGGCGCAGGACGGCGGTTACTGCGCGATCGCCCTGGCGCCCGGCGCCGCGCCGACGATCGTCTTCCGCGACGTCCCGTGGTCCTCCGACCGGACCCTGGCGGTTACGGTCGCCCGGGCACGGCAGGAGGGTCTCCGTGTCGCGCTGCAGCAGCCGGCATACGACGTGGACCGGCCGGAGGACCTCCAGACGCTCGCGCGGGATCTCGCACGGCGGGATCCGGACGACGACGATTATCCCCACGCGACCGCGAGGGCGCTCGCGGGCTTCGCGGTGCCGCTCTCCCCGTGATCCCGGTCCTCGACGCGCGTCAGATGCGGGCGGCGGACGCGGCTGCCATCCGGCGCGGCGTGCCGTCCGCGGTGCTCATGGAGAACGCGGCGCGGGGGGTCGCGGACCTCGTCGGCCGCGAGTTCTCGGGCTGGCGCCGGATCGTGGTGGCCTGCGGACCCGGGAACAACGGGGGGGACGGTCTCGCGGCGGCGCGGATCCTGGACGGGATGGGCTTCGTGGTGCAGGTGTTCACGCTCGGCAGCCCGGATTCCTACCGGGGGGACGCGCAGTCGAACGCGCTCCGCGCGCGGGCGGCCGGAATCGCTCTGGAGCCCCTCTCCGGGGCGAGGGGGGCGTCTTCGTTCTCTCGCGCGCTAAGAGAGGCTGACGGGGTCATCGACGCGCTCTTCGGGACGGGGCTCGATCGGCCGCTCACAGGGCCGGCCGCCCGCGCGGTCGGGGCGATCAACGCGGCGGGCCGACCGGTGGTGGCCGCCGACGTCCCATCGGGACTCTCCTCGGACAGTGGGGAGATCCGCGGCGCCGCTGTCCGGGCGACCGCGACCGTCGCGTTCGGCGCCCCGAAGGTCTGCCACGCGCTCGCGCCGGCGCGGCGCCTGTGCGGAAGGGTCGTCGTCGCCGACATCGGAATTCCGCCGTCCCTCTTTCCGGTCCAACGGAAGGGGATCTTTCTCGCGACCGCGGACGACGTTCGAGCGCTTCTCCCGCCGCGAGACCCCGGGGCTCACAAGCGCGACTTCGGGAGCGTCGCCGTCATCGCCGGATCGCGCGGAAAGATCGGCGCGGCCGTCCTCGCCGCCCGGGGGGCGTTGCGCGCCGGGGCCGGGCTCGTCACGGTGTTCTGTCCGAGAACGCTGGAGACCGTGGTCGTCGCGGCGCTTCCCGAGGCGATGACCGCCGGCCTCGCGGACGAAGACGGCTCGCTCGCCGCTGCCGCGGGACGAGATCTGGTGGAGCGCCTCGAGGACTTCGACGCGGCGGTGCTCGGGCCCGGCCTGGGAACCTCGGCCGGTACCGTCGCGGCGATTCGCACGGTGGTCCGGAAGACGAGCCTGCCCCTCGTTCTCGACGCCGACGGGCTGAACGCGTTCTCCGGCACGGCGCGGAGGCTCTCGAAGCGCCGGGGCCCGACCGTCCTGACGCCTCACCCCGGGGAGGCGGGTCGGCTCCTCGGCCGATCCGCGCGCGAGGTCCAGTCCGACCGCCTCGCCGCGGCCCGCTCGCTCGCAAAGGCGACCCGGTGCTGCGTGCTTCTGAAGGGGGAGGCGTCGCTCACGGCCACGCCGGACGGCCGCGTGGTCGTCAACCCGACCGGCACGCCCCTGCTCGCGACCGCGGGTTCGGGAGACGTCCTTGCGGGAGTCCTCGGCGCGCTCGTCGCGGGAGGGTTGCGGGTCGAGGACGCCGCCCCGGCGGCGGCCTGGCTTCACGGAGCTGCCGGCGAGAGGCTCGCGCGCACCCTCGGCGATGCGGGACTCCTGGCGGCCGAGCTCGCCGACGCGGTTCCGCGGGTCCGGCGGGGGCTCCGGGACCGGGACACGGAACACGGGACATGGGACACGTGATCGCGCGGAGCGAGGAGGAGACCGAAGAGATCGCCCGGGTGCTGGCGAGAGGTCTTTCCGCCAGCGACGTCGTCTATCTGGTTGGCGATCTGGGAGCCGGGAAGACGACGTTCGCCCGCGGACTCGCCGCGGGCCTGGGCGCCGTGGCGAGAGAAGTCGCCTCGCCGACGTTTGCGATCCTCCACGAGTACGCGGCGCCCGGAGGGGCGGTCGTCCTGCGGCATCTCGATCTCTACCGGCTGGCCGACCGCGCGAGCGAGCTCGACATTCTGGGATTGCCCGACGCCGTCGCCGGGGCTCCGGTCGCGGTGGAGTGGCCGGGAGAGGCCATTCGGGCGGCCCTCCCCCCGACCGTCCAGGTCTCCCTGGTCGCCGAGTCGGAGGACGCCCGGCGGATCTCGATCCACCGGGCGCCCCGAGAAACACGCGGTTAGAACGCGAAGATCAGCCCGCCCGAAACCTCTCCGTTGGTCAGCCACTCGTTCCGGTTGCTGTTGCAGTCCCGGAAGAAATCGCTACACCCGAAGTCGTCGTTGTCGTTGTTGTTCCCGAGCGAGGTGGCGTATCCGCGGCCGTCGAAGCGAAGTCCGAAGTGCGGGTTCAAGAAGGCCTTCACGCCGATGCCCAGGCTTCCCGTGAACCGGGTGTCGCTTCGCGCCCGGACGCCCGGGACGTTGGGATCCAGTCGGGCAACGCCCCCGCCGATCGTGATGTAAGGCACCGCGCGGCTGTGTCCGAAGTTGAAGACGCCGTAACCCATGTAGTAGTCGATCGTCAGGTCCCCGAACGTGTCGCCGTTGGAGCCGAAGAGATCGTGGCTGTTGTTGGACACGAATGCGGACTTCGTTCGGGACCCCTGGAATTCCAGCTCGAAGTTGTCGGT
>JBBQKV010000004.1:0-48360 GCA_038327245.1 Acidobacteriota bacterium
GATGTTGTGCGCGGCATGCTCTTCCAGGCCCGCGAAGTCCTGATTCTCGATGTTGTAGATTTTGCCGCCGGCCACGAAGACGTACTTCCCGCCGCCCTTCACGCATGCGATCGTGCAGTCGTGGTCGCTCATCTTTTTGCCGGAGTGCTCCATGGAAGCCTTGTGCGACCGGCCGCACATGCTGTCTGAAATCTTCCCGGACCAGGTCTTTTCGGCCGCGACGGCAAAGCCCGCGCAAAACAGGATTCCCATGATGAATACGGTGAGACGTTTCATGAATACCTCCTCGAGGTTTACTGACACTGGCCTTCCACAATCTCGCAACTCTCGCTCGCCGCAAAATGTTAATGAACGCTCGATGAACGCTCGATGAACGTATACGCCGTTCCACAAACCGACTGCCGAGGAAACTACGGCGCGCCGGAGCTCTGTTCGCCTGGAAGCTCCAGCCTCTCCAGCAACGCCCCGAACCTCGGGTCCGCGCGAAGGGAATCGAAGCCGGGCCAGCCCGTGTAGTAGAGGGATGCCTGGTACTCGTCCTCTGCGCGCGCGAGCAGTTCGAAGGCCGCGTCGGTCTCCCCAAGGGCACCGAGCAGCATGGCCTCGGTGACGCTCGTGGGCGCTCCCGCCGGTCGCGCGCGCATCTCTTCGAGGATCTCCCGCGCTTCCTCTTTCCGGCCTGCCGTCGCGAGCGCCCATCCCAGGACGCCCAGAAAGTAGACCCCCCGGTGCGAGATCGCGACCGCGTGCTCGGCGGCCGCGATCCCTTCGTCGAACATTCCGAGGGCAACCATTGCCATGCCCGACAGGAACAGAGCCGAGGCGTCCTCCTTCTCGAATGAGAGCGCGTCCTCGAAATAGCGAAGGGCTTCCTGCGACCTGCCGCACGTCAGGAAACCCCCTCCGGTGATCATGTAGGGAAAGGAGGCGAGGGGATCGGCTTCCCGGGCGCGCTCGAAGAGGGGCAACGCCTCGTCGAGCCTCCCGCGCGCGCAGAGAACGATTCCGAACGAGCCGAGGGCCAGGACGTGAGTGGGCTCGATCTCGATGGCCCGCCGCCAGGCGGTCTCCATCTCCTGCCATCTTCGTTCGATGAAGGCCGCGAAAGCTTCGACGTGGAGGCCTTCTGCCGATTCTCCCTGAAGCCCGGCCGCGATCGAGAGCGCTTTTCTCGCGGTGGCGCAAGCCTCGCGCGCCGGAAGCATGCCGAACTGTGCCGCGAGAACGTTGATTTCTGCCAGACCCGTCCACGAAGGCGCATGAGACGGATCCAGGCGGACCGCCTCCTCGAAGGCGCGAAGGGCCCCGGCATGGTCCTCGATTCCCCGAAGGTGCCGGCCCTTCAGGTAGCTCCGATAGGCCTCGAGGTTGTGAGCCTGCGGACGGGATGGAACAGTGTGCGTTCCGGGAGAGAGCCGGGCCTTGACGGCCTCCACCACGCCCGCGGCAATCTCGTCCTGGACGGCGAAGACGTCGATGGCCTCCCGGTCGTAGCGCTCCGACCAGAGCTGGTAGCCGCTCGCGACGTCGGTCAACTGCGCCGTGACCCGCAGCCGGCTGCCCGACGTGCGCACGCTCCCTTCGAGGACATGGTTGACGGAGAGGGCACGGGCGATTGCGGAAAGGTCACCCCCATCCTTCTGGGCTCGGAAGGCCGAGGTCCGCGACGCGACCCGGATCCCCTCGATCCCGACGAGCGCGTTCATGACTTCTTCGGCCATGCCCTCGCACAGGTATTCCTGGTCCTTGGCCGGGCTCATGTCCGAGAACGGCAGCACCGCGATCGCGACCGCCGCATCAGACTTCGTCGCGGAATCGGCTTGCGCCGGTGCGGCCACGTCCAGCCCCGCCTTGCGGAGGCCGTCGATCCAGTGTTCGACGAGCTCCGGCTCGTGCCACTTGCCGAACTCCTCGCGCGCCGCCCTGCCGAACCCGGGTCGGATGGCGAGCAACTCGTCGAGAGCCTTTCGCGCTGCCTCGCGCTCGTCGAGCTGACCGTACGCCGCCGCGCAAAAGACAGGAGTCCAGAAGTAGCCGGGCATCTGGATCCGGAGGGCGGCGTCGATCGCGGCGCGGTAGTCGCGCGTCCGGTAGGCGTTGACGATCGTCGCCAGCCGGTACCAGCCGGGGAAGTGGGGGTTGAGCCGCATGGCTCCCTCCGTCACGGCGCAGCCGTGCTCCCAGTCGCCCGCGTACGCCAACAAGATCCCCATGAGCGCCATCGTGGCGCCGTCCATCGGGTTGAGCGCGGCGGCCCGCGCCGCGGCGTTGCGAAACGCCTGGAACTCCTTCTGGAGGAAGAGCACCTGGGCCAGGCCGGAATGCGCGAGATGATTGGAAGGACCGGCTTCAACCGCGCGGCGCGCCGCGATCGACCCGTCGGCCAGGGAATCGGCCACGAGGCTGTATCCCTGCCCGTACTCCTGCGCGCACAGCAACGCCAGCATGGCCCAGGCATCCGCGTACCCCGGCGCCTTGCGCACCGCCAGCTCCAGGGCCGATCGCGCGGCGGCAAGCTCTTCGGCGTTGACCCGCTCGAAGTAGCCGAAGCTGCGCAACACCGCCTCGTACGGGGAGAGCTCGTCAGCGCTCTTGCTCCGGAGAGCTTGACTCATGCTGTGCAGCAGAACACCGTGTGAGTCGGCGACCGTCGAAACAATCCGCGGAACCAGGTCGTCCTGCAGCTCGAAAACCGCTTCCGGGCTGAAGGTCCGCTCATAGCTTTCAGCCCAGAGATGAGCGCCGGTAGTCGCATCGACGAGTTGCACGGCAAGACGTAACTTCGTCCCCGCTTGCCGGAGGCTCCCCTCCATCACATAGCGCGCGCCGAGCTCTCTGCCGGCGGATCGCGAGTCGACCGTGGCACTGCGCGAGATCACCCGGAGGTAGGAGAAGCGCGACAGGCCGGTCACGATCTCCTCGGTCAATCCTTCGGCCAGGGCCGTGAGAGACGCGTCGGTGCCGCCGTACTTGAACGGCAGCACGGCGACCCAGAATCCCTCGTCGGCCCGGAGCTGTCCCGAGTCGGTACCCGATTCCGCTGGAGCTGTTGTTGCCGTGACCGTCGCGGTCCGCTTCGGCGGAGCGGACGATCCGCCGGTCGCGGGAATCAGGAGCCCCGCCTTGCGCAGTCCCTCCAGCAGAGGCTCGAGCAGGCCGCTCGCGAAGTGCCAGCTCTCGATGTTCGAGCGCGCGTGCGCCGCGAACTCGGGATCGAGCGCCAGCAGGTCCCGGACCGCGGCCTCGGCCTCGGCGCGCCGGCCGAGCTGTCCGCAGGCCGCCGCCATCACGAGGTAGGGCCAGAAGAGTCCCGGTACGTCCACCCGGTTCGCGCATTCGAGGGCCCGCTCGTACTCCCCCTTGTGGAAGTGATCCCAGAGGGGAGCGAAATGCATCCAACCCGCGTGGTTGGCATTCAGTTCCATCGCGCGGCGCACGATCGCGGTGCCTCGTTCGAACTCGCCCGTGTGCACGATCTGCAGACCCAGGATCCCGAGCGCGTCGGTGTTGAGCGGATTCAAGGCCATCGCGCGCTCGGCCGCAGGACCAAACGCCGCAAGGTCCCGCCGGAAGAAGTGCACCTGCGCGAGCGAGACGAGTGCGAACTGGTTCGCGCGATCGAGCTCGACCGCGCGGCGGGCCGCAGTCAGAGCCCGATCGAGAGAAGTCGCGTCCGCCCGGAAGCCGAACGCGTATTGGTCGACGTAGATCTGCGCGAGGCAGGCCCACAGCTCCGACTGACGGTCGTCTCGCTCCACTGCGCGTGCCAGCCGGCCCTCGAGCGCCGCGTGAGACGCGGGCGTGATCTGTTCGCGGTAGGCGAAATACTGAAACTGCCACTCCACCGGCGTGAGGTCGACGTCGTCCTTCTGCCGGATCGCGGACCTCATCGAGTGCACGAGCACCCCGTAGCTGTCGGCGAGCGTCGCGACGATGCGGGCCGCGACGTCGTCCTGTATCGCGAAGATGCTCGACCCCTGGAGGTCCCGGTTGTAGGTCTCGGCCCAGAGCCGCGATCCGGTCTCGAGGTCGACGAGCTGGGCGCTCACGCGAACAGCGGAGCCCCCCTTTCGGATGCTTCCTTCCAGCGCGTAACGCGCGTCGAGCTTGGCGCCCGGGGCCGCCGAGGCGCCCGCCACGACCGACAGATACCGGAACCGCGAGAGCCCGGTCGCGATCTCGTCGCCGAGGCCTTCGGCGAACGACTCCATCTCCGCGTCATCGGAACTCTTGAAAGGGAGCACGGCCACCCCGAATACCGCTGAACTGATCGGCGGGGCGGTTTCCCGTGCGCGGCTCGCGACGGTCGGCGAGGACTGCTCCAAGAGGTTGAACGCAATATCTCTGGCCGACTGAAACCGATCATCCCGGTCCTTCTCCAGACAATGCTGGACGATGCGGTCGAGAGCCGGGGAAATGTTCCGCCCCCACTCCGACAGCTCCGGCGGCTCGTCCCGCAGGATTGCCGCCATCGTCTCGGCACTCGTCTCTCGCTTGAACGCCCTCTTGCCCGAAAGTAGCTCGTAGAGGATCGTCCCGAACGAGAAGATGTCCGAGCGGTGGTCGACCGGGAATCCTTTCACCTGCTCGGGCGACATGTAGCCCGCGGTCCCCATGACCATCCCGGGCTCCGTGTGGCGCGGGTTCGTTGGTGCGCTGGTCTCCTTGCCGGGAGCCACCGTCTCGACTCGCTTCGCCAGGCCGAAGTCGAGGATCTTGACGTGGCCGTCCCGGGCGACGAAGAGGTTCTCGGGCTTCAGGTCCCGGTGGACGATGCCCTTCTCGTGCGCCGCGGAGAGACCCCGGGCAACCTGGAGCGCGTAGTCCACCGCCTGCTTCGGCGGAATTGGACCGGTGTCGAGTTTCCCGCGCAGCGTCTCGCCCTCCAAAAGCTCCATGACGGCGTACGCGATGCCGTCCTGGTTTCCGAAATCGTGAATCGCCAGAATGTTTTGATGGGAAAGCGCCGCGACCGCCTTCGCCTCGCGCTCGAACCGGGCCAGCGTGTCGGGATCGGCTGCGACGGACTGAGGGAGGACCTTGATCGCGACGTCCCGGTCCAGCTTCCGATCCCGCGCCCGGTAGACCTCGCCCATCCCGCCCGCGCCCAGAGGCGCGAGGATCTCGTAGGGGCCGAGCCGGGTTCCGGCGGAAAGTGTCATCGGATTGGGGGTTGAACTCTATCCCTGCGACCGGGATTCGATGACGCCGAGCGTCGGATGGAGTTAGCTGGAGCGGGAAACGGGGGTCGAACCCGCGGCTTCACCTTGGCAAGGTGGGTCGGCGGTCGGGCAACCACCGGCGCCGACCGGTGACGAGCGTCCCATCAAGGTTGGTTTTCACGTAGCCTGTCGTCGCCGATTGCACCCAGTCGTCGTCCGGGTCCTGGATGAACTCTCGGTGAACTCTCCTCGATACCGGAGAGCAGAATGCGTCATTTGCTTACCCCGCTCTGTCCTCGCGAGCAGTATGATGCTGAAATGTTGTACGAATTCCTCTCCGCGAACCGGCTGGATTTGATCGATCGGTGCAGGCTAAAGGTCGCTCAACGGGCCGAACCCACGGTGACGGAGGGGGAGCTGCGACATGGAATACCCCTCTTCCTCGACCAGCTCATCAAGACGCTCCAGATGGAGCAAACGACGGAGCCGATGCGAAGTCGCGAAGTCTCCGGTCCATCGGGTGGCGGGAAGTTCGAGTCCTCCCGGTCCGAAATCGGCGAGACGGCGGCGCTTCATGGACGGGAACTACTCCAGCACGGGTTCACCGTGGAACAGGTCGTTCACGACTATGGTGATCTCTGTCAGGCGATCACGGATCTGGCATTCGAAAAAGACGCGCCGATCTCGATTGACGAATTCCGAACCCTCAACCGCTGCCTGGACAACGGAATCGCCGTTGCCGTCACCGAATTCAATTACCGGCGCGATTTTGCCGTGACAGACGCGCAGACGAACTCATTGAACGAACGGTTGGGATTTTTCGCCCACGAGTTGCGTAACCGCCTCTCGACCGCCAAGCTCGCGCTGGCCGCCATCAAAGCTGGCAACGTGGGACTGTCCGGGGCAACGGGTGCCGTATTGGACCGCAGCCTGGTGGCATTGTCCAATCTCATCGACCGCACCTTGACCGAGGTTCGACTGGAAGCCGGAACGCCCGGGCAACAGCGACTTTTTTCCCTCGCTCAGTTCATCGCCGAGGTGAAGCTTTCCGCGTCACTGGAATCGAAGGTCAACGAGTGCGTGTTAGTCGTATCGGAAGTGGCGCCCGATCTTGCCGTTGATGGCGACCGGGACCTCCTTTTCTCGGCGGTCGGAAACTTGTTGCAGAACGCGTTCAAGTTCACACGCCAACACACCGAAGTCAGACTCGCCGCCTACGCGGACGCCGACCGCATCCGAATCGATGTCGAGGACAACTGCGGCGGCCTTCCGTCCGGCCAGACGGAAGAGATGTTTCAGCCCTTCATGCGAGGCAGCGCGGACAACACCGGCCTCGGGCTCGGCCTGTCCATCTCTCGAAACAGCGTCAGTGCAAACGGGGGAATTCTTACGGTCCGGAACAAACCCGGCTCGGGATGCGTCTTTACCATCGACCTGCCCCGCCACTCGATACCGGAACCTTCGGTCGCATTGAGCGCGTTGACGGATTAGGGCGCTGGGTGGCTATCCCGGCTCGCTCGGAGTCTCGGCCGTTCGATGATCCTGATAGTGCCGGTAAGCGACCGTCGCCATCGCGACCACCGGAATCGCGAGGAAGATTCCCGCAAGACCGCCGAGCTCCGCGCCGCACAGGATTGCCAGGATGATGGTGAGGGGATTCAGGTGAATACCGATGCCGACGATCTTGGGATACACGACGTAGTCCTGCACGCCCCTGAGGACCACCAGGAACAGAAGGACAACCAGCGCCCGCCCTGAAGAGTGGAATGCGGCAAACGTCACTGCCAGCGCGCCGATCGTCAGCGGGCCGGCCAGGGGAATGAATTCCAGCAAACCCGCCGCAATCCCGAGCACCACCGCGTATGGCACGCCGATCAACAGAAAGCCGATCGTGCAGACCACTCCGATCAGGACGCACGCCGTAACTTGCGCTCGGATGTAAGCTGCCAGCGTGTCGTTCAATTCGACCAGGAACACATCCCCGCGCGACCGCAGGTGCCCCCAGGGGAGGAATCTCAGGGCGGCCTTGCGGAGGAGCGGGGCGTCTTTGAGCAGGAAGAACGCCAGGATTGGAACGAGGATCAACCAGGGAAGATAGACGAGCCATCCCGCGAGACGCGGAAGCAGATCCCTCGTCACGAATGTTCCTCCGGCCGTCACCGTCTGGCTAAGCGCTCGATCGATGGCGTCGCGCACCGCCTGCGGAAGTGCGCGGCTCTGGTAGCCCGTCCTCCAGCTCTGCCAGCGATCCTGGACTCTTGCCAGATAGCCAGGAGCCTCTCTTCCAAGCTCGGCGATCTGGGCACTGATAACCGGGAGGAGCAGGGCAAAGGCAGTCACGAGAGATCCGAAGAGAAGGACAAAGACAATGCCGATCGCCACCGGTAGCGGAAGAACGACCTTCCGTCCTCCGACAATGACCGGTCGGCGAAAAAAGCCGACAAGGGGAGCGACCAGGTAGGCGAAGAACACCGCGAGAACCAGCAGAAGGACGATTCCGCGCAGGCGGTACAGGACCCAGAGGGCGGCAGCTACCCCGAGCACAACCAGCCAGACCTGGAGAGCGGTCCGAACGACGAAACGAGTGGACGCCGGCGACGGCGGTTCGTCTCCGGAGGCCCGGTCTGGCTGTTTTCCCTCTTGGGGGGATCTCGCGTCAACCATGAGATCGATTCCCCGCACCGATCGGCGAGAGGATCTCGTAGGGACCGAGGCGAGTGACAGAGAGAACCGTCATCGCGGGCGTCGAATCATACGTTGCAGGCGCGGTCCTCGACGCGCGGTCCCGGTCCTTCTCCGCTAAAAGACGCTCAAGGGCCTTCCGCTCGGGCACGGAACGACGTCGCCTTACTTCTTGGGGTCGTCCCCGCCGGCCCACGCGAGGAACAGCCAACGGCCACCCTCCTTCACGAGGACATCCGTGTAACGGCCGGTCACGGTCTCACGATCCTTCTTGTAGTTCTCGCGCGCGACCGAATAACGGTACTGCGCGACGGCGATGTTGCCTGTGATCGTGACCGAGATCGGGAAGATCTCCTGCTCGAGGACCGTGGCGTTGGTGTTGTTGTAGCGGTCCCACCTTGATAGGGATGACTTGTTCTGCGGGGCCGGTTGGTCCGTACCCCAGTAGCTGAGGTTGGGGTGGACCATCTTGTCGATCCAGGTCAGGTCCTTCGCCGCGGCCATCTTCCATTGCTGCTCTTCGAACCGCCAGATCTCCTGCTGATCCGCGTTCCAGGTCTGAGCTGCTGCCGCGGCCGCGAAGGCGGACAGGGCGAGAGACAGAATACTCACAGAGAAACGTCGAAGGACCATCACACACCTCTTTTCGCCCCCCCGGGAGGGGACGTGATAAGCAGGACGCTCCAGGAGCGCCTTGGATTTGGTGGAGAGTCTGTCACAACCAAGTTCGTTGCCGTTAGGGCCAACCGCCTTTCGCGCTCTCGCGAACGAACTGGCTGTCTCCCGTGAACTCTCTCGTGAACTCTCGACCGTTCGGCGCGGCCTCCAGAGTTCCGAGCCCGACCGCGCAGAAGTCGCGTCCCCACGTGCTTTCGTGGTTGGAGCGGGAAACGGGGGTCGAACCCGCGACTTCCACCTTGGCAAGGTGGCGCTCTACCACTGAGCTATTCCCGCTCGGGGACGCGAAGGCGCGAAGGATAGCGAAGAGGGTTTACGGAATCAAGGCGCCGGCGGTGATGTCCGTCGTCCCTCCGCAATGGGAGCAGATCCGGACCATCGTCGTTCCGGCTTTCTTCTCGGGCGCGCACGCCTCGCAGAGCGGCCGATCCGTTTCGTGGCAGAGAAAGTGCGCCAGCCGGTCGGTGTGAGTCCGGCAGCAGCGTGGGGGCGTCCGCGTCGAAGTCCGTTTCAGGTCGAAGAGCGATTTCAGCTCGGGCACGTCGACGGCCAGGACCCATGCGCCGTCGGCCGTGAACATGTGATCGGTTTCCAGGATCTCGCCGGTCCGAATCAGGTTCCGGATGTCGCGTCGGGTGAAATGGTCGTCCTCCCAGCCGCGCTTGTCCACGCGGAAGGGCTTTCCGTCGGCATTGCGGGATGCCGTCTTTTCGAGTTCCTCGGCGTCGGCGGAACGTCGGGCGGCGTCCGCCTGCAGCTTCGCCTGGACCCGGGCCTGATCGCGCGACGGAAAGTCCATCGTTTCGCCGCACCTCTCGCACGGAAAGCGGGCCCGCACGGGAGGAATTTTGTCGACGGGAATCGAGAAGTTTCCCGAGCAGCTCGGGCACGTGTAACACAGCTCCAATTCGTTCAAGTCACTTCTCCGGAGTCCGGAAAAAATGTTAGCACGTCGCTGCGCGCTTCAACGGCGCCGCCGCGGTGCGCCCGACCCGCGGAATGCGTCCCGCAGGATTACGACCTGTGGCGCGCCGTCCGCCTCGAGAATCGAGACGACGTCGAAGCGGCAGGGGACGTCCTCGCGCCGCTCGCGCGCCAGCCATGCCTCCGCGGTTCGGAAGATCCGACGGCGCTTCTCTCCAGTAACGGCCTCGGCGGGAAGGCCGAACCCGGTTCCCCGGCGTCCCTTCACTTCCACGAAGCAGACGACCCCGTTCTCCTCGGCGACGAAGTCGAGCTCGCCCGAGCGCGTTCGGAAGTTGCGGGCCAGGATCCGGTAACCCGCGGCCGTCAGCCGTCTCTCGGCGAGCATTTCCCAGTCGTCGCCCTTCCCGCGCATCCCGCCGGGACGAGGTCCGCGGCCCGAAGCCCAGCGGACGATCCGCTCCAGGACCGACTGCGGGGTCATCGCGCGCCCGAGTCCCGGACGTACCGGGGAGCCTGTCCCCGGTCCCACGGATCGTAGGCGGCCGCAAACGCCAGGCGCTCCGCGAGGGGCGGGTGGGAGTACAGCCAGAACTTCAGGAAAGACGGGGGGTGCGGATCCGCCAGGTTGATCTGTCCCAGGATCTGGAACGACTCGGCCGCGACCCGGTTGGAGTCGGGGACCAGTCCATGAATCACCTCGAGACCGTAAATATCCGCGGCGTGCTCCTGCGCGCGGGAGTACGCGTTCACGACCGGCAGTGTCACTTCGCCGGCGATCGCCAGCGCCAGCACGAACACGGGAAGGGAGGCCCAGTCGGCGAGGCCGTGGATTCCCCGCCGGACCTCCCCCGGGGGCAGGGCGCGCCCGAGCCCGAGGTAGGCGAGGAAGAGCACGACGAAAATCACGCCCGAGACGAAAACGATCGTCTTCGGGATGTGCGCGAGCACGTAGTGGCCCATCTCGTGGCCGAAGACGAAGAGGGTCTGCGGCGTCGTCATCCGGGCGAGCGTCGTGTCCCAGACAACCACGCGCTTCGAGCCGCCGAGCCCGGTCACGTACGCGTTCAGGGCGCTCAACTTCCGGCTCGCGTCCATGAGGTACATCCGGTCGCGCGGAATCGCCAGCCCGCCGCGGGCCGTCACCTGCTCGATCCGGGACACGAGGTCGGGCGCCTTGCCCTCCAGCGGCTCGAAGTGGAAGAAGAGCGGATCGATGAGCACGGGAGCGATGAAGACCACGAACACGATCACGGGAAGCGTCGCCAGCCAGAAGTACAGCCACCACCGGCGCGGGCTCTTCCGGAGGAGCACGTAGAGAAGCGTGAGAAGCGGGGTCGCGATCGCGAGCACGACGAGATTTTCCTTCAGCCAGTCGACGAGCCATGAGCCCCAGCCCTGGACCGACTGGCCGTACGCGAGCGAGATGCGGTGGCCCCACGCATCGACCGGAAGCTGAGAGACACCGAGCGCGAACAACAAAAGCGGAAAGAAGACGAGGGCCTGGACGATCCGCCGGCGGGAGGTCCGTTCCGCGAACCTCCGGAGCGCCGGCGCGGCGGCGAGGCCGATCAGGAGCAGCAGCACCAGGATCTCCCACGCGAACGCCCCGAAGTGGAGCCGGTACAGGGCGCGGGAGTACGCGACCGCCTTCGCGTACTGCTCCGGCGTGAGCGTGTACGCCGCGGAAGGCCCGGGCTGGGGCGCCGCCAGCAACGCGACGGAGAGCTCCCCGCGCACCGCGCGTTCCTACATCGAGGGCGTGGGAGCGGGGCCAGGAACCGCGCTCTGACCGCAGAGACGGACCCGGTCGGTCCGGTTCGTGTGGTACTCGTAGGTGGCGTCCCGGACCCGAAGCGTGATCCGGTAGCCCGGCGTCAGGACCTGCGAGCAGTTTTCCCCGGCCTTGACGCACCCGAGACACGAGTCCGGCCAGGTCATGTCCTCCTGCCCGACGCCCGCGATGTCCGACTCGGGCGCGCCGATCTTCTTCGCCAGATCCTTCACGGACTCGCGAAACGCCTCCTGGCGGCTCTTGCTGTCGGCGCCCTGGCCGGAGCGGGGCGGCGCCGTCGCCGCGTTCCGGTGGAAAAGGCACCCCGAGAGAAGGGCGCACAGGGTGAGGGCCGGGATACCGAGCTTGGCTTTTTTCATGGGGTCATTCTCCTCGACTTTCGTTCGGCCGCAATTCCATCGATTTTCTCGCGATCTCCAGGACGTCGAACGGCTTCGTTTTCGCGCCGATTTCCTCCCTCGCGTTGCCGAGCATGATCATGCAGAAGGGACAGGAGAGTCCGACCGAAGCGGTTCCGGCTTCCTCGATTTCCGCCATCCGGGTCTGGTTGATGCGGGTCCCCAGCTTCTCCTCCATCCACATCCGGCCGCCGCCGGCCCCGCAGCACAGCCCGCGTTCGCACGTCCGCGGCAGCTCCTGTACCTCGAGGCCCGGTATCGCGCGCAGGATGTCGCGGGGCGGAGCGTACACGCCGTTGTAGCGGCCGAGGTAGCAGGCGTCGTGGTACGAAATCGTCTCCCGGACCGGCTCGGTGAACCGGACGCGGCCTTCCCGCACGAGGGAGGAAACCAGCTCCGTGGCGTGCACCACCTCGTAAGATCCCTGGAGGACCGGGTACTCGTTCTTGAGGCAGTTGAAGCAGTGCGGGCAATTCGTGACGATCTTCTTCACGCCGTAGCGGTTCAGAGTCTCCACGTTCGCCTGGGCCAGCATCTGGAAGAGGTACTCGTTGCCCATTCGCCGCGCGGAGTCTCCGGTGCAGGTCTCTTCCGTGCCGAGGATCGCGAAGGAAACCCGGGCCTCGTTCAGGATCTCGACGATCGCCCTCGAGACGCGCTTCGCGCGGTCTTCGTAGGAGCCGGCGCAGCCGACCCAGAAGAGGACCTCGACTTCGCTCCCGGCGGCCTGCGACATCGTGACGACCGGCAGGTCCTTCGCCCAGTCCGCCCGCGCCGACGCGGAGATGCCCCACGGGTTGCCGTTCGTCTCCATGCCGCGGAACGCAGTCTGCATCTCCTTCGGAAAATCGGCGCGCTCGAGCACCAGGTGGCGCCGCATCTCCGTGATCTTGTCCACCGCCGGGATGATGAAGACCGGACACGCCGTCGTGCAGAAGCCGCACGTCGTGCACGCCCAGATCGTCTCCTCGGTCAACCACCCGCCGATGAGCTCCCGCCGCGCCGGCGGAGCGCCGTTGCCGCGGCCGGACTGCTCCGCGAGGATCTCCGGCGTCGCCTCGCGGACGGCGTCGCGCACGTCGCCGATGAAGACCTTGGGGTCGAGCGGCTTGCCGGTCAGGGCGGTCGGGCACACGACCCGGCAGCGCCCGCACTCGGTGCACGTGTAGCCGTCGAGGACGGATTTCCAGGAGAGATCTTCGACGCGGGACACGCCGAATCTCTCGGAAGCCTCGAGGTCGGGCGTTCCCAGGCGCCCCATGGGGTCGAGCTTCATGAAGAAGACGTTCGGCACGGCCGTGATGATGTGGAAGTGCTTCGAGTAGGGCAGATAGTTGCCGAAGAAGAGGATGTCGGCGAGATGCGTCCACCACGCCGCGTCGTAGAGTCGCTGAAGGGCCGGCCGAGAGAGGGACGTAAGCGCGGCGGCGAGGGCGCCGACCGCGGGCGACCAGGAGCTCGCTAGCGCCGGCGCCAGCGCGACCTTCGCGCCCTCGGCCACGAGGTCCGCGGCGATCAGGACCGCAATCAGGAAGAGGATCAGCCAGGCGTCGTTCGTGAGGTCGAGGCGGGCCGGGCGGGCGATCGCGCGGCGGGCGACGGCCATGACGACCCCGACGAGCACGAGCACCTCGAAGACGTCTTTCGCCAGGGTGTAAACGTCCCCGGACCGGCCCGGCAGCAGAAGGAAACCGGGGACGAGACCCTCCACGACCAGCGCGACCGTCCGCACGAGCAGCACGAGGAAGCCCGCGAAGAGAAAGATGTGGAACGTGCCGGCATAGAGGTCGCGGAACATCCGCTTCTGGAGGAAGGCGTACTCGACCGTCTTGCGGATACGAGTGCCGATCCGGTCGAAGCGGTTCTCCGGCGCGGTAGCCAGCAGGACCCGCACGCGGCGGGAAATGGAGTAGGCGAACGCGCCGACGGCGACGAGGAGGAGGAATCCGAAGAACCAGGTGCCCGAAAGGCCGAGGAGGGTTCGCTCGGTCGGCAGCGGCGGCACGAGCGAACTCTACTCTGCCTTCGCGGCGCGCACTGCCTTCGCGACTTCCGGCACGATCTGGAAGATGTCGCCCACGATCCCGTAGTTGGCGACCTGGAAGATCGGCGCCTCCGGATCCTTGTTGATCGCGACGATGACCTTCGACGTCCCCATCCCCGCCAGGTGCTGGATCGCGCCGGAGATCCCGCACGCTACGTAGAGAGTGGGCGAAACCACTTTTCCGGTCTGGCCGACCTGGTGCTGGTGGTCGATCCAGCCGGCGTCCACGACCGCACGGGACGCGCCGAGCGCGGCGCCCAGCGCTCGTTGAAGGTCGCGGATAACCGGCCAGTTCTCGGCGCCCTTGATGCCGCGGCCGCCCGACACGATCACGTCGGCCTCGGAGACGTCGAGCTCCTTCGACTCGGACGTCTCGACGGAGAGGACGTGGGCGCGCGGGGTCACGTCACCGAGCTCCAGGGGCTCGACCCGCGCATCCGCCGCGGCCTCGTCCCTCTCGGCCGGAAAGACGTTGGGCCGGGTGGTGGCGATCTGGAGCGTGGCGACTCCGCAGTCCACGGTCGCCCGCGCCTTGCCGGAGTAGACCGGGCGGGATCCCACCAGGCGGCCGTCCTCCACCGTCAGGTCCATGACGTCCGCCAGGACCGAGACGTCGCGGCGGGCCGCGAACCTCGGGGCCACGTCCTTGCCCATCGCCGTCGCGGCGATCAGGACCGCGTCGGGGCTTTCTTTCTCCGCGGCCGCGGCAAGGGCGCCGACGTAGCCTTTGTTGCTGTAGAGCGCGAGATCGTCGCGATCCGCGACGTAGACGACCCCCGCGCCGGATTTACCGAGCGCCGCGGCCAGCGGCGTCACGGCCCTGCCCGGAAGGACCGCCGCGACGGGCCCTCCGGAGAGCCGCCGCGCCAGTGCGAGCGCCTCCAGCGAGGCCTTGCGGATCTTCCCGTCGCGCTGCTCGATGAAGACCAGGAAGTTCATATCGCGATGTCGTCCCGAGGGCCCCAGAGCTCTTCTTCTGCACTGTCATTCCGAGAAGCGAAGCGACGAGGAATCTCGAAAAGCCAGAGATCCTTCGCTTCGCTCAGGATGACAAGGGTGCTCACAGAACCTTCGCCTCTTCGCGCAGCAGCCTCACCAGCTCTTTCGCCGCGGCGGCGGGATCGTCGCCCGGGATCATGTGGCACTTCTCCCGCGACGCGGGGAGCTCGAGCTTCCGCCACCGGGTCTTCGCTTGCGCGGGGTCCGCCTCGGGGATGGCGAGGTCCGCGAGCTTCTTTTCGGCGATCGGCTTCTTCTTGGCCCCCATGATCCCCTTGAGCGACGCGTAACGCGGGTCGTTCAGTCCCTTCTGCGCGGTCAGGACGACCGGAAGCGACGACTCGACGACCTCGTGCGCGCCCTCGATCTCCCGATGGGCCGTCACCTTCCCGGCGCCGACCTCGAGCTTCACGACGCTGCCAACGTGGGGCAGGTCGAGAAGCTCGGCGACCATCGGCCCCACGAGCGACTCGTCGTATCCGACGCCCTTCTGGCCGAACCACACGAAGTCGAAGCTGCCGCCGCGGGCCACCGCCGCGATCGCCTTGGCCGTCGCCAGCGCGTCCAGGTATCGGGATTCCCCGGAGTCGACCCAGACCGCATCGTCGGCCCCCCGGGCGAGGCACTCGCGCAGCCCCGTCTTCCCGCGCTCCGGGCCGACGTTCACCACGGTCACGGTGCCGGCGCCCGCCGCCTCTTTCGTGCGAATCGCCTCCTCGAGGGCGTACTCGTCGTAGGGGGAAACGATCCACTTGACGTCGCTCTCGTCGAGCGACTTGCCGTCGGCTGCGACCTTGATGCGGCTCTCGGTGTCGGGGACGTACGCGATCGCGACGAGAGAGTTCACGCGCCTCTCAGACGGCCTTGAACACGAGACAGCCGTTGGTGCCGCCGAACCCGAAGGAGTTCGAGAGGGCGTACTCGACCCGCTCCTCCCGCGCAACGTTGGGGACGTAGTCGAGGTCGCACTCGGGATCCGGGCTCTGGTAGTTGATCGTGGGGGGAAGGACGCCGTGGTGGAGGGCGAGAGCCACGATACCGGTCTCGAGCCCCCCCGCCGCGCCCAGGAGGTGCCCGGTCGAGCTCTTGGTCGACGACACGGCGACCTCGTAGGCGTACTGCCCGAAAACCATCTTGATCGCGATGGTCTCGATCTTGTCTCCCATCGGGGTCGACGTGCCGTGCGCGTTGATGTACCCGATGCGGTCCGGCGCGATCTCGGCGTCGGCGAGGGCGTTCTTCATCACGCGCGCGGGTCCATCGCCGTCCTCGGAGGGCGCGGCAATGTGGTACGCGTCGCCGGAGAGGCCGTAGCCGACGAGCTCCGCGTAGATCCGGGCGCCGCGCTTCTTCGCGGCCTCCATCTCCTCGAGAACGACGAGACCCGCCCCCTCTCCCATGACGAACCCGTCGCGATCCCGGTCGAACGGGCGCGACGCGTGCTCCGGGTCGTCGTTGCGGGACGAGAGAGCGCGCATCACGGCGAAGCCTCCGACCGCGAGCGGCGTGATGACCGACTCGGTCCCTCCGGCGATCGCGGCGTCCGCGTCGCCGTACTGGATCATTCGGTAGGCCTCTCCGACCGCGTGAGCTCCGGTGGTGCACGCCGTGACGGTCGTCAGGTTCGGCCCCTTCAGGCCGTAGCGGATCGAGACGTTGCCCGCGGCCTCGTTCGCGATGAGCGCCGTGATGAAGAACGGGGAGATGACGCGCGGACCGCTCTGGAGGTACCTCTTCTGCGTCTCCTCGATGATGGGCAGGCCGCCGATGCCCGAGCCGATGACGACCGCGATCCGCTCGCGGTTGTCGTCGCGGACCGGCAGGCCCGAGTCCTCCATGGCGAACTGGGCCGCGGCCATGGCGTAATGGATGAAGGTGTCCATCTTCTTGATTTCCTTCTTCTCCACGTAGAGAGAAGGATCGAAGCCCTTCACCTCGCCCGCGATCCGGCAGGAGAACGCCGAGGCGTCGAACCGGGTGATCGGGCCGATCCCGTTCTTCCCGGCGACGATGGCGCGCCAGTTTTCTTCGTTGCCGATGCCCAGGGGCGAGACGAGCCCCACCCCCGTCACGGCCACGCGGCGCGGAGAGGAAACGCGAGGCATGGATTTTCAGTTTTGCGGGGAGTTCTTCTCGATGTACTCGACGGCGTCCTTGACCTTCTGGATCTTCTCCGCGGCCTCGTCGGGGATCTCGATGTTGAAGGCTTCCTCGAAGGCCATGACCAGCTCGACGGTGTCGAGAGAATCTGCGCCGAGGTCGTCCACGAAAGAAGCTTCCGGGGTCACTTCGTTGGCATCGACGCCAAGCTGCTCGACGATGATGCTCTTAACCTTTTCTTCGACAGCCATCCATCCTCCTTCTTCGAGATCGGGAAGCGGCCGTATTCTAGGACGGAAACCGGAAAACGGAAAACGGCTGGACTCGGGCTCACATGTACAGTCCCCCGCTCACGTTCAGCACGGCTCCCGTCACGTAACCGGCGTCCTCCGAGGCGAGAAATGCGACCGCCGCCGCGACGTCCTCGGGCGCGCCGAGTCTCTGGAGCGGAATCTGGGCCGAGAGGCCTTCGCGCGCGGCCGCAGCCATCCGGTCGGTCATCGCGGTCGAGATGAATCCGGGGGCGACGGCGTTGCACGTGATGTTGCGGGACCCGAGCTCCCGGGCCACGGACCGGGTCAGGCCGACGAGACCCGCCTTGGCCGCGGCATAGTTCGCCTGCCCGGCGTTTCCCATCAGCCCCACGACCGACGTCACGTTGACGATGCGGCCGTACTTGCGCCGGACCATGCCCTTGACGACGGCCTGGGTGAGGAGGAAGGCCCCCGTGAGGTTCGTCGCGATGACGCGGTCCCAGGCCTCGCGGGACATGCGGAGGATCAGGTTGTCTTCCGCGATTCCCGCGTTGTTCACCAGAACGTCGATCTGGCCGTGCTCCTCGATGGCGCTCTTCAGCACCGCCTCGATCGATGCCGCGTCCGCCACGTCGAGGGCGTGGGCTCTCGCGCGGCCTCCCGCGCTCGCGATGTCCGCGACGACCCGTTCGAGCGCCGCGATGTCGCGCGCCCCGGCGAGGATCGTGGCGCCCTCGGCTGCCAGCCGGCGGGCGATCGCCTCTCCGATCCCCCGGGAGGCCCCGGTGACGAGCGCGACCCGGCCGTCGAAGCGGTTCATCGGCGGGAGTCTACCGTTGGGATGAGGCGCGATGTCACTGGGGCATTCCCGGCAGGTCCGGCAGGTCGCGGCTCCACTCCTCCACGATCGTCCGGGCGATCTCCCCCATCGCGATAGCCGCGGGATGGTTCGCAGCGGTCTCGTTGGACGCGGGACTCTCGCCCGTGAAAACGACGAGGACGAAGCGGCCCTTGGGGGTCCGGAGGATCCCGGCGTCGTTGCGCACTCCCGCCATGGTTCCAGTCTTCCCCGCCCAGAGGGCCGCCCCCGGAAAGCGCCTCGCCAGGCGCGCCCGGCTGGGGCTCGTGTCGAGGTAGTGAAAAATCCGCCGCGACGACTCGGCGTCCAGGAGGTCTCCCCGGGCCACATGCGAAAGCCAGTCGGCGACCTCGCGGGGCGTTACGACTCCGAACTTCAACCCGTCCCAGCGCGGACCGGTGTGCCCTTTGTCCTGCCACGGCAGTAGCGAAAGCAGACGGATTTCCCGAAATCCGAGGGACTCCATCCGGGCGTTGATCCGGTCGAGGCCGAGGCGCTCGATCCACGCGTTGGTCGCGGTGTTGTCGGACGGCCCGATCATCAAGGTCAGGAGGTCGTTCCACGTCGGGTTCAAGCCGGGATCGAAGAGCTTCAGCCAGCCCGATTCCGACGCCTTGCTGGCGTCCGTCAGCGTCCAGCGCTCCGAGAGATCGATCCGTCCTTCGCGGACGCCCGCCATCGCTTCGGTCAGCACCGCGATCTTGACGACCGACGCCGCTTCGAACCGGTCCGTAGCGTTCCGCTCGAAGGTGCGGCCGCTCTCCAGGTGCCGCGCGGCGATTCCGAGGCGGCACCCGCACGAGCGCACGGCGGCGTCGACGGCCGCCTCGATGGAAGAAACGGGCGGACGTGCCGCCACGGGACGGGCGCGCGCGCCCGCGCACGCCACGCCCAGGCTGGCGACGATCAGGACGGCCGCGCGCAGGAGTCGCTTCACGCCGGTCCGGCCGCGGCCTCGACCCGGATCGCCTTGTCGATCCGTCGCACCAGACCGGCGAGGACGTTGCCCGGACCGATTTCGAGGGCGCGATCCACTCCCTCCGCCGCGAGGCGCCGGACGCTTTCCACCCAGCGCACCGGGGAGTCGACCTGCCGGACGAGGGTGTCGCGCAGGAGCTCGCCGCGCCACGCGGGCTCCGCGTCCACGTTCGTGACCACGGGGAACACGGCGTTCGCCAGCCCGGTCGCGTCCAGCAGGTCGCGCATCCGCTCCCGCGCCGGTCTCATGAGGGACGAGTGGAACGGCGCCGACACCGGAAGGCGGATCGCCCGTTTCGCTCCTTTTGTGAGACAGGCGGCGGAGGCCCGTTCGACCGCGCCGGCGTGACCCGCTATCACGGTCTGTTCGGGCGAGTTGTAGTTCGCGGCTGAGACGACCTCGTCGTCCCCGGACGCCTCCCGGCAGGCCGCTTCGACGTCGGCCGCGGGAAGTCCGATGATCGCCGCCATCGCGCCCGCGCCCGGCGGCACCGCCTCCTGCATGAACTCGCCGCGCCGGCGGACGAGGCGGACCGCGTCCGGGAACGTCAGGACGCCGGCTGCGACGCACGCCGAGTACTCGCCGAGGGAGTGACCCGCGGCGAATCCGGTGCCCTCAAGCCTCTCGGGTGTGCGGTCCCGCATCTCGGCGAGCGCCGCGATGGAGTGGGTCAGGATCGCGGGTTGCGTGTTCGCGGTGAGCTGGAGCTCCTCCTCCGGACCCTCGAAGCACAGGCGCGACAGGGCGAAACCGAGGACCTCGTCCGCCTCCTCGAACACCGCGCGGGCGGGAGCGGAGCTCTCGAAGAGCGCGCGGCCCATGCCGACGAACTGGGAGCCCTGGCCCGGGAAAAGAAGAGCGAGGGTGCCCAAGGAGCGCCGGCTACCAGCGCACGAGAACGGAGCCCCAGACGAGCCCGGAGCCGAAGGCCGTCAGGAGCACGAGGTTGCCCTCCCGGACCCGCCCCTCGCGCACGCATTCGTCGAGCGCGATGGGAATCGACGCCGCGGACGTGTTCCCGTAGCGCTCGATGTTCGTGTAGACCTTGCCCGGCGCGATCTTCAGCTTCTCCCCCACCGCCTTGATGATCCGCTCGTTGGCCTGGTGCGGGATGAAGAGGTCGATCTGCTCGTGCATGAAGCCCTGTTCGGCCAGGAGCTCCGACGTGACGTCGGCCATCGCCTTGACGGCGACCTTGAAGGTTTCGTTCCCCTTCATCTTGATGTAGGGCAACTTCTCGGCGATCTGCGTGGAGTCGTTCGCGGGGCGGTTCGAGCCGCCGCCCGGCATGCAGATGAAGTCCGCGTAGGCGCCGTTCGCCTTCATCCGGCTGCCCAGGATTCCGTGATCCCCCTTCGTCGCCTGCAGCACGACGGCGCCCGCGCCGTCGCCGAAGAGGACGCAGGTCGAGCGATCGGTCCAGTCCACGATGCGGGTCAGGATCTCGCCCCCCACGACCAGGACCGTCTCGGCCTTGTTCGACTGGATGAGGCCGTCGGCCAGGTGGAGGCCGTAGAGAAATCCGGCGCAAGCCGCCGAGAGGTCCGACGCCGCGGCCTTCGTGGCGCCGAGGTTGTGCTGCACGAGGCACGACGTCGCCGGGAAGAGCATGTCGCTCGAGATCGTCCCGACGAGGATCATGTCGAGGTCTTCGGGTCGCACGTGCGCGCGCTTCAGCGCGAGCTCGGACGCCTTCGTGCAGAGGTCCGAGAACTTCTCCCCTGGCGAGACGATGCGGCGCTCCTTGATGCCGGTTCGGCTCGTGATCCATTCGTCGGAGGTCTCGACGAGCTTCTCGAGGTCCGCGTTGCTCAGGACCTTCTTGGGGACGGCGGCGCCCGTCCCGAGGATGCGGGCGCGATTCATGCCTTGGCGAGAGAGGCTTCGCGCGAGTGCAGGTCGGCGATCGACGACTGGATCTTCCCGGCGAGCCCCTGGCGCGAGAACTCCGCGGCGAAACGGATCGCGTTCTTGATGGCTTTCGCGCTGGAGCGCCCGTGGCAGATGATCACGCACCCCTTGACGCCCAACATCGGCGCGCCCCCGTACTCGGAGTAGTCCAGGCGCTGCTTGAAGCTCCGGAAGGCGCTTCGCGAGAGGAGGAATCCGACCGAAGCCTGCAGCGTCCGCTTGATCTCCTCGCGAAGCAGCTTCTCGACCATCTCGCCCAGGGCCTCGGACACCTTCAGGATCACGTTGCCCGTGAAGCCGTCGGTGACGATGACGTCGACCTTCCCGTCGAAGACGTCCCGCCCCTCCACGTTTCCGATGAAGTTCAGCCCGGTCTCCTGAAGGACTTTGAACGCCTCCTTCGTGCGATCCGTGCCCTTCGTGTCCTCCTCGCCGATCGACATGAGGCCGATCGACGGGGTCTCTTTTCCGAACGCGAGCTGCGCGTAGATGGACCCCATCACCGCGAACTCCTTGAAGTGCTGCGTCTTCGCATCCGGGTTCGCGCCGACGTCTAAGAGCAGACAGTGCCCCGACAGGTTGGGCAGGATCGCGGCCAGCGCCGGCCGGTCGACGCCCT
This sequence comes from Acidobacteriota bacterium, assembly GCA_038327245.1. Lineage (GTDB taxonomy): Bacteria > Acidobacteriota > Thermoanaerobaculia > UBA5066 > Gp7-AA6 > Gp7-AA6. The sequence goes on from JBBQKV010000004.1 coordinate 21,405, forward strand.
CGATCGTGCCGATGACCATCTTGGCCGAGACCATGGCGGCCCCGGTGTGGCCCGCGGAAACGAGCCCTCCGGCGCGACCGTCGCGGACGCAGTCCGCCGCCACGCGGATCGACGAGTTGCGCTTGCGGCGCACCGCCGCCGTCGCGGGGTCTTCCATGGTGATGACCTGCTGGGCGTCGACGACGTCGATGTCGGATCCGCGGTAGCCGCTCTCGGCGAGGAGCTTCTGAAGTCGCGCGGAATCCCCAACGAGCAGGCTGGAAATCCCGAATTCCCGCGCCGCAGCAATGGCGGCGTCGACGTTTACGTGAGGTGCGTGATCGCCCCCCATCGCGTCCACGGCGATGCGCATCTAGGCGGGCAGTCCCTTCCGAAACACGGAGGCCGGATTATACGGTCCGACGGGACCCTGCCGGAACACGCCTTCGTGTCCCGTGTTCCGTGTTCCGACTCGTCACACGTTGATGAGCTGCTTGCCCCTGTAGTAGCCGCAGCGCCCGCAGACACGGTGGGGAGACTTCGCCTCGTGGCAGTTGGGACACTCCGAGAGGGCCGGCGGGGGAAGCGCGTCGTGAGCCCGCCGTTTGTCGCGGCGCGCCTTGCTGTGACGGCGTTTGGGATTGGGCATGGACGGACTCCTAGCTTTTCTGCTGCTTCAACAGCTCGAGCGCTCTCCACCGTGGGTCGATGAACTCCACGACACAGTTGCACCGGGTGACGTTTCGATCCACGCCGCACTGCACGCAGAGACCGAGGCAGTCTTCGCGGCAGAGCGGTTTCATCGGGATCGCCATCTGGATTCGCTCCTCGACGATCGGCGCGACGGGGACGTTGGGGTCGTCGTAGAAATAGGCATCGAGATCTTCCGGCTCGAGCTCGAGGTCCGCTTCGGAGATCGCCTTGCGCGGATAGAGGACCAGCGAGAACTCCTCCTGGTGCGAGAAGTCGTAGGGGGCGAGGCAGCGGCTGCACTCCAGGCGGCCGTCCCAGGCCAGGCTCGCCGTCAGGGCGTGCCCCCCTTCGATCGGCGTCACCTCGCCCGCGATCCGGGCCGGACGCACCGCCACGAGCGGCTCCCGGTCGAGCGCCTCGCGGGCAAACGGGACCTCGAGCTCGAAGGAGAGCGGCTCCTCGAGGATGGCTTCGAGCGGGAGGACGGGCGACGGGATCGGCATGGAACCGGTGATTCTAGCGATTCCGGGGCCGCAGTCAAACCTCTGATAGCTTGGGTCCGCGATGAGAATCGCCGTCGACGCTCGGGCTCTTCTGGGGCAGAGCACGGGCATCGGCACCTATACCCGCGGGATCGCCCGGGCGCTCGCTGCCCGCGACGGGGTCGAGGTAGGTCTCTTTTCCCCGCGCCCGCTCCCGGATTCGCCTCCCAACGACGATTCCCTGACCGTTCACGCGGACCGGCACCGCTTCGGCACGGTCTGGCTCCAGACCACGCTCCCCGGGCGGGCCGCCGCCTGGGACGCGACCGCGCTCCTGGCCGCGCTGACGATCGGGCCGGCGCGAGGCAACGTCCCCTTCGTGTCGGTCGTCCACGACTTGACTGCCGTCACTCACCCGGAGTGGCACAGCGCGAGGACCCTGGTGGGATTCCTCCCGCTCTGGCAGAGGACTGTGGAGCGCGCCGCCGGTTTCCTGTGCGTTTCGGAGGCCACGGCCCGGGAGCTCTGCTCGGCGTATCCGGAGATCCGGTCCCGCGTCTCGGTCGCTCAGAACGGCGTCGAGGACTCGTTCTTTCCCCTGGCCGACTCGACCGCCGCGGAGCGAACCCGGCGGCGCTTCGCGGCGGGCCGGCGCTTCCTGCTGTCGCTCGGGACGCTCGAGCCCCGAAAGAATTTGGAGACCCTGGTCGCGGCATGCGAGCGGCTCTGGGCGCGCCGCCGCGCACGGCCCGACCTCGTCCTCGCCGGCGGAGCGGGCTGGAAATCCTCGGCGCTGCACCGCCGGATCGCCCGCTCCCCCTTCCGCGACAAGATTCACCTCCCGGGCTACGCCTCCCGCTCGCTCGCCGCGGACCTCTACCGCGCGGCGGAGGCGTTCGTCTACCCGTCGCTCGCGGAAGGCTTCGGCCTGCCTGTGGCCGAGGCGCTCGCCTGCGGCACGCCGGTCGTGGCGTCGGACATCGAGGCGCTACGCGAAGTCGCGGGAGACGCCGCGCTCTACGCGCCGCCGCGGGACGCCGCCGCGCTCGACCGGGCGATCGAACAGGCGCTGGAGGACGAGCCCACGCGGGAGCGGCTCCGCTCGGCCGGACCTCCGCGGGCCGCGCTCTTCACGTGGGAAAAGGCCGCGGAGCGCACGGCGGCAGTGCTCTCGCGCGCCGCGAACGGGACCGGATCGTGAAGGGCCTCCAGCCCAAGATCGGGATCGACGCGCGGAAGCTCAAGGATTTCGGAATCGGCTCCTACATCCGGAACCTCCTGGAGGCGATCTCCCGCGAGCCCGAGTCGGAGCGGTATCGCTTCCGGGTCTACACCCGGCGATCCGACCGGGAGGCGATGCCGGATCTCCCGGGGAACTTCGAGATCGTGGAGGAGGAGTCCCCCGGTTACTCCCTCGCGGAGCTCACGCGTTTCGCATTCCGGCTCTACCGGGATCGCCTCGACCTGTTTCACGCGACCCACTACGTCCTTCCGCCGTTGCGCGGGCGCGCGGTCGTCACCATTCACGACATCATTCATCTCCTCTACCCACAGTTCCTCCCCAACCGGCTGGCGGTCGTCTACGCGCGCGTGATGGTCCGGCGCGCGTTGTCGCGGGCGGACCGCATCATCACCGTCTCTTACAACAGCAAGAGAGATCTCGTGGACTACTTCGGGATCACCCCGTCCCGGGTGGACGTCATCTACAACGGGGTCTCGTCGAGATTTCGCCCGGACGTGCCGCTGGAGGAGCGGCAGCAGGTCGGGAAGAAGTACGGCCTTCGCACGCCGTACCTCCTCTTCCTGGGCGGAGAGAGGCCGCACAAGAACGCGCAGAACGTGATCCGCGCGTTCGCCGAGACGCGGCGCAGCCGGCCGGACCTCCCGCACGTCCTCGCGCTCGCCGGCCCGATGCCGAAGAACACCGCGCGCATCGACGCCCTGATCGGAGCGCTCGACCTCGGCTCCGCGATCGCCCGGCCCGGGCTCATCGCGGAGGCCGACCTACCCGGCCTGATCGCGGGCGCCGACGTGCTCCTCTACCCCACGCTCTACGAGGGATTCGGGCTGCCGGTCGTCGAGGCCATGGCGTGCGGAACCCCCGTTTTGACGTCGTCGACCTCCGCGCTGCAGGAGATCGCGGGCGGCTACGCCTTCCTCGTGGATCCGCTGGACGTCGACGCGATCGCGCGCGGCATCGTCGCGCTCACGACGGACCCGAAGATCCGGTCCGACTACGTCGAGCTCGGGCGCAAGCGCGCGCTCGACTTCTCGTGGCAGAAAGCCGCCAAGAGGACGTTGGAGGTGTACGCCGAGGCTCTGGCAACGTTCCGGAAGACGTCATGAGAACCGCCGTCGTTCACGACTGGCTGAACGGCATGCGGGGCGGCGAGAAGGTCCTCGAGGAGATTCTCCCGCTCGTGCCCGACCCCACGATCTTTACCCTCTTTCACGTGCCGGGCTCGGTGTCCCCGGAAATCGAGCGGTTCCCGATCCGCGCGTCCTTCCTCAACAGGCTCCCGTTTGCGCGGCGGCGCTACCGGGAGTACCTCCCGCTCTTTCCGCGGGCCGTCGAGTCGTTCGACCTCTCCGGTTTCGACCTCGTGGTCTCCTCGTCTCACTGCGTCGCCAAGGGAGCGCAAGCCCCGGAAGGAGTGCCCCACCTCTGCTACTGCCACACGCCCGTCCGGTACGCGTGGGACCAGTTCGACGATTACTTCCCGCGCGCGACGACGCCGCTCTTTCGCCTCAAGAAAATAGTCATCGACCGGCTGCGGGCGTGGGACCGGGCGACGGCGGGAAGGCCGACGCGGTACCTGGCGAACTCCTCGGCCGTGGCCGACCGGATCCGCCGGCACTACGGCCGTTCCTCGGAGGTGGTGCCGCCGCCGGTCGACGTGGAGTTCTTCCAGGGCTCCCCGAAATCCCGGGAGCCGTTTCTCCTCGCGGTCGGCTCACTCGTCCCCTACAAACGGCACGACGTCGCGATCGAGGCGGCCCGCCGGCTCGGACGGCCCCTCGTGCTCGTCGGGAAAGGGCCTGAGGAGCGGCGCCTCCGCGCTCTCGCCTCGCCGTCCGTACAGATCCTGGCGGACCTCGATCGCGAGTCCCTGCGCGACCTCTATTGGAGGTGCTTCGCGTTCGTCCAGCCGGGAGAGGAGGACTTCGGCATCTCGCTCGTGGAGGCCGCGGCGTGCGGGGCGCCGGCCGCCGCGCTCGATCGCGGAGGCGCGCGGGACACCGTATCCGACGGAGTCAGCGGTGTTCTCTACGCGGAGCCGGGACCCGACGGTCTCGTCCGGGCGGTCGGGGAGATCGCGGGGCGGGACTTCGACTACACTGCCGTCCGGGCGGCGGCCCTGCCGTTCGCGCGCGAGCGATTCGCCCGCGAATTCGCGGGCGCGGTTGCAGAGGTCGCGGGCGCCCGGGCGCCGCGTGAGGGAAGAGCGCAGAACCCAACCCGATGATCCAGCACTCGAACCGCCGCCTCGCGGCACTCTTCCTCGCCTGCGACCTGGTCGCGACGCTCGTGGCGCTCGGCGCCGCGTACTGGCTCCGCTTCGACGCCGAGATCATCCCGGTCACAAAGGGAGTCCCCGCGGCCTCCTCCTACTTCCGCCTGTTCCCCTACATCGCGGTGGTCTGGCCCCTGGTCTACTACTTTTACGGCCTGTACCAGGTCCGCCGCAGCCGCTCGAGCGTCGAGGAGGGCCTCGCGGTTTTCGTGGCGACCGCGCTGGCGACCCTTCTCTTGATCGGCATCGCCACCTTCTCGCGCGGCTTCGATTACTCGCGCGCCGTGCTCGTCCTCTTCTTTGCGACGGACGTGCTCCTCGTCTTCGCGGGGAGGACCGCGATCCGCCGCTACCTCGAAGAAGCCTGGCGGCACGGATACGGCGTGCGGCGCGTCCTCGTGGTCGGGGCGGGCCGGCTGGGCCGGGCGGTGGTGGACAAGCTGGCCGACCACCCCGAGGGGGGTCTCCGGTCCGTGGGCTTCGTCGACGACGACCCCGCAAAACGCGCGACCTCCTACCGGGGGGTTCCGGTCGTGGGGGGGACCGCGGAGGCGGCGCGCATCGTGGAAGAGAAGCGGGTCGACGCGGTGTTCCTGGCGCTCCCCCTCGAGGCGCACCGCACGATGCTCTCGGTCCTGAAGGACGTCGCGAGAACCGTCGCCGACGTGCGCGTGGTTCCCGACCTCCTCCAGCACATTACTTTCCGCGCCGGAGTCGAAGACCTCGACGGTCTCCCCGTGGTTCACCTGACGCAGGTCCCGCTGACCGGCTGGATGAGCCTCGTGAAGAGAACCCTGGACCTGGCGATCGCGGGAAGCGCGCTCGTGCTTCTCTCCCCGCTTTTCGCCGTGATCGCCCTCGCGATCCGGCTCTCGGAGGGCCCACCCGTCCTGTACCGGCAGCAGCGCATGGGCCTGGACGGGCGTCCGTTCGAGATCGTGAAGTTCCGGTCGATGCGGCGCGGGGCCGAGGACGAGTCCGGTCCGACGTGGGCGGGCCGGGACGATCCCCGGCGGACCGCGGCCGGCCGCTTCCTGAGGCGCTGGAGCCTGGACGAGCTTCCGCAGCTCGTCAACGTGGTCAAGGGAGAGATGTCGCTCGTCGGACCGCGCCCGGAGCGGCCCGAGTTCGTCCGCGAGTTCAAGGACAAGTTCCCGCAATACATGGTTCGTCACCGGGTCCGCGCCGGAATCACGGGATGGGCGCAGGTCCACGGCTGGCGGGGCAACACGAGCGTCTCGAAGCGGATCGAGTACGACCTCTACTACATCGAGAACTGGTCCCTCGCGCTGGATCTGAAGATTCTCTGGATGACGCTGCGCTACGGGCTGCGCCACCGAAACGCGTACTAGCTCGCCAGCCTCTTCAATCTTCGGACGCGCTCGGAGAGCTCGCGGGCAATGACCGGGTCGGTCGTTCGTCCGCCGAATGCGCTCTCGCAGTAAGCCTCGACGACCGCGCCGGCATCCGCGTCGGAGCCGGGAGCCGCCGCCGCGAACAGCCGCGCCACCTCCGCCGGAGGCACCGCCGGCGCCAGGCTCCCCAGCCTCTGGGCGAGCGCCCGGCGCACCGCGAGGTACGCGCGCGTGGCGGGAGGGACCGCGGGCCGGCGGCGGAATCCCTTCAGCGCCAGGAGACCGAGCACCGCGAGGCCGAGGAGGACGACGACCACCTTCGCTCCGCCGGGAAAGACGCCTTCGCCGCTTCCCTTCCAGAACGACAGAGAACGGCCGGCGCTCCCGACGGAGTCCCGGAACGCCTCGGTCAGCTGAATCTGGTCGCCGGAATCGAACCCGAGGATCCGCCGGTCGTAGAAGACCTCGAGCTCGCGCCCGACGGTGGCGAAGCGTCTCCACCACGAAACCCGCGACGTCGCCGGCGGGACTCCGCCGGGGGGCGTCGGCTCGACCACCTGGAAGCCGGTGCCGTCCACGTCCGCCTCCACCCACGCGTGGAGGTTCGCTCCCCGGACGACGATGGCATCCGAGAAGGCGCCGACCTCGCCGCCGTACGACCCGGTCACGAGCCTCGACCGCACGCCGCGGGACGCGAGCATCAGTGCGGCGGCGGACGCGAAGTACTCGCAGTGGCCGGCCTTCGATCGCAGCAGGAAGTTGACGAGCGGGTCGCCGCTCGCCTTCGGGGGATCGAGCGTGTACACGAAACCCCTCCGGAAGTGCGTGACGATGCGGCTTGCGATCTGGGCAGGGTCTTCCAGATCACCCGTCAGCTTCCAGGCGTAGTCGCGGACCTCCGGCGGAACCTGCGCGGGATCGATGCTGCTTCGACCCGCGCCGCGCGCGGGCTGCCTGGAGACCGACAGCTCGTACCGGATGGTCGTCCGCGTCGAGGAGACCTGCACGGAGCCGTCCGCGAACAGCACCGGCCGGGCGCGCTCGACACGGACGTGCGACGAGCGATAGGGCAGGAACAGGAATCCGCTCCCGAAGAAGCTCTGGTCCACGGAAAGGTGCGCGAGCCGGTCTTCCGCGGGCAACGAGTCCTCGCCGACGAGCTGGACTCCCCCGTTTCCGCGGACTTCGCGCGCCGCGCGGGAGCTTCGGGTCCAGACGCCGTTGCGGTACTGGGTGAAGACCGCCTCGCGCAGCCGCAGCAACTCGGGCATGCCGACCGGCGGGTCGATCGCGAGCCGCAGGATGACGCGGTCGCTCTGCTTCGCGCCGCCGAACGAGTCCAGATCCACCCGGTCCGTGGCGACCGCCGTCGACGGCGCGTCGTCCATGCGGATCGGCGAGAGGGCGAATGGCCCGTGGAGGCGAGGCATCAGGAAGAAGAGAGGCGCCGCCACCAGGACTCCGCCGATGAGAGCGGTGGCCGAAAGCCCGGCGGTCGGCACGGCCGCGAGCACGCGGGCGGGAGGCCCCTCGTCGAAGTCGGCCAGGACCGCGAGCCGGGAAAGGGTCCGGAAGCCGAGCACGCCCATCGCCACGCAGTAGAGGAGCGACGCCACGTGCGTCGAGGAGGAGATCGCGGCCAGCACCAGCAGGAAGATCACGAGAAGCGCGGTCCTCGCCTCTCCCGGGCGCTTGAGCGAGGCGAGCTTCGCGATCGTCGTGAAGAGGAGGAGGTGAGAGACCGAGCGCAGGAGACCGGGTCGCAGCATCGCGGTTTCGACCGCGAGCCAGAAGAAGTACGAGAGCCCGATCGCGTTCAACAGGGCGTCGGAAAGTTGAACCGGCCGCCCCGCCCGCGCGCGCACGAAGAGCAGGAGAAGCGCGGCCTCGTAGAGCGCAATCGCGAGGGGCGACGCGCCGTGCGTCCAGAAGAGTGGAAGCGGCGCAATGAGTGCGGGAGGACCCAGCACGTTGAGGTACGCGGCCCGCAGCCCCTGGGGCATGGCGCGCGCTTTCACGTGATCACCAACCGGTGGTCGCCGCGGCGGTGCGTCGGAAAGGGCGGCGCCTCCCGCGTCGGGATCGGCTCCAGTCTCGCGAGCGCGTCGAGAAGCCGGCTCCGCTGACCGCGGCCGGCCCGGGGCGCCACCTTGACCCCCCTCGACTGGAGCCCTACGTCGGCCCCGCGCGACAGGAGCAGGATCGCCTGCCCCGCGCAACGGGAAATCGCCCCTTCCAGCCGGTCGAGGGCGGCGGGGTCGGACGGATCCTCCAGGGCGTTGTCGACAACGAGGAAGACCGCCCGGTCGCGGTCCGCCTCGCGCTCGCGGACGATCCAGCGTCGCATGCGCGCGGACTGCTTCCAATGAAGGTCGCGCGGATCGTCGCCGGAAACGAAGTCCCGCAGGGTGCGGATGTCCGCACCGCTTCCGGCGCGGTGCGCGTGCGGACGGCTCCCCCGCGAGTCCTCGGGCGGCACGTCCGGTATGACGCTCGCGAGCGGCACCGGGAAAACCACGATCTCGCTCGTCACCGCGGCGCGCCGGTACTTCCGGAAGAGACCGATCGGGAAGCGGGAAAGGAGGCCCGCGTCCGCCTCCCGGAAGACGCCGCGGCGCGGAAAAACCGCCTCGACGACGACCTCGCGGGACTCTCCCGGCTTCAGGGGATCGATCCACATCGGTCCGGGCAGCGACTCGTGGAGAAAGAAGAGGGCCTGCGCGGTGCCGGCGCGGAGCTCGTTGGCCAGGCTCACCCGCAGAAGCGCGGGTCGCGTGGCAACCACCTCGGAGAGCGCCGCGATCTCGCAGCGGACGCCCCGGACGTTGCGTCGCGAGAGCATCCCGGAGACTGCCATGCCCGCGAGAAGCGCCGCCAGCACGAGGTAGAGGCCGTTGTTGCCGGTGTTGGTCGCGGCGATCGCCACGACCAGGCACATCAGGATGTAGCCGAGCCCGAAGTTGGTGACCCGGATGCCCCAGTCGGGGATGAGGCGGGTCACGACTAGACCGGCACCGCCACCTGCCCGAGAACCCTCTTGATCACCTCGCGCTCCCGGCCTCCGGCGCCGAAGCCGTCCGACGACACCGACAGGATCCGGTGGGCCAGGACCGGTATGGCGACGGCCTGGGCGTCGTCGGGAGTCGCGTAGTCGCGACCCTGGACGAGCGCGAACGCCTGCGTCGCGCGGTAGAACGCCTGCGCTCCCCGCGTCGAGACCGGCAGGCGGAGCTCGCCCGAGCTCCGCGTCGCCGCGACGAGAGAGTGCAGGTAGTCGAGCAGACGGTCGGCGACGGTGACTCGCTCCGTCGCGGCCTGCAGCTCGAAGACCTCTTCGCGCGTCAGCACGGCGGCGAGCGAGGCGAGACTCCGCTCGGTCCCCCCCATCCGGAGGAGCGCCTTCTCCTCGACCACCGTGGGGTAACCGAGCGAGAGCCGAAGAAAGAAGCGGTCCATCTGCGATTCGGGGAGGGGGTAGGTCCCGAGGTATTCGACCGGGTTCTGGGTCGCCACGACCATGAAGGGCTGGGGCAGCTCACGCCTCTCCGACTCGACCGTCACCGCGCCCTCGTTCATCGCCTCCAGGAGCGCCGACTGCGTCTTCGGCGTGGCCCTATTGATCTCGTCCGCCAGGACGATGTTCGCGAACAGGGGCCCGGCATGGAACTCGAACCGGTCGCTGGCCGCGTGAAAGATCGAGATCCCGAGAACGTCGGCCGGCAGGGTGTCGCTCGTGAACTGGATGCGCCGGAACTCCAGCGACAGGCTGCGGCCGAGCGCGCGCGCGAGCGTCGTCTTCCCCACCCCGGGAACGTCCTCGATCAAGATGTGCCCGCGCGCGAGCAGCGCCGTGAGAACGAGGTCGATGACCCGCGGATCGCCGCGATACGCGCGGGCCACGTTCTCCTTGAGCCGGCCGAGGTCCGTCGCGAGGGAGACGCTCATTCCGCGGCCTCTTCCTTTCGCCGCAGACGCTCGACCGCCGCGCGCAGCTCTCTCTCGCGTTCGAAGGGCATAACCAGGACGCCCTCGGGACCGACGACGATTGCGGTATCGCGAAGACCCGGCGCCACGACCGGCGTGTCCGAGAGGATCAAGTTGCCGGAGTCGTCCGACACGCCCCGCACGTCGCGGACCGCCTTCCAGCTGCCCACGTCGCTCCACCCGGCGCGCAGGGGCACGGCCCGGACGCTCCGGGCGCGCTCCATCACGGCATAGTCGATGGACACGTCCGGAAGGGCTTCCCACGCGGCGCGGGCGCCGTCCGGATCCTGCTCGCGGAGCCGGTCCCGGTACTCGCCCACGGCGTTCACGAGGCTGGCCGCCACGCGGCGCGACTCCGCGAGGAAGCGCGACGGCCGGAAGACGAAGATGCCGGCGTTCCAATAGTGCCGTCCCGATTCAAAAAACGTCCGGGCCTGGACGAGGTCCGGCTTCTCGGCGAAACGCGCGACGTCATAACCGTTGGGGATCTCCGTGCTTTCGACTTCAAGATAACCGAATTCGGTGTCGGGCCGCGAGGGCGGCACCGCGAGGACGACCACGGACGCCGAGTCGCAGAGGCGCGCCGCGGCGTTGACCGCCGCCCGGAAGGCATCCGGGTCCGCCACCGCGTGGTCCGACGGGACCGCGGCCGTGACCGGGTCGCCATCCGCCTCGAAGTCGAGCGCGGCTCGGAGGATGGCGGGTGCGGAATTGCGGCGGAAGGGCTCGAGCAGCACCCGGTCGAGCGGTATGTCCGGGAGCTCCGCGCGGACGAGCGCCGCGTAGGCCTCGGAGGTCGCCACGAAGATCTCGGACGATAGCGGCGCGACGCGGTCCCGCGTGTCCGCGACAAGGCTTTGGGACGACACGAGAGGCAGGAACTGCTTGGGCCGCGCCCGGGAAGAGAGCGGCCACAGGCGCGTGCCGCCGCCTCCGGCGAGAAGGAGGATTCGCATCCTCTACCGTCTCACTCCCATTTCAGCCCCAGGAACTCCACCTCGGGCGACAGCGTAACGCCGAACCTCTCCCGGACCGAGTCGCGCATCCGGCGCATCAGCAAGACGACGTCGGCGGACCGTGCGCCTCCCAGATTGACGATCACGTTCGCGTGCCGTGTCGAGATCGCGGCGCCTCCGCTCCGCTCCCCCTTCAAGCCACACGCTTCCACGAGACGCCCCGCGTAGTCGCCCGCCGGGTTCTTGAAAACGCTCCCCGCGTTGGGCTCGCTCGGGAGCGCGCCACGCCGCTTCTCGCCGACGACCCGCGTCCGTTCGGCAATCTCCTCGCGCGAGGCCGGGCGGAGCCGCAGGGTCGCCTCGCTCACGATCTCGTTCGTCTCGCAAAGCCGCGTCCACCGGTAGCCGCGCGGGATCTCCGCGCCCGGCGACTCGCGCCGGTCGCCGCCGCGCGAGACCAGCCGGACCGTCTCGAGAACGTCGAAGATCTCGCCTCCGTACGCGCCGGCGTTGATCCGCACCGCGCCCCCGATCGAGGACGGGATGCCGGAGATCGGCTCCAGACCCGAAAGGCCGGCGCGGGCCGCGGCGGCGCAAGCTCCCCCGAGGGCCGCTCCGCCCCCGGCGGTCAGGCGGTCTCCCGCGATCTCGATGCGGAGGAAGTCCCCCTCCAGCCGCACGACCCAGCCCGGATATCCTTCATCCGCAGCAACGACGTTCGATCCCATCCCGATAAGGGCAAGCGGCTCCCGGCTCTCCGTCGCCGCGCGGAGGACCGCCGAAAGCCCCTCCTCGGTCCTCGCCCGGCAGTACCAGCGCGCCGGACCGCCGATCCGGAGCGTCGTGTGCCGGGATAGAGGCTCGTCGCGAAGGATCGTTCCGTCGCGATCGGACAGTTCCGGGGTCAAGCGGGTCGCGCCGAGAGCATAGCGGACACGCCCGCCGTGACCCCGGCGGCGAGGGCGCCCGCTGCCACGTCGTCCACGACGATTCCCCACCCGCCCGGCAGCGCCTGCCAGCCGTAGATGGGACCCGGCTTCCAGACGTCGAAGAGCCGGAAAGCCAGAAATGACGCGGCCCAGGCGGCCGCCGCGGCCAGCGGGGAGGGATAGGCGAACAGGGGGACGACCGCCGAGGCCAGGAGCTGTCCCGCGATCTCGTCGAGCACGATGCAGCCGGGGTCCTTACGCCCGAGGACTTCCGCGACCCGGCCGGAAATCCCGACGCCGGCGAGCGCGATCACGAGCCCGGACATCAAGAGTCCGACCGCCGCGACAACACTGGACATGTGAGAGGGGGAGATGGCGCGCTCGAAGAGCCAGGCCGCGGCGAGAGCCAGCGCCGATCCGGCGGTCCCCGGCGCGATGGGAGAGAGGCCGGCGCCCAGGCCGGTTGCCAGCAGAGTCGAGACGGGAAGCTCGCGAAACGCGCGACGGAGGTCGGGCGCAGCAGCCCTGGCGGAGACGTTCGGTGAGATCGTTTTCATCGGATCGCAGAGGCGCCTCGGAGGAAAGCCCGCCGACCCCGCATCACGGCGAGATCCGCGCGTTTCCGGAGTCTATAATCGCGCGAATCGCGCAGCGAGGAGAGCCCGGTGAGAAAGGTGACGAGATGTCCAGTGTGAAAGCCGCCGAAAAATCGAACGAAAAATGGCGCGCCGTCGAAACGGCGCTGACGCAGATCGAGCGACAGTTCGGGAAGGGCTCGATCATGCGCCTGGGCGACCGGCCCGAGGTGCCCGTCTCGGTCATCCCGACCGGTTCGCTCGCCGTGGACGCGGCGCTCGGCATCGGCGGAATCCCGCGCGGGCGGGTCGTCGAGATCTTCGGGCCGGAATCGTCCGGAAAGACGACTCTTTCGCTCCAGATCATCGCGCAGGCGCAGAAGACCGGGGGACTCGCCGGCTTCATCGACGCCGAGCACGCGCTCGACGCCGAGTACGCGCGGAAACTCGGCGTCGACACGGACAACCTGCTCGTTTCCCAGCCGGACAACGGAGAGCAGGCGCTGGAGATCGCGGAAATGCTGATCCGCTCCGGCGCGATGGACGTAATCGTCGTGGACTCGGTGGCGGCGCTGGTCCCGAAAGCCGAGATCGAGGGCGAGATGGGAGAGGCGCAGATGGGCCTGCAGGCGCGCCTGATGTCGCAGGCCCTGCGAAAGCTCACGGCGATCGTCTCGAAGTCGCGCACGAGCCTGATCTTCATCAATCAGATACGCGAAAAGATCGGCGTCATGTTCGGCAACCCGGAAACGACGACCGGCGGACGGGCGCTCAAGTTCTACTCCTCGATCCGGATCGACATCCGCCGCATCGCGTCGCTGAAGGACGGGGACGTCGTCGTCGGCTCCCGCACCAAGGTGAAGGTCGTGAAGAACAAGGTCGCCTCGCCGTTCCGGCAGGCCGAGTTCGACATCACGTACGGCGAGGGGATCTCGCGCACGGGCGAGCTCATCGACCTCGGGATCGAGGCGAAGATCGTGGAGAAGTCGGGCGCGTGGCTGTCCTACGGAGACCTCCGGATTGGCCAGGGGCGCGAGAACGCCAAGCAGTTTCTGAAAGAGAACCCGGAGCTCGCCGCCGAGATCGAGACGAAGCTCCGTAAGGCGCTCGGCCTGAACCCCGTGGAAACGGCGACCGAGAAAATGTCGGCGCCGTCACCCGTGGAGGCCGAACCGCCTCGCGAGAGGGAGAAAGCGCGGCGTTAACCGCGTCGTCGGGAACAACTCCCGCGGCGACGCCGTTCTCCGGGATCGGATGAGGCAGCGATACGGGCACGCCCGCGCGCTTGCGGGCGTTTTGCTTTTTCTGACGGGCTCGCTGTCCGCGCACGCGGCCGAGCGCCTGACGATCGCGGCGGAGCGGGCGGACGGAGCGTGCCCGGCCGAAGGGCCGCCGCTCGGAGTCATCCGATTCCATACGGATCTTGCGCTCCCGGCGTCGCTCGAGCGCTGTCTCGCGATCGTTGCCGTCCGCGACGTCTCCGAAGCCGCCGTCGCGCTCGCCGCGCCGGGGCTCGCGAAGATGAACGGAGTCGCGGCGGTCGTGCTCGACTTCACGCGCTTCACCGACGAGCCGGGCGCTCCCTCCCGCGCCCGGCTGCCGTTCGCCATCAAGCAGCTGTCCTCGGCGGTCCGATCGGCCTCCCCGGCGGCCCGGATCGCCCTCGATTTCTCCCGTACCGCGGGAGAGCCGTTCTCGCTCGACCTCGAGGAGGATCTCGGGGCGTACTACGACGCGGTCGCCTCCGCGCCGGGTCGCGTCCCGCCCACGACGTCGGAAGAGGGCAAGTCCCGCTGGGTCCTCGTCCCCCGTTCACCCGCCGGGAGCGCACCGGGCCAGGTCGTTTCGGCGATCGCGGCAGCGGGCGACGCGTCGCCGTCTCTCATTGCTCTTCTCACGGCCCCCGGCGGAGCGCCATCGGCGGAGGATTGGGAGCCGCTCCGGCGCCTCCAGCGCTACTGGACCGCCGACGTCTCCCGGGATCCGACCTCGACGACGGCCACGCGCACCGACGGGAGCCGATTCCCGGTCCTCCGTTTCTTCGAGGGTAAGAAGTTCACGCCGATCCTGCTGCTGCCCGAAGAGCCCGCCGGGCGCGTCACGATCGAGCTGTCCGGCGGCACGTATGCGAAGGCCTCCGTCGAGAACCTCGCATCCGGCACGAAGCGGGACTTCGAGCTCCGCGGGGCAAAAACGCTGGAGCTCGACCTCTCGCGCGGGCCGCTCGCCGTGGTCCTCGAGCCGGCGAAGCGCCCGGACACGCGCACGTCGGTCGAGGTCGGCGCGACGCGCGGCCTGACCGCCGACGAGATCATCGCGCGTGAGAGGGCGTGGGACGCGGGACAGCGCGAGAAGGTCTCGACCTTCACGGCCGAGATGGAAGCGTCGTTGCGGTTCCGGGTCGCCGACGTCAACGAGACCTTCGACCTGACGATCCGCGGGCCCTTTTTCTTCCGCCGCGCCGAGGCCGCCGACTGGGTCTGGAAGGATTTCTACCTGAACGGCGTGAAGTGGAAGGGCAAGACGCTGCCGAAGATCCCGATCCTGCAGCCCGAAAAGGTCACGACGCTGCCCCTCGACATCCGCCTGACCGAGGACTATCGCTACGTGCTCGACGGCACCTCGGACCTCGAAGGCCGGCGCTCGTACGAGATCACCTACACCCCGAAGGCAGCCTTCGGCGACAAGCCCGCGTACCGGGGGAAGGTCTGGATCGACGCGCAGACGTTCGCCCTGCTCCGCCGCGACTCGGTCCAGCTGAACCTGAAGGGCGAGACGCTCTCGAACGTCCAGACCGAGATCTATCGCGCGGTGCCCGGCTATCCCGACGTGGCTCTCCCGCTCGAGATCCGGGGCGAGCAGGTGTTCTCGACCGCGGGCCGGACGACCGCGATCGAGCGAGACGTGAAGATGAAAGAGGTCGCGATCAATCCGCCGGCGTTCGAGGAAGGACGCACCGCGGCGTACAAGTCGGACCTCCAGATGATCCGCGACACCGAAAAGGGGATGCGGTACCTCGTGCCGGATCCGCAGGCTCCGGGGTCGCGCATCGTGGAGGAGAAGATCTCCAAGAAGAGCACCTTCGGAATCGCCGGGGTCTTCTACGACGATTCGCTCTCGTACCCGATCCCGCTTCTCGGAGTTCAGCACTTCAACTTCGATCTCTGGGGGAAGGGCAAGCAGCTGTCGCTCTTCTTTGGCGGCGCCCTCCTGACCGCGAACTACACGGACCCGTCGCTCTTCGGCAGCCGGTTCGACCTGGGCGCGGACCTCTTCGGGGTGGCCGTGCCGTTCGGCGACGCCGCCTACCGCAACGGCAAAGAGGTGGCCGACGAAAAGATCAAGCACCTGCCGGCCGTCTTCCAGGTCAATCTGGGCCGGCCGCTCGGTCCGTATCTCAAGACGTCGCTCGGTCTCTTCACCCGCTGGGACAACTTCCAGCGGGACAAGGACACCGGTCCCCTCTTCGTCACGCCGGTCGACACGTTCACCGACGGCGCGGAGCTGCGTCTCGTCGGGAACTACAAGGGGTTCAACGCGACGGCGATCGGCGGTTACTACCGGCGCCGCGACTGGCAGCCCTGGGGAAACCCGGCCACGTCCGAGTTCGACCCCAGGCACCGGGATTACGTGAAGTACCAGCTGTCCCTGTCGAAGGACCAGTACTTCCCGGGCTTCCGGAAGCTCCACGTGGGGCTGACCTACCTGGACGGGCAGGACCTCGACCGCTTTTCCAAGTACGAGTTCGGCGCTTTTTCGGGCGCCCCGATTCACGGATTCAAGAGCGGCAGCGTCAAGACCCAGACCGCGCTGCTCGGCAGCGTCTCCTACGGTCTGAACATCGAGGACATCATCCGGTTCGAGGCGGTCTTCGATCAGGCGGTCGTCAAAGACCGCGAGTCCGGCTTCGACAACACGTACTTCGCGGGCGCGGGATTGCTCGGGTCGCTGAACGGGCCGTGGCAGAACTCGCTGCTGAGGTTCGAGGTCGGCGCTCCGGTCGTGGGCCACGGCGTGAAGGGCTTCGTCGTCAACGTCATCCTGCTGAAGCTGTTCTAAGAATAGCTATCAGCTATCGGCTCTCCGCTTTCCGGACCCGGAAGCGAAAAAGAGGGCCTTCCCGCTCCGTCGATAGCAGCTCGTGTCCCCCCTCGCGACAGAACGTCTCCGCGTCTTCCACGGCGGCGGGGTCCGTCGCGACGAGACGGGCAATCGTGCCGCCCGGCGCCCGGCGGAGGGCCCGCGCCAGCCGGAGAATCGGAAGCGGGCAGAGAAGCCCGCGGGCGTCGACCTCGAGATCCGGCCCGGACATGCTTGCTATATTGCCCCACGATGCCCGAACCGATTCCGTTTCCGAGATCCGCTACGCCGGTTCGGCGCGCGCTCGTCTCCGTGCACGACAAGACCCGCGTCGCCGACCTCTGCCGGGGACTCGCGGAGGCGGGCGTGCGCGTGGTCTCGACCGGCGGGACGGCCGCGCATCTCAAGGAAGCGGGCATCGATGTCGCGCTCGTCGAGAACGAGACCGGATTTCCGGAGATCCTCGGCGGCCGGGTCAAGACGCTCCACCCGAAGATCTTCGCGGGCGTCCTGGGCGACGACCGCCGCGACGACCACGCGCGCGACATGGAGGCGGCCGCGATCGAGGCGTTCGACCTCGTCGTGGTGAACCTGTATCCGTTCGAGGAGACCGTCGCCCGGGGAGCCGGAAGAGCCGAGACGATCGAAATGATCGACGTCGGAGGCACCGCCCTGATCCGCGCGGCCGCGAAGAACCACTCGCGGGTGGCGGTGGTGGTCGAGCCGAGCGACTACGAAGAGCTGCTCGAGGAGATCCGTACCACCGGGGGGACGATGCTCGAGACGCGGGAAAAGCTCGCCGCGCGGGCGTTCGCCCGGACGGCCGCGTACGACGCCGCGATCGCGGCCTACCTCGCGGAGGCCCACCGGCAGGATGAGGGCTTCCCGGAGAGCCTGGTTTTTGCCTTCGACCGGACCGGCTCGCTGCGCTACGGAGAGAACCCGCACCAGAGGGCGGCGCTCTACCACGAACGGGCGGCGCCGGCCGATGCGCTGGTCCGGTTCCAGATGCTGCAGGGGAAAGAGCTCTCGTTCAACAATCTGCTGGACCTCGACTCCGCAGTGACGCTCGCGCGGGACTTCGACCGCCCGGCGGCCGTCATCGTCAAGCACAATAACCCGTGCGGCGCGGCTATCGGCGACACCGTGATGGAGGCGTTCGGCCGCGCGTTCGCGTGCGATCCCCTCGCGGCTTTCGGCGGGATCATTGCGATCCGCGGGCGTGTAGACGGCGCCCTAGCGTCGCTGGTCCTCCAACACTTCGTCGAGGTCGTCGCAGCCGACGACTTCACGCAGGAGGCGATCGACTACTTCACCAAGAAGCCGAACATCCGCCTTCTGCGGGTGCCGGTGTCGCGGCGCCCGGCGGGAGGCGTCGACTGGAAGCGGATCGAGGGCGGCCTCCTCCTTCAGGACGCGGACTCCGAGCCCGACCAGACGTCCGCGTGGCGCCTCGCCTCGCAGCGGAAACCGACCGCGGTCGAACGGGCGGCGTGCGAGCTCGCCTGGAAGGTCGTTCGCCGGGTGAAGTCGAACGCGATCGTGCTCGCGAACGCCCGTCAGACGATCGGGATCGGAGCGGGGCAGATGAGCCGCGTGGACGCCTGCCGGCTGGCGGCTACCAAGCCCGTGCTGCCGATCGTCAACTGCGCGGCGGCGTCCGATGCTTTTTTTCCGTTCCGGGACGGCCTCGACATCCTCGCGGAAGCGGGCGTCACGGCCGTCGTCGCCCCCGGAGGATCCATCCGGGACCAGGAAGTGGTCGCCGCGGCCGACGAGAGACAGATGGCGTTTTTGACGGCGCCGCGCCGGCATTTCCGCCACTGACCCGATTGCCCGCCGAATAGAAGCGCCCCTCCCGTTGTTTTCAGAGCCTTCATGAGACCGATCTCGTTTTTCCTGACGGTGGGGCTGGTGCTGGCATCCGCGGACGCGCGAGGTCAGAAGACTACGCCGATCTCGACGCCGGCGGCCTCGCCCGCCGCCATTTCGGCGATTCCCCCCGCGGCCTCGGTCGCGCTGGCGCGCGCCGTGGCGCTTTACGGCGACGGCGCCGCGCACGCCTCCGCCTTCACCCAGATCTACACGCCCTCCGGTTTCGCAACCGCGCGCCGCGAGTCCGGCACGGTGGTCCTCCAGGTTCCGCAGAGAGTCCGCTTCGACTACACCGCTCCGGAAAAGAAGGCCTTTACGTACGACGCGGGAGAGGGCCGCTTCTTCTCACCCGACGACAAGCAACTCACCGTGCGGCGTCTCTCGGAAGAGGAGAAGGCCCGCCTTCCCATCGTCTTTCTGACCCAGCCGGCGGATCTCGGCCGGCAGTACGAGATTGCGGTCGAGCCGGGCGAAGCCGCGTCGTCCACCCGAATCCTCCTCACCCCGCGCGTGCCGCGGCCCGAACTCGCGTGGCTGCGGCTTGCGATCGACGGGGGCGGCAGCGTGAGCGGGCTTTCCTACCAGGACTCCGCCGGGAACCGCACGGAGTTCCGGTTCGACGCGTGGCGCACCGAGAAGGCCCGCCCGGCGGCGGACTTCCGGATTACCGGGCCGCCCGGCACGCGGATCGTGGAGAACTGACGTGCGCAGCACGTCATCCCCTCTCAACCCGTCATCCTGAGGAGCGCAGCGACGAAGGATCTCTCGAACGCAGGAGATCCCTCGCTGCGCTCGGGATGACAGGCTGACGAAATAGAATCCCCCCATGCCCCAGGACTTTTCCTTCGACGTAGTCAGCAAGGTGGACCTCCAGGAGGTCTCCAACGCGGTCCAGCAGGCCTCCAAGGAAATCGCGACCCGGTTCGACTTCCGGGGCAGCGCTTCGAAGGTCGAGTTCTCCGAGAAGGAACTGGAGCTCGTGCTCACCTCCGACGACGAACACAAGATGAAGTCGGTCGTGGACATCCTCGAGACGAAGCTCGTCCGTCGGGGCGTGGCCGTGAAGGCGATGGAGTACGGCAAGGTCGAGCCCGCAGCCGGCGGAACCGTCCGCCAGGTCGCGAAGATCCAGCAGGGAATCCCCTCGGAAAAGGCGAAGGAAATCGTCCGGGCGATCAAAGATCGGAAGTTGAAAGTGCAGGCCGCCATCCAGGCGGACCAGGTCCGCGTCTCGGGCCGGGTCAAGGACGAGCTCCAGAGCGCGATGGCGCTCCTCCGGGAGCGCGACTTCGGGCTCCCGCTGCAGTTCACGAACTACCGATGATGTTCTCGTCGCGGGCGGCCAACCCGCGGTTTCTGCGGGCGTACGACCTGATTGCGGAAAAGCTCGCCCAGGTCGAGGAAGAGCTCCTCGTTCATTTCCGCTCTCCGATCCCGACGATCGACCGGATCGGCGGACATCTCGCGCAGGGGGGCGGGAAGAGGATCCGCCCGGCGCTGCTGCTCCTCTCGGCGCGGCTACTGGGACACGACGAGAACGATCGGAAGGACGTCCGCTACGCCACGGTCGTCGAGTTCATTCACACCGCCACGCTCGTCCACGACGACGTGATCGACGAGGCGCGGCTTCGACGCGGCCGCACGTCGGCGAACGCACGATGGGGAAACAACCTGACCGTTCTCTTCGGCGACTATCTCTACACGAAGTCGATGGGCATCGCCCTCGACGAGGGGGACCTCACGATTCTGAAGGTGCTGTCCGACACGACGCTGTCGATGATCGAGGGCGAGATCATCGGGACCGAGAAGACCGGTAGCCTTCACGTCACGCGCGAAGAGGCGCTCGAGATCATCCGCCGCAAGACGGCCGATCTCTTCTCCGCAGCGTGCCGGCTCCCGGCCCACTTCGCGCCGCGGGGCGACCTCGTCGCGGCCGAGCGCCTGGCCGAGTACGGCCGCTGTCTCGGCGTTGCGTTCCAGCTGATCGACGACCTCCTCGACTACACCGGCAGCGTCGAGGCGACCGGCAAGCCCGTCCTGAACGACCTTCGCGAAGGCAAACTCACGATGCCGCTTCTCCTCTCGCTGCCGCGCGCTTCGGCGGCGGAGCGGGAAAGCGTCGCGCGCGTGATGCGCGAGCGGGAGTTCGGCAGCGTGAGTGCGGCGGAGATCCTCTCGATCGCGGAGCGCCATGGCGGCCTGGGAGAGACGCGGGCGCTCGCCCGCGATTACGCGGCGGCGGCGCGGGTCGCCCTCGGGTCCTTCCCCGAGTCGGACGCCCGGGATGGGCTGGTACTGGCGACGGAGTCCGCGATCGAACGGGTCAGCTGACCCGTTCTCCTTATTCCATTCGGTATATCGCACACATCGCCTTATATCGCTGCGACTCGCTGTCGCCACGAAGCAATCTCAACCCAGATTTCCGACTAAAGTAAGGTATTCGCCCTCCCCCGCCGAAAGATTTCTTGCATCGCGGGGGACCCCGGCTATACTCGACCCGACTCCCGATGTCGCGCAATTTCCCGGGTATCAATGGTCTGGCGGCTTCCCTCCGGCAGCTCGCCCTCTTTTCCGCGTCCCGCCCGAGTTCGGCGGGAGAGGCCCGTCTCTACCTCCAGAGGGCGCTGAGGGCCGCAGCCGAGGAGCGGTTCGACGTCGCACTCGTCTTCTGCGGCAAGGCCCTGGACGTCGAGCCCGGGAATCTCGGGGCGCGCCTCCTCTCCGGGCGCCTCTACGACCACGCCCGACACGACATCGACCGCGCGGTCGACGCCTACCGGAAAGTCATCACCCTCGCCGGCTACGACGAATCGAATCCGTACTGTGCCGCCGCGCGCCAGGCGCTTGATGCGCTGGCGACGGCGTAAGAGCGTAAAAGGGGACAGATTTATTTTCCGGGGCTCGGAAGCGACGCTCCATCTTTCGAAAATAAATCTGTCCCCATTTCGTCCGGTCGCGGCAGGCGCGGCCATCCCCACGGGTACATGGGGGGACTTCCCCAGACCGCCGGCCGGTAGCGGCCGCCGGATCGGATCGCGGCGCGCGACGTGTCGATTCGCCAGCGGGCGTCCGAAACCACGGCGTCCCGGCCGGCGCCCAGGAGGTCCAGAGAAAAGAGGAGACCCCCGGCGCCCGTTTCGCTGCCGGCCTCGATCGCGATGCGGTTGACGCCGCGGGCGAGCAGCGGGCCGATCTCGTAGAGCGCGAGAGGCGCGCCGGGCTGCTGGCTGCCGCCGCCCGCCCGGCGGGCGTTGACCCACAGGACGTGCCAGCGGTCCGCAAAGACCTTCGCGGTCGCGCGCGCCGGGGCCCGTTCGAGAACGACGTCGCGGGTCGCGACGAAGGAAATCGGGCGCGGCTCCTTGACCTCGCGCGAGTACCAGATCCACCGCGCGTCGCCGGTCCTCGAGAGCTCCCGATCGGAGTGGGCGCGCAGGGTGGCGTGAATCGCTCCCGCCGCCGCGAGAAGGAGCGCCAGCGCGTACAGGAGGGCGAATCCGGGCCGGGAAGCCAGCGGTTCACGGGGCAGCGTATTCTCCATTCCTTGACCGATCCTCGAATGCACGCTACCCTATAGTCCCGATGTCTTCATGAAAGTCATCGGAGTGATTCCCGCCCGTTACGCCTCCGTCCGATTTCCCGGAAAGCCCCTCGCTCCCCTGTCCGGCCGTCCGATGGTCCTCCACGTCCTGGCGGCGGCCCAGGCGGCGAAGCGGCTCGACCGGGTCCTGGTCGCCACGGACGACTCCCGCATCGCCGAGGTCGTGCGGGACGGCGGCGGAGAAGCCTTGCTGACGTCGGCGGAGGCGGCGAGCGGGACGGACCGTTTGGCGGAAGCGGCGTTGCGCGCGCCGGCCGACGTTTACGTCAACCTCCAGGGGGATGAGCCGCTGATGGCCGCCGAGAACGTGGACCTCGTGGTCGAGACGCTGCTCGCCGACCCCGCCCGCGAGATCGCGACGCTCGCGCTGTCCGGGATCGGAGAGACCGCGGCCCGCGACCCCAACGTCGTCAAGGTCGCGGTCGCGGAGGACGGACGCGCCCTCTACTTCTCGCGGGCCCCTATTCCCTTTCCCCGTTCGGGAGCGCCCGCATTCCGCAAGCACCTGGGGCTGTATGCCTATCGCGCGGAAGCCCTCCGGCGGGTCGCCGCTCTGCCGCCGTCCCCTCTCGAGAGAATCGAATCCCTCGAACAGCTGCGCTGGCTCGAGGCGGGCTGGTCCATCTGGGTCGGAGAAGCCGTCGCAGACTCGATCGGAGTCGATACGCCCGAAGATCTCGCCGAAGCGGAGAAGATCCTGCAGCGGTCCGGAAGGACCTTGGAAAAGGAGGTGATCGGATGAGCGCCAAATACGTGTTCGTGACGGGTGGCGTCGTGTCCTCGCTCGGGAAAGGCATCGCGGCGGCCTCGATCGGGGCGCTCCTCGAAGCGCGAGGTTTCAAGGTCACTCTCGCGAAGTTCGACCCGTACATCAACGTGGATCCGGGGACGATGTCACCCTTCCAGCACGGCGAGGTCTACGTGACCGACGACGGGGCCGAGACCGACCTCGACCTCGGCCACTACGAGCGGTTCACGTCGACGACGTCTTCGCGCGTCAACAACACGACGGCCGGCCGCATCTACGCGACGGTCATCGAGCGGGAGCGGCGCGGCGACTATCTCGGCAAGACCGTGCAGGTCGTCCCGCACATCACGGACGAGATCAAGGACTCGATCCGCAAGGTGGGACCGGACGCGGACGTGGTGCTGATCGAGATCGGGGGCACCGTGGGCGACATCGAGTCGCTCCCCTTTCTGGAGGCGATCCGCCAGATGAGGCAGGAGGCGGGTCGCGGCAACGCCATCAACGTCCACCTCACGCTGGTGCCCTACATCAAGGCGTCGGACGAGCTGAAGACCAAGCCCACGCAGCACTCGGTCAAGGACCTTCTCTCGATCGGAATCCAGCCGGACGTCCTCCTCTGCCGGACGGATCGTCCGCTCCCCGACGAGGTGAAGCGCAAGATTGCGCTCTTCTGCAACGTTCCGGTCGAGGCAGTCATCAACGCCAAGGACGTCCCCTCGATCTACGAGGTCCCGCTCCAGTTCGCGGCCGAGGGACTCGACGAGATCCTGCTCGATCTCCTGAACCTTCCCCACTACGACCGGGACCTGTCGAAGTGGGAGAGCCTCGTCAACCGCATCAAGAACCCCTCCGGCGAGGTGGAGATCGCGGTCGTGGGCAAGTACGTGGACTACGGCGACTCGTACAAGTCCCTGAACGAGGCCCTCGGCCACGGCGGAATCCCGAACAACGTGCGCGTGAAACTTCAGTACGTCGACGCGGAGACCCTGGAGAACGACCAGTACCCGGACGCTCTCGTCCGCGCGGACGCCGTCCTGGTGCCGGGCGGCTTCGGCCGGCGGGGAGTCGAAGGGATGATGCGCGCGATCCAGTACGCGCGCGAGAAACGCGTCCCGTTCTTCGGGATCTGTCTCGGCCTTCAGTCGGCGGTCATCGAGTACGCGCGGCACGTCGCGGGCCTCGAGGGCGCCAACTCGACTGAGTTCGAGGAAGACCCGACATACAAGGTCATCTTCAAGCTGCGCGACCTGATCGGGGTCGAGGCGCTCGGCGGAACCATGCGGCTGGGAAAATACCCCTGCGACCTCTCGACCGGCTCCTTTGCGGCGCGCGCGTACGGGGAGAACGCGATCTCGGAGCGTCATCGCCACCGCTACGAGGTCAACCAGGAGTTCCTGCCGGCCCTCCGCGAGGCCGGGATGTCGTTCACCGGAATGTCGCCGGACCGGAAATTCGTGGAGATCGTGGAGCTTCGCGACGACCACCCGTGGTTCCTGGGCTGCCAGTTCCACCCGGAGCTGAAGTCGAAGCCGTTCGCCTGCCACCCCCTCTTCCGCGACTTCATTCGGGCCGCGAAGGCCCACCGCGCGGCGAAGGAGCAGCAAGACGCGCGGGACGAGATTCCGGCGTCGGTCCGCCGGGAGGACGTCTGACGCGGGTCCGCTCCTTCGAGATCGCACCCGGCTGGACGATCGGGGACGGCGCCCCTCCCATCTTCTTCGCGGGACCCTGCGTCATCGAGTCGCGCGCGCACGCGGTCGCGATGGGACAGCGGATCGCGGCGATCGCCGAGGAGACCGGCGCGCGGATCGTCTACAAGTCGTCCTACGACAAGGCGAACCGATCCTCGCGCGACTCGTTCCGGGGACCCGGGATCACGGAGGGACTGGACATCCTCGCGGAGGTCAAAGCAAAGACCGGACTCCCGCTGATCTCCGACATCCACGAGCCGGCGCAGGCCGAGGTCGCCGCGAAGGTCCTCGACGTGCTCCAGATTCCGGCGTTTCTGTGCCGGCAGACCGACCTGGTCGTCGCGGCCGCGCGGACCGGCAAGCCGGTGAACATCAAGAAGGGCCAGTTCCTGGCGCCGGAAGACATGGGGAACGTGGTCGAGAAGTGTCGCGCCGCCGGAAACGAGCGGGTCCTCGTGTGCGAACGGGGGACCTCGTTCGGGTACCACAACCTGGTCGTGGACATGCGCGCTTTCCCGATGATGCGCGCCCTCGGCTGCTCCGTCATCTACGACGTCACGCATTCGCTGCAGCTTCCCGGCGGGGGAAAAGAGACGGGCGGCCTGAAGCAGTACGCCCCTGTGCTCGCCCGGGCGGCCGCGGCGACCGGGTGCGTGGATGGTTTTTTCCTGGAAGTCCACGACGACCCGGATCGCGCGCTCTCGGATCGCTCGACCCAGCTGGACGTCGCAACGGCCTCGGCTCTCATCCGGTCCCTCCTCCGGCTGCACGGGGCCGCCGCCGCGGAAGGCTGATCTAGCCGCTCCGGTTCGCGACGACCCGGCTTCTCCCCGCGCGCTTGGCTTCGTAAAGGGCCTGGTCGGCAGCTTCGAGCCACCCGGTCAGGTCCTTCGCGCTCCCGCTCATGGCGACCCCCGCGGAGAAGCTCGCGTGGAACCGGGCGTCGCCCGGGCCCCGGTGTTCGATGGCCGTGAAATCCGCCAGCAGACGCTCGATCAGCTGAACCGCGTCCTCCACCGACAGGTCTTCGATGAGCGCTCCGAACTCCTCGCCGCCCAGCCGCCCGATCGTGTCGGACTGCCGGAGGCGGGAGCGCAACAGCGAGGACAGAGCGGTGATGACGCGATCCCCGACGGGGTGTCCCCAGGTGTCGTTGATCTTCTTGAAGTGATCGAGGTCGAGCACCGTGAGCGCGGCGGGTGCGGCGTCCGCTCGACGGCGCCGACGCGCCAGCGCCACTCGGACCCGCTCCAGGAAGGCAGTGTGGGTGAGCAGCCGCGTCAGGCCATCTCGCTCCACGAGGTCTTTCAGGAACCGTGCGCGCTCGATGCGCGCGGCAACCGTAGAGAGGAGAAGCCCCGGGTTGACCGGCTTGGTCAGGTGATCGTCTCCGCCCGCCTTGAGGGCCTCGATACGAACGTGGATCTGCTGCTCGGTCGTCAGGAAGAGCACGGGGAGCGTGGCGTAACGCTCGTCCTGCCGGAGGTATCGCGCGAGGTCGTATCCCGAGACGTTGCCGGGGAGGAGGATATCCATGAGAACGAGATCGGGCTGAAAGGCGGAGAGTGCCTCTTCAAACTCCCCCGGCCCCGTCGCGACCGAAACCTCGTAGCCCGCGGATTCCAACACCGACCGGAGGAAGCGGGCCTGGTCGGGATCGTCCTCGACCGACAGGACGCGCGGCGGCTCGGCGCCCGCGCGCTCCAGCAGCTGATGCAGCCGGCGTCCGATGGATTCCGCGTCGATCGGCTTTTCGTAGAGCCCGTCGGCGCCGCAGTGGATCGCCTCGACGCGGTCGAGCACGTTCGCCAGTCCGGCGATCAAGAGCACCGCAATCGCTTCACCCCCCGCGATTCCGCGAACGCGCTCGACAAGCGCGTAACCCGAGCCGTCCGGCAGCTCCGTATCCACCAGCACGGCGGCCGGCATGCGAAGGTCCAGGGCCTCCAGGGCTTCGACCCGCGTCGCAGCGGTGCGCACGGTCAACCCCGTCCGCTCCACGACACGAGCGAGATCGTCCCGGAGAACCGGGTCCGCTTCGACGATCAGGCCTTCCTGGCGGAGGGGCGCCGGCGCATCGATCGCCGCCGGGGGAGAGACCACGCGGGCGCCCAGCTCCGATCGAAGATCGTCGAGCAGTTTCTCCCAGACCGCCAGATCTTCCGGGCCGGGTCTCCGCCCCGGCGCGCCGAGCGCGTCGCAACGACGTTCTCCCTCGATTCCGAGGATCGTGACCTGCGGAAATCCATATGTGCCGCCGAGACCCGAAAAGCCGTGGAACGCCAGCCTCAGATCCGCCAACGCCTGGCCGTCTTCGGGGATGGATCTCAGTCTCTCGAGGTCCGATTCGATCCGCGCGAGCCGCGCCGCGGAACCCAGCAGGAACTGCTCCCGGAGCGCCTGGAGGGTTGTTTCCCAGTCCGCCACGAGGACGCTTCAGGCCGCGCGGACGTAGATCGCGCGGATCGCCGCGGCCAGCGTCATCGGATCGAA
>JBBQKV010000005.1:0-45711 GCA_038327245.1 Acidobacteriota bacterium
CCGGGCACCCCGTAGTGAGACCCGAGCGTCCACGCCATCGTCGCCACGGTGCAGAGGAAGTATCCCGCTCCCGCCGTGAGCACGCCGAGGGTCAGCGGCCACACGGCGTACTGCGTCCCGAAGCCCGGCGCAAAAACGAGCGCGTAGAGCCCGGCAGCGAACCCGCCTCTTCGCGACGGCACGCTTCCCCGCTATCTCAGTCCGGCGCGGTAGAGCGCGACGATCTCCGGCCCCCAGAACAGGGAAGCGACGGCGCCGAGCGCGAGAAAGACCCCGAAGGGCAGAGTGGTCTGGAGGGAGCCGCGCCGCGCGGCGACCATCGCGATGCCGACGAGGCTTCCCGCGACCGACGCCAGCAGGACGGACAGGACCACTCCCGACACTCCCAGAAGGGCCCCGATCATTCCGAGCATCTTGACGTCGCCGAGGCCCATCGCTTCCACCTTCCGGAGCTTCTCCCAGAGAAACGCGAGCAGCCAGAGCCCGCCGGCGCCGAGCGCGGCTCCCGCGAACGCCGAGAGCGGAGTTCGCGAGCTGGAGAGAAACGAAAGCGCGAGACCGACGGCCATCCCGGTCAGCGTGATCCGATCCGGGAGAATGCGGAACTCCGCGTCGATCGCGAGGAGAGCCAGGCACGCCGA
The DNA here is from genome assembly GCA_038327245.1 of Acidobacteriota bacterium. Classification (GTDB taxonomy): domain Bacteria; phylum Acidobacteriota; class Thermoanaerobaculia; order UBA5066; family Gp7-AA6; genus Gp7-AA6. Next base: position 642 of record JBBQKV010000005.1, read on the forward strand.
GCAGAGGAACGCGCCGGAAGCGAAGTCCGCCCAGCCCGGCGCGCGGATGAAAACCGCGACCCACAGGATCGCGTTGACGAGCTCGACGAGCGGATAGCGGGCGGAAATCGGCGCGCGGCAGTCGCGGCAGCGCCCGCGCAGGAGAAGCCATGAGAGGACCGGCACGTTGTCTACCGCGCGGATCGGGCCGCCGCACGCCGGGCAGTGCGAGCCCGGGAAGACGACCGATTCGCCGCGGGGGAAGCGGTGGATCACGACGTTCACGAAGCTGCCGGCCACGAGACCGAACAGGAAGACCGCGGCGACAGCCGCGACGCCGTACTCGAGAAAGAGAGGACTCACCGGGGCCGTCCCACCCGGATCGGCTCGCCCTGACCGGCGAGAAGCAGCATCGTCAGAAGGGCCGCGGTGGAGACTCCCGCGCCGACGACGACGGACAGGGGACGGTAGCGGAACGTGACGCGGTGCGTGCCGGCCGGCAGCGCCACCGCGCGGAAGAAACCGTCGGCGCGCAGGATCGGGAGGCGCCGCCCCTCCTCCTCCGCGATCCAGCCGGGATAGAAGAGATCCGTCAACACGAGAAGGCCCGGGGAATTCGTGGTGATCTCGGCAACGACCCGCTCCGGTCGGTCCTCGGCCAGGCGCGCGAGCAAAATGGGGGAGCGGACCCCGGCCGGCGCGCGCGGGGAGGGATCCCGGTCGAGCAGCACCTCCCGGGCGAGATCGACACCGCCGGCGGCGGCCCGGATCCAGGCCCGCGCGGGGTCCGGCTCCAAGCGATAGCTGCGCGCGAACGAGAGCCGCGGCCGGTAAGGGGCGATCGGCGCGCGGAAGAACTCGCCGACCTTGCGGGAGGGAAGCCGGCTCGGCTGGAACGGGCTCCAGAGCACGCGCGCGCTCGCCGGACCGGCGGCACGGACGGGTTCCGGGGACGCGTCGACGGAGTCGGCGATCTGGCGCCCGGCGCCGGTCGGAAGAGCGGCCGCGGTGCGGACGGTCGCAACTCCGAAAAGCAGGTTCGTGTATCCGGCGAGCGCTTCCCGCTGGCGCGCGAGGGTTGCCTCGTCGAAGCTCCAGTCCCGCACGACCCACCGGGAAAGCGCGGCCGACGGAGGCGTCAGCACGCGGCCCGTCAGGTTCCCGATCGCGGCGAGGACCGGCGGCCGGGTGCGGATCGCGGCCTCCGGGGCAAATGTGAAAAGCGGCCGGCCGGCGATCGCGAGAGAGGCCACGAGAGCGAGGGCCGCCGTCGCCGCGAGGAGACCTCCCGCCGTCTCCGGCCGGCCGGCGCCGAGCGCGAGCGCGAGCGCCGCGAGGAGGCCCAGGGCGACCGTCACGGACAGCGGCGTCAGGCCGCCGAAAACGAGCGTCCCGGCGAGAGCCGCCGCGGCCGCGATCGCGAAGACGGCTTTCAGGGTCCGCCCCCCCGCCTGGAAGCGCAGCGTGTCGAGTCCGAGCCCGCCGAGCGCGGCCAGGGAAAAGACCGTGGCCGCGAGCCATTTCTCGGGGTAGCGCACGCGATCGAGCGGCGGGATCGCCCGGAGCCACGATCCGGGCGGTCCGGCCGCGGCGACGAGGAGCCCGGCGACTCCGATTCCCGCGAGCAGCAGCACCAGCCGGCGGCGCTCCCTCTCGAAGAACGGCGCCAGCGCGACCGCGAGCCCGAGCGGTCCCACGAAGAGGGAGGAGACCCAGTAGGTCCGGCTGGCGGTCCGGGGAAGACGCGCGAACCCCGCGGCGAGCGCCGGGAGCGTCAGTGCCCCGGGCTCCCGTTCTTCGACGGAGAGCGCTCCGCGACGGTCGGAGTGAAGGGCGAGCTCCCCCATCGGAACGATCACCCAGCCGGCGAGCGCCAGGCCGAGGAGAAGCGCGCCCCCCGTTCGCAGGAGCGATTTGCGGGGTGAGTCGAGCCACGGCTTTTCGGGGTCCCGGCGCGGTCGCAGCGCGAGGATGAGCGCGAGGAGCGCCGTCAGACCCGAGATCTCGGGGCTTCCCGCCATCGCCTGGAGTCCGGCGAAGAGCGCGAGCGCGAGAAGCGCGCCCCGCGTCTTGACGCCGGAGCGCGCGATCGCGGCAATCACCGGGAGCCAGGCCCATGCCCCGAAGTGGTTCCAGAACGCCGAGAGGGACGCCGCGAATCCCGAGGCCACGAAGATGGCGCTCCCGAACAGGGCTCCCGACTCGGACACGGCCTCGCCCGCGAGAAACCGCCGCATCCCCCACGCTCCGATGGCGAAGTGGAAAAGCAGGAAGAGGATCCCGGCAATCGCCGGGTTCGGCAGGAGAAACAGGAAGCTCGGCGGGTAGAAGACACCGGCCTGCGCGTTCGCGAGCCACGGCTCCCCCCCTCCCGAGAGAGGATTCCAGAGCGGGATCTCCCCGGATCGCAGGCGATCGGCGGTGTAAAGCTTCAGGGGATAGAAGAAGTCCCCCTGGTCCCGGAAGGAGGGCGCCTGGCGGGCGACCAGGGCCGGGCCGAACCAGAAGAGCGCGGGGACGATCGCCGCCGCCGCGAGAATTCCGGGCAGGCGACGGCTCGAAGGCACGAGAGATTGTAACGGGGTCGGGAGTCCCCGGGGTTTCCGCGCCAAAAAGAACGGCCCCGATTGCTCGGGGCCGTTTTCGTCGACTTGGGAAGAAGGCTTAGTTCTGGGCGCCTTCGGGGAACTGGATGAAACCGCCGTTGGAGTACACGATGTCCGAGTTGAAGTTCGTGGTCGTGATGCAAACGATGGTCTCGGCCGCCTTGTTGCGGCCCGTCGAGAGCAGGCAGTACTGCTGGGGATAGGTCGCCGAATCTACGCCGTAGTGGAAGTACCCGTCCCAACCGTCCTTGCGGACCGGTGTGGCGATGTATGTCGGGGAGAGCAGCGACAGCGAGCTGTCGTTGAAGGTCGTGCCGGCAACCGTCCACATTGCCGAGGTGCAAGCTCCGGCCGGGTAGACGTTGTTGTCGACCGCGTAAGCCTCGATAGCCGTCGCGATGGTGCGCATGTCGGACATCGTCCTCTTCTGCTTGCCGCGCTGCACCGCGTTCAAGAGGTTGGGAATGGCGATGGCCGCCAGGATGCCGATGATCGCGATGACGATCAGCAGCTCGATCAGTGTAAAACCGGATTCCTTCTTCTTCATGTTTCCTCCTAGTTCGAGTGTTCCTGCTCGACTTTCTCTACTTTTTCGGCTCGCGTTGTGCGAATCGCTTCCTGATGCCTCGCAAGGCCGGGGCCAGACTGTTCAGCCTTTAACCCCTTTAGTTACAGTAACTACGACTTTGGTCTGAGACGTGTTTTTGTCAGTTTCCTTGTTCCAATACTGACAATTCTCTCATGGGCGGGACTCGAGCGCAATCTCCTCCAGAATGTCGGAAAAGAGGCGGACCCCGGCCAGGAAATCCGGCAGGTAAACCCGTTCGTCATTGCGGTGGCGCCGGGCCGTATCCGTGATGTTCATCGGAATGGGGGAAAAACCGTAGGTCGGAAAACCCCGGCGCCGAAAGAGCATCGAGGTCGAGAAGGTTCCGAAGGTGGGAAGCGGACCGAACGGGACGCCCGGAAAGTGGCCTTCAGTCACCCGGCGGAGAGTCTCGGTAAACGGGGTCGGATACGGACTGGCCTTCGTGACGCCCCCCGAGAAGGGCTGTACAACCGTGATTCCATGGCTCCGGGCGTCCGCCAGGATGGGATCGAAGTAGCGCTCCGGCGGCATCCCGGGAGGCGTGGACACGACGAAGTAGCGCCGGAAAGGGCCGCTCGCTCCGGCCCCCGCCGGAGAGAGGTTCGACCAGAACGCGCGAGCTTCGAGGAAGCTGCCGTACCGGTCCGGGAGCGTGGCGAGCCACCCCGGGTTGCGCCGGACCTGGTCCAGGTGGCGAAGCGGATCGGTCAATGGGCTGACGAGGTGATTGGCGAGAAGCCCGAAACCCTCCACGACCTGGGGATCCGGCTGGACGACCGGAGAGTGGAGCTGGCCCCAGTGGTCCGCGAGCGCCACGAGAGGCGGCGCGGTCGCGGATTCCAGCTCCGCGGTCGCGTATCCCGCCTGCACTGTCTCGATCCCCCAGTAACGGGGCTCCCGGAGGACCATCTCCACGATCCCACCCTCATTGACGACTTGTCCGACTCCGGCAAAGAGCTCCGGCCGGTGGTCGAGCAACCATCGCGAGCCGAGCTCCTCGTTCACTTCTTCGTCGGCCTCCCCGAGGAAAAGGATGTCCGACGCCGGAACGATCCCGTGCCTTTTCAGATTGCGCATCGCGAGCGCCTGGGCGATCGCGATCGACTTCATGTCGTAGACCCCGCGGGCATAGAGGTATCCGGCTTTGATCCGACCCTCGAACGGCGGTGCTTCTTTCCAGAGCGAAGGGAAGGGCGGCGCCACGTCGACGTGGTTCAGGAGGAGCAGGGCGCCCTGACGCCGCCTTCCGGGCAGCCGCGCGAACACGTTGCAGCGCTTCGGACGCGGGCAGATGACCTCCGTCTCGATTCCCTCGCACTCGAAGAACTGGCGCAGGAACTCCGTCCCCTTTTCCTCGCCCTGGTCGAGCGAGGTGTCGATCCGGACGTAGTCGCGAAGGAGCCGGATGGGCTCCTCCTTGAGCCAGGAGGCCTGGGACCTCGTCGCGTTTTCCGCCTCCGCCTTCGTTATGGGCGGGGGCGGGTTGCGACGGCGCGAGCATGCCGTCGCAGCGAGTCCCAGGAGCAGGGCCGCGGCTGCCGCCAGGAGACGTCGGGTCATGGCCGGTTTCTCTCCCTTCGAGACCGTACGAAAATCAATGCGGAGAACAGCGCCCACAACGGAGGGCAGTAGGCGGAAACTCCCGCTCCCGGCAGGAGCTCCTCCCACTCGACGCGATGCCTGCCCGCCGGAACCGCCACGGCGGAAAACGCGACCTGGGCCGGGACGGCGTCGACCGGCCGGCCATCGACCGAGACGTCGCGGTAATTCCAGAATCCGCGAAGCACGAAGAGCCAGGATGGATCCCGGGTCAGCGTTTCGACCACGAGGCGCTCGGGTTCCTTCTCGAGCACGTGAACGATTCCGGCGCTCGAAGCTCCGAGCGCCCGCCGCCCCGTCTCGAGGACCACTCCCCCAACCGGAAGCTGGGGTAACCGGGTGAGGGCATCGAAGACTTTCCGTTCCTCGACCCAGGTGCGCGCCAGCCGGATGTCCGGGAGCGCGTCGGGCATCTCGTCGAACTCCTGCCGCCAGTCGCCCCCGAAACGGCGGTATCCCGCGAGAGGCTGCTGGTCGCGAAACCGAACCCCCCATCGGAGCGCAAAGCTGCCGAAGAAGGCCTGGGAATCGCGATAAGCCGCGGCCGCCACGGAGAGGCGGCGCAGCGCCTGCATCCGCGAAAAATCGCCGACGTCGAAGTCGTTGTTGAAGACGGACCCCCGACCCCACAGCCCCTGCGTGTGCTGAATCCAGGTGCGGCGCGCACTCTCGGTGTAGACGTCGTCGGGGTAGAGCCGGTCGAGCGCGGAAGGGACCGAGTAGAGCGACTGCCCCAGCGTCCGGAATGCTCCGTTGGGATCGGCTCGACGGATCTTCCTGGCGAAGGGGCTCGGAGAAAAGACCTCCATCTCCGTCAGGGTCCGCGCGATCTTCCGGTTCGCCGCCAGCGGGACGAGCGTCAAAAGAACGAGCGAGCCGGCGAGCGCCCCGCGCGAAGAGCGGCGGAGGCCGTCGAGCCCCACCAGTGTCGCCACCCAGAGCAGGCCCGCCTCCGCGAGCGCGCCGGGCAGCCGCTCGGAGGCGGTCTTCGCGAAGCGTCCGTCTCCGACCGCGCTCGCGGCCGCCGCGCCGACGGGCCCCGGAAAGAGCGCCGCCGCGCCGGCGAACGCGGCCAGCGCTGCGGCGATCGCAAGAGTCCAGCGGCGCCGGGCGGTCGACCGGCGGAGCTCGTCGAACGCCAGACCCGCTACGACGGCCAGCGCGAAGACGAGGACCACCGAGAACTTCTCGGGGTTCCGCAGCGGCAGCGGAGACGGCAGTTTTTCCCAGGCCGAAGGCACGAGGCTCGGCGGGACCGAAATCAGGAGAGCGATCAGAAAGAGGATTCGTCCGAAGCGGAAACCGGGGGCCTTCGTCCGGCGGGTCGCGATCAGGGCGATTACCGCGAATGCGCCCGCATACAGGCTCGTGAACATCCCCATCCCCTTGTACCGGTACACCGGCCAGCCCCAGATGGCAGTGTCGTCGAGCGACCAGCAGGCCCCGTAGGGGAAGGGCACGATGAGCTCCAGCAGCCGGAGCGGGTGGATGGAAAAGAAGAGGGACTCCCGGAGCTGCATTCCGAGGGCCGCGCGGTTCGTGTCCGGAACCCACAGCGCGGTCGCGAGAATCTGCGGCGCTGCGAGTAATGCACCGAGCGCGAGCGACAAGGCGAGGAACCCGAGCTCGCGCCAGCGCTCGCGGCGCGCCGTCTCGACGACGATCCAGAGAAAGGACCCGATGATCGCCATCCCGATGGTGAACACGTCGCCGGCGAGAAACAGGAGTCCGTAAAGGAAAGAGAGGAAGACGACTTTTCCGGCGCGGGATCCGGTTCGGCGGCTGCACGTCCACACCACCCAGGGCAGCAGAGCCATCCCCGGGTGGAGGTTTGGGTAGAAGACCTCGGCGACCCCGACTCCCGAAAAGACGTAGGTGACCGCCCCGAGCCAGGCGCCCGCCCCCGACGCTCCGAGCGACCGGAGGAGAAAGATCATTCCGATCCCCGCGAGGATCCAGTGAAGAATCGGGAAGAGACGGGTCGCCATCGGGAACGTCAGGACCGAAAGCAGAGGTCGAACCGGATAGAGGGCGCCCGCGTTGGGGTTGGGCGCGAGCGGCCGCCCGCCCGAGATCTCCGACATCCAGACGGGCACCCGGCCGCGGGCGTACGCGTCGTGCATCGCCTTTTCCAGCGGAAGGTTGTAAACGACGAGATCGCGGCCCGCGAAGTTGCGCCGGAAGAACAGCGGATCGGAGTAGACGCCGACGACGAGCAGCGCGAAGAGCGCGACCGGAAGGAGAGGCCGGGCGGCCCTGGGACCGTTCTTCACGATCCGCCGCCGCTCCCCGGGCGTCGCCTCTCGCGGAAGAAGAGACCCGCCGCGGCGAGGCCGAAGAGGACCGGGCCAAATCGCGACGCGCCCCAGCCGGGCACCCGTTCGCGCCAGTCGACGGAGTGCTTCCCGGCGGGCATCGCGATCGCCGAGAACGCGAGCTGGGCGGGCACGGGATCGACGACCCGCCCGTCGAGCCGGACGGTCCGATGACTCCAGAAGCCCCGCAGAACGAAGAGGAACGTCGGATCGGGCGCATCGACGTCCAGCCGGAGACGTTCGGGGCTCCTTTCGGAGACACGAACCGTCCCGGCGCGGGCGGAGTATCGCCGCTCGCGGCCGGTCTCGACCGCGATCTCGCCGGGTCGGAGCCGCGACAGAACGTCGAGGGCGGGGAGGGGCCCTCTTTCCTCGACGACGCCCCGCACGAGACGGACGTCGGGCAGAGCCGCGCCGTTTTCGTCCCAGTCCTGCAGCCAGTCTCCTCCGAACCGTCGGTAACCCCGCAGCGGTTCCTGCTCGCGGAAGCGAACTCCCCATCGAAGCGCGAGGCTCCCGAAGAGCGTCGCGGCGTTGTCGAACTTCACCAGGGCCGGAGAAAGCCGCCGGAGGCCGGCAAGCCGGGCGAGGTCTCCCGAGTCGAAGTCGTTGTTGAAGACGGTGCCGCGGCCCCACAGGACACCGACGGGCTGGATCCAGAGGCGGCGGACTGCGAACACCGGGTCCATCGCGGAGTCCGCGAATTGCTCGCGCGTCCCCGGGCGATACAGCGATTCCCCCAGCACACGGAAGGAGCCACTCGGGTCCGAGCGCTGCATCCTTCGGGTAAACGGCGTCGGCGCGAACACCTCGGTTTCACCGTAGGTCGGCGCGATTCTCCGGTTGGCCAGAATCGGCACGGCGGTGAGCAATCCGAGGGAAAGCGCCAGAGCGGTCCGCGACGACCGATTCAGAAGGTCGAGAGCAACGACGGTCGCCGCCCACAGAAGACCTCCTTCCGCCAGCGCGGAGGGAAGCCGATCGGCCGCGATCGCGACCCGATTCGGAGTTCCTCCGGTCAACGCGACCGCGATCCGCCCCGCGCCTTCCGGAAAAAGAGCGGACGCCGCGGCCAGCGCGGCCAGGACGATAGCGACACCGAGAGGCCAGCGGGGCTGGCGTCCCGGCTGCCGGAGGCGGTCCAGGGCGAGTCCCGCGAAGAGCGCCAGCGCGAAGAGAATTGCGACTGCGAACTTTTCGGGGTTTCGAAGGGGCAACGGAGAGTGCAGACGGCCCAGGGCCGAATTCACCGGGACGAGACTCGGAAGCACCGCGAGCGAGAGAAATATCCCGAGGAAAAGCCGGGCGAACCGGACCCCCGCTCCCGAAAGCTTCCAGGCCACCGGCAGCGCGATGAGCACGAAAGCACCGGCATAGAGGGTCGTGAAGAACCCGCTGGCCTGGTTCCGAAAGGCGGACCACCCCCAGATTCGCGTGACGTCGAGCTCCCAGGTGGGGCCGAACGGGAACGGAACCACCAGCTCCAGGAGGCGGAGGGGGTGGATCGAAAAGAAGAACGATTCTCCGAGTCGCATACCGAGCACCGCGCGATTCGTCTCCGGAACCCAGAGCAGGGTCGCGACGATCTGCGGCGCCGCGAGGAGTCCCCCCAGCGCAAGCGATGCGGCGAGAAGCCCGATCTCCCGCCGGCGAGCGGGCCGCTCGACCTCGACGAGGATCCAGAGGCAGGACCCCAGGATCGCTGTCCCGATGATGAATACGTCTCCGGCGAAGAAGAGGAGGGCATAAAGAAACGAGAGCAGGAGAATTTTTCCGGAAAGCGAGACGGTCGGGCGAGCGACCGCCCATACGACCCATGGCAGCAAAGCCATCCCGGGGTGAAGGTGCGGAAAAAACACCTCGGCCACGCCGACCCCCGAGAAGACGTACGTGACCGCAGCGAGCCAGGCCCCCGCACTCGAGGCGCCGAGCGAGCGCAGCAGGAGGATCATTCCGATCGCCGCCAGGATCCAGTGAAGGAGCGGAAAGATTCGCATCGCCAGCGGGAAGGACAGGACCGAGAGCAGGGGACGCACGGGGTACATCGCGCCCATGTTGGGGTTCGGCAGGAGGGGCCGACCCCCCGAGATCTCCGGCATCCACACGGGAAGGCGGCCGCGGGCGTAGGCGTCGTGCATCGACTTTTCCATCGGCAGGCTGTAGACGAACAGGTCCCGGCCCGCGAAGTTCCGGCGGAAAAACAGAGGGTCGGCGTACACGGTCACGACGAGAAGCACAAAGAGCAGGCCCGCGACGGGCAGGCTGGCTCCCGACTCTTTCGATTCCCTCGTGCGGATCACGCGGACCGGCGCTCCCGAACCAGGAGGAGTCCGGCTATGAGGAGGAAAAGCACGGGGCCCCAGCGCGAGACCGAGGCTCCCGGCAGAAGCTCTCTCCACTCGATCTGGTGCCGGCCCGCGGGGACCGGCAGGGCCGAAAACGCGAGCTGCGCCGGAAGCGCATCGACCGCGACGCCGTCTACGAGGACCGCCCGGTGCGTCCAGTAGCCTCGCAGCACGAAGAGCCAGGTTGCCTGAGAGACGTTGGTCTCGAGGATCAGCTGTTCCGGACTTTTCTCCAGGATGCGAAGCTGTCCCGGGGGCACGCTCCCCCGCCGGTTCTGTCCCGTCTCCACCAGGATCTCGCCCGGCTCCAGCCGTCCGATCGCGTTCAGCACCGTCAGACCCCCCGGCGTCTCGCGCCACCTTTCGACGAGGCGAATGTCCGGAAGGGCGGCCGCGTACTCGTCCCAGCTTTGCAGCCGATCTCCGCCGACCCGGCTGTAACCGTCGAGCGCACCCTGATCGCGGTAGCGGATGCCGAAGCGCAGCCCCAGACTTCCCAGGAAAGCGTTCAGGTCCCCGCCCGCGATGCGGGGCAGGAATCGCCGCAGGCTCTCGAGACGCGAGAGGTCCCCCCGATCGAAATCGATGTTGAAAACGGTTCCCCGATTCCAGAGGGACTGCGTGTATTTGTTCCAGTCCCGGGCGGCACTCTTCTGCTGGTCCAGCTCAGTCCGGTTGGCCAGGTACGCCATCTTCGAAGAAGGCAGGTAGCTCGACTCACCGAGGGTCCGGTAGTTTCCGGGTGGATCCGCCTTCCAGAGAAAACGAGCGAAAGGCGATGGTCCGAAAACGTCGTCTTGCCGGAAGGCCGGCGCAATCCGACGGTTTGCCGCGATGGGAACGGCCGTCAGCAGGAGAAGAGCAACTCGGAACGGAACCTTCCGGGGCCGTCGAAGCATCGAAAGCGCAACGCAGGTGGCGATCCACAGAAGAGCTCCTTCCGCGAGCGCCCGGGAGAGTTGCCGACCGGCGACCGCGCCCATGTCGGGCGCGCCGCCGAAGGCGAGAAAGGCGAGCCGACCCGCGAGCTCCGGAAAGAGGAGGGCCGCCGCGGCGAGAGTCGCGAGAAGAGCTCCCACGCCGATCACCCAGGGGGGCAAACGCTCGGCTGTTCGGAGTCGGTCCACCGCGAAGCCCACCAGAATGGCGAGCGAAAGAATCACCGCGACCGCGAACTTCTCGGGGTAGCGAAGCGGCACGGGGGAAGGCAGCTCGTCCCAGCTCCTCGGGAAAAGGCTGGGGACGACCGAGGCCGCCAGGCCGACCAGCAACAGGGCTCGGGCAAAACGCGCTCCGCGCGCGCTTCGATTCCACATCACGACGAGGGCCACCACGGCGAGAGCTCCCGCGTAGAGGCTCGCAAAGAAGCCCATGGACTTGTTCCCGAACACCCGCCAACCGAGTATCGCGAGCCCGTTCAGGCGCCAGGTCGGACCGAAGGGGAAAGGGACGACGAGCTCTGCGAGCCGAAAGGGAGACAGCGTGAAAAAGAGAGCCTCCTTCATCTTCAAGCCCGTCACGGCACGGTTGGTTTCCGGAATCCAGAGAAGTGTCGCGATGATCTGGGGGGCAGCCAGGAGTGCCGCCAGGAGGAGGGCGAAGACGACGCAGGTCGAATCACGGGCTCTCTGGCGCGCGGGACTTTCGAAGAGGATCCAGAGCACGCACGATCCGACCGCGATTGCAGTCGTGAAGACGTCGCCGGCCAGAAGGAGGACCGCGAAAAGAAGCGACAGGAGAAGGGTCTTCCTTTTGTCCGTCGCCGGACGGGCGACCGCCCACACCACCCAGGGGAGGAGGGCCATGCCCGGCTGGATATTCGGGTAGAACACTTCTCCGACCGATACCCCGGAGAAGGCGTACGTCACGGCGGAGAGCCACGAACCCGCGGCCGAAGTCCCGAGCGAGCGCAGGAGCAGGATCATTCCCCATCCGGCGAATATCCAGTGGAGAACGGGAAAGGTGCGCATTGCCAGCGGGTACGGCAGGAGCGCCTGCACGACACGAACGGGGTACATCGCACCCACGTTGGGATTGGCCGCGAGCGGCCGGCCTCCGGAGATCTCGGTGACCCAGACCGGAAGTCGACCGCGTGTGTAGGCGTCGTGGATCGACTTCTCGATGGGAAGCATGTACCCGAGCAGGTCACGGCCCGAGAAGTTCCTGCGGAAGAAGAGAGGATCGGCGTACGCCCCGATGACGAGCAGCGCGAAGAGAATGCCCGGGAGGGCTCTCCGGACCCGGGGTCCCGCCGTCGGGACCGGCCCGGGCAAAGCAGCGTTCCGCTCGGTCTCGGCGTTCAAGCTCGTCGCCGGTCCTTCGCCAGGAGTGCGGCCGCGGCGCCGAGCGCGACGACCGGCCCGAAGCGCGAAATCTCGATCCCGGGGACGCGCTCCTCCCACTCGATCCGGTGAGCGCCGGGCGACACGGAGACCGCAGAAAAGCCGACCTGCGCCGGTTGGACGTCGACCGGTCGTCCGTCGACGCGGACGGTCCGGTAGTTCCAGAAAGCGCGGAGCACGAAGAGCCACGTCGGGTCGGGTGCGTCGACGTCGACGACCAGCCGCTCGGGCTCCCGGACGAGGACGCGCACCCGGCCGGGCCGCGAGACGCCGCTCTTCACGACCCCGCTCTCCACCAGGATTTCGCCGGGGGAGAGGCGGCCGATCTCGCCCAAGACGCGGGTTCCTCCGGTCGTTTCCCTCCAGCGCTCAGCAACCCGGATATCCGGATACGGAGCCTGGTGCTCGTCGAATTCCTGGAGGAGGTCGCCGCCAAACCTTCGATACCCGGAAAGCGGCTGTTGATCCTTGTACCGCACCCCGAACCGCAGCGAGAGGTTTCCGAAGAACGCGGATGAGCCGGGAAAGCGGGAAGCGAGCTCTCCGATTCGGCGCACGGTCTGAACGCGTGAGAGATCGCCGCGGTCGAAGTCCCAGTTCAAGACGGATCCGCGGTCCCAGATCGCGTGCGCGAATTCGTACCACTCCCGCCGCGAGATCTCGAGCTGCGCCGGATCCGAGCGGACCGCCCGGTCGAGAGCCGGGGTCGCGGGCCGGAAAATCGACTCGCCGAGCACCCGGTAGGCGCCCTCCGGGTCCATTTTTCGAATCATCCGCACGAACCGGGTCGGGGCGAAAATCTCGTCTTCGCGGAATGTGCGGGCGATTCGGCGGCCGGCCACGATGGGCGCCGCGGTCAGAAGGGCCAGGGCACAGACCGTCGCGACCCGGCCCGGACGCGCGGCGAGGGAGATCGCGAGAACCGCCGAGATCCACAGGAGTCCGCCTTCGGCGAGAGCCCCCGGCAGGTACGCTCCCGCCGCAACAGGCTCGGACGACTTTCCCGCGACCGCCGCGGCGAAGCGGCCCGCGGCCTCCGGAGACGCGGCGGCCGCGAGCGCGAGCACGGCGAGGAGCGCGGCGACGATCAGGGCCCAGCGGGCCCGGGGTTTCTCGCGGCGGCAGACGTCCCAGGCCAGTCCGGTGAAGAGCGCCAGGGCGAACACGATCGCGACCGTAAACTTCTCGGGGTTGCGGAGAGGTATCGGTGAAGGGATCCGATCCCAGGCCCTGGGAATGAGGCTGGGAGGGACGGAGAGAAGGATTCCGAACAGGAAGACTACGCGGGCAAACCTCAGCCCGGGTCCCCGGCGCTTCCAGAGTGCCACGAGCGCGAAAGCCGCGAAGGAGCCGGCAAAGAGGGTCGTGAACAATCCCACGGACTTTCCGTTGAACACGGGCCAGGCCCAGATGCGGTCCTCCAGAGTCCACGTTTCGCCAAATGGATAGGGCACGAAGAATTCCAGGAGCCTCAACGGAGACACCGAGAGCAGGAAGGACTGGCGGAAGTTCAGACCGAGGACCGCCCGGGTCGTCTCCGGAACCCAGAGCGCCGTGGCGAGGATTTGCGGCGCGGCTGCGAGAACCGCCAGAGCGAGCGCTCCAGCCACCGTGGCGGAGAGCGGAAGCCAGGCCGACCGTTCGGTCTCCCGCACGATCCAGAAGAACGCGCACGCGACCGCAAGACCGATCGTGAACACGTCCCCCGCGAGAAGGCAGAGAGCGAAGAGGAACGCGAGAAGGAGGCAACGTTGCACCGCCGACCGAAAGGGACGCGCCACCGCCCACACGATCCAGGGTAGAAGAGACATCCCCGGCTGGATATGGGGGTAGAAGACCTCCGAAACGCCGACGCCCGAGAAAACGTAGGTCACGGCGGAGAGCCACGCCGCCCCCGGCGAGGCGCCGATCGTGCGGAGGAGAGCGATCATTCCCCATCCCGCGAGGATCCAGTGCAGAACCGGATAGAGGCGAGCGGCCGTCGGGAACCGCACGAGCGAGAGGAGTGGGCGGACCGGATAGAGGGCGCCGGAGTTCGGGTTTGGAAGCAGGGGCCGTCCTCCCGAGATCTCCGACATCCAGACGGGCAGGTGGCCCCGCGAATACGCGTCGTGGATCGCCTTCTCGAGCGGCAGGTTGTAGCTGAACAGGTCGCGCCCCGCGAAGTTGCGGCGGAAGAAGAGAGGATCGGCGTACGCCCCGATGACGAGCAGCGCGAAGAGAATGCCCGGAAGAGCTCTCCGGAGGCCGAATCCTGCGGTCAGAGGCAAAGGGGAGCTCGAGCGGAACCGATTTGCAATCGCTCGCTCCTCATCCGCAGTTTAGGATAGGGCATCGCACCGTCCGCGCAAAGTCGATACCGTCTCGCGTTCGCAGCGGTCGCGATCGTCGCAGTGTCTTCGGTTGCGGCGCGCGCCTGGCTGCTTCTCCACCGCCCGCTCTGGTTCGACGAGATCTTCACGGTGTGGGCGGCGCGGCTCTCCCCGCGCAACCTCATTGCCGTTCTCGAGAACGACTCGGGGCCGCCGCTCTTCTACCTCCTCGAGAAGCCGTTCGTCCTCGCCGGGGAGCGCTTCTTCTCGTCCGACCTCGCCGCGCGTCTCGTGCCCTTCGCTGCGACGCTTACGATATTCGGCGGCGCCCGGCTCCTTCCGTCGCGCGGCGCGAAGCTGCGGTTCGTGCTCCTCGCTTCGCTCTCGCCGCTACTCCTTCTCTACGCCGCCGAGGCTCGCGCCTACGCGCTGCTGTCGATTCTCGTCCTCGCGCTCTTCGTTCTCGCGGCAGAGCTCCGGGAGACTCCCGCCCGCCTGGGCGCCCTGGTTCTTCTCTCGGCCGCGCTCCTCTACACGCACTACCTCGCGCTCTTCGCGGTGGGCGCCGCCGTCGCCGTCGCGGCCGCGGAGAGACGGCCGCGCTCGGCGCTCGCCGTCCTCTCCGGATCGCTCCTCTTTCTCTTCTGGGTTCCGGTCATGCTGCGGCAGCCCCGCGCCGCCGTTGCCTGGATGCACGAGTCCCCCGCGGAGCTCGTCACCGGACTGCTGTCCTCTTTCGGGGGGGCCGGCCGGATCCCCCATCCCTTCGGGCCGCCGCTCCCCGGCGCGCTCGTGGCGCTCGGAACGGCGCTCGCGCTCCTTCTCGCTTTCGCGCTGGCGCGCTCCTGGCGAAGCGACGAGCCGCTGCGGCGAGGCGTCGCGTACCTCGTCCTCTTCTTCGGAGGCGTCGTGTTCGCGTCCTTCGTCCGGCCGGTGGCATTCGCGGGACGAACCGAGATGGCGGTGCTTCCGATCTGGCTGTGGACGGTCGCCCGCGTGACGGACCGGAGCCGCCTCGCGCGGATCGCGACGGGCGGCGTCGCCGCGGTCTCCGCGCTCGCGACCGTCCTGTTGCTCTCGGAGCACCGCGGCCCGCCGCAGCGCCGCCCGCTCGAGGCGCTCGAGAAGATCGCCCGCCCCGGCGACCTCCTGTTCACGGGGGCGCATTTCTACCTGCCGGCCCGGCTGGAGGCCGACCGCGGCCGGCTGGGCATGACCCTGCACGCCTTCCCGCTCGAGCAGGAGTCCCACCCCGGGTGGGCCAACCCGACGCGGCCGCACCGGGAAGACGTGGCCGCCGTCCAGGAAGCTCTCGATCAGGCGGAGGGCGCCGGGCGGGTCTTCTTCCAGGTGCCGCCGTCGTACGTCCGGGTGCTCGCGCCGATCCTGACCCGCCGCGGCGTCGTCCGGCAGCTCGCGGAGACTCCCGAAATGGTGGTTCTTCTGTGGTCGGCGCGGTGAGGGGCGCCGCCGCCGCGATCAGGGACTTGTCGGTTTCCGCGCGATCGCGACCAGCGAGAGACCGGCGGCCGGGGGGTGTTCCCTCTCGCGCTCCAGCATCGGCATGAGGAACTTGAACGCGGACAGCTGACTGCGCGGCAGAACGCGGCGGCGCAGCACCTTGCCGTTCAGCCACCAGCCCAGGATGCCGGGGCGGTTGACGAATCGCAGGTCCTCGATCACGAACCCCGCGGCGCGGAGCTTGGAGTCGAGCTCTTCCCTCTCGTAGCGGCGGAAGTGCCGGAGGTGCGTGTCGAGCGTTCCGAAGAGTCGGGCGAACGCCGGCACCAGGAGAACGAGGCGGCCCTCCGGCTGGAGAACCTCGAACATGTCGGCGAGCGTGCTCCGGTCGTCCTCGATGTGCTCGAGGACGTTCAGGCAGACGATGCTGTCGATCTGGAGGTCGTGGATTTCGGACCGCGCCGCCGGAGCGAGCGGAAACTCGTAGGACGCCACGCGCACCGACAGATCTTCCCGGAACGTCCCCTTGAGGTGCTCGAGCGCGACGGGGTCGAGGTCCGATGCGACCAGCAGCTCGCGCCCCCGGAGGTGCCGGGTGATGTTTCCGAACCCGGCGCCGATCTCGAGGACGCGGCGGCCGACCGCTCCCTGGAAGCCCGACACCAGCCACCGGTTGTAAGGCTCGAGGCGGGACATCCGCATCAGCGTGACGTGTCCGATGTTCTTCGGATCCTCCGTCTCGCGCAGGTTGTGCTTGACGATCGTAGCGACGGCCGACACCGCGTCCTTCCAGCCGATCTTCTTTCCCTCGTCGTAGGTGCGGCCGTAGTACGAGATGGGGACCTCGTAGATCCGGTAGCCGCGGCGGGCGACTTTCGCGGTGATCTCGGGCTCGATCCCGAACCGGCGCGACTCGATCCTCAAGGACTGGACGACCTCGCGCCGGAACATCTTGTAGCAGGTCTCCATGTCCGTCAGGTTCAGGTTCGTGAACATGTTCGACATCAGCGTGAGGAACCGGTTCCCGACGGTGTGCCAGAAGTACAGCACCCGCCGGGTTCCGCCCCCCAGGAAGCGCGAGCCGTACACGACGTCGGCATGACCGTTCTCGATCGGCTCCAGGAGCTTCGGGTACTCGCGGGGGTCGTACTCGAGGTCCGCGTCCTGGATCACCACCACGTCGCCGGTGGCGTACCGGAACCCGACCGAAACGGCGGCGCCCTTCCCCTGGTTCGTGGGCTGCAGGAAGACCCGGATGCCGTCCGTCCCGTCCAGTTCCCGCAGGATCTCCCGGGTCCCGTCGGTGGAGCCGTCGTCGACGATCAGGACTTCCTTCTCGATCGGGACGGCGAGGACCTGCGCGACGATCTCCCGAATCGTCTCGGCCTCGTTGTAGACGGGCATCACGACCGTGAGCTTCATGGAAGCTCGAAAAGATACATCGAGTACCCCACGCGCCCGGCGGGCCGGCCGCGCGCCGCAATCTCGGCGTTCAACTTCCGCAGCGCGGCCGCCGCCGCGTGGTCGCCGTGGTAGTCGTGAAATTCGGGACCCACCGCGAGCTGAAACGCGGAGATCGCGACGAGGCCCGGTCGGATCCGCGGTTCCGTCGCGAAGTCCGGCACGCCGGTCCGGAAGAGGACGTCGTCGCCGCCGAAGTACACGATCGTGGGGTTGACCGCGCGGCGCCGCTGGAGCTCCCGCGCGAGACGCTTCAAATCGAGGCCCCAGTCCACGTTGGAGTCGGAGAGGATCCGCCTTCCCCCTTCCGGGCCTCCCGCGAGGCAATTGAAGTACGAGAGCTCGTGGGGGTGGATGCGGAGGAGCTCGGCCCCGCAGGCGATCGGCGCGAGCGCCAGCGCCGCCGCTGCGAAAGTCGTCCGGCCGCGGGCGCCGGCGCTTGCGGCGGCCCGCGCGAAAACGGCGGCGCCGCACAGCGCGAGGAACGGATACACCGGCAGCAGGTGCCGGATGCCGATGTTGTACGCGGAGCCGATCGACGACAGGAAGAGCACCGCGACCGGCAGCAGGAAGAGGCGCGCCTCCTCCGCGAAGACCGCGGGACGCCGGGAGAACGCGACCAGCACCGCGAGCGTCACGGCGAGAAAGGCGACCGTGCTCTTCAGCGCGAAGGCCACGAAGAAGTAGAGGGGGAACCCGTGAACCGACGTCCGCCCGGACAGGTAGTTGACGCCGCCGCCGACCGAGCTCTGCCGGATCACGGACGCGAGCCCGCCCAGGTAGTGCGCGAGCGGACGGGAATACGGAACGAGCGACTCGATGGCCGCGGAGAGGCCGGGGGCGCCCCGCCCCGCCACCATTTCGTGGATGACGCCGCGCTGCTGCTCCGGGTCCATGCGGGCGGTCAGCGGAGCGTAGATCGCGAGCACGAGGAGCAGGGCGCCCGCCGAGATCCCGGCGAAGCGCAGGATCGCGAGGCCCGCGGCCCGCCCGGGCCGGGCGTCCTTCCGCGCCGCGATCAAGCCCTGCAGCAGGAGGATCGGCAGGAGCAGGATTGCCGAAAACTTCGTCGCCAGCGCGACGCCCAGCGCGAGCGACGCAACCGCCAGCCGGAGCGCCGTCGGCCGGCGGCGGGCGGCCTCCCCGGCGAGTACGGCCGCGAGGAAACCGAGCGCCGCGCCCACGTCGGTGTGGACGACGCCGGCATGAGCCACGAAGTTGGGGTCGAGGGCCACGAGAGCCAGGGCGAAGAGCCCCGCGGCCGGCCCGTAGCGGACGCTCGCGCCGCCGAAGACCATCAGAAGGAGGAGGGCGAGAACGCCCAGGAACGGCGCGCGGGCCGCGGCCGCGATCGCGTCCGGAGAAACCGCGTTCTCGAAGAGAAACGCGCGGCCGTACTCCGTGAACCGCGCTCCCATCGGTACGTTCGCCGGAGCCGGCGGCATCCCCGGAACCGAGTGGAGCGCCATTCCGGCGAGCATCTTGGCGACCGGCGGATGCTCGATGTTCACGATGGCGTTTCGCCCCGACACTTCCAGCCAGCCCGAGAGGATGTGCACCGGCTCGTCCGCCGAGAGCGAGTCGTCGCGGGTGTGATCCCGAACCAGGGAGACGGAGAGGAAAACGAGCGCCGCGACGGCTGCGGCCGTCGCCGCCCGGGCGCGGCTCACTCCGGAGAGATCGCGCGCGGGCTCAGGCCGGGTTCTCTCCCGCCGGCGCCTCGCGGCTGCCCGCTTCGCCGTTCCGCGCCGGGAGCACCACCGGCCGGGCGCGGGCGAAGGAGTGCTTGACGAGCGCGCCGAGAGCGGAGAATCCGTCCTTCATCCGGATCTTCTTTCCCTCGGCCTGCGACCGTCCGAAGTAGGAGATCGGAACCTCGAAGATGCGGAATCCCGCGCGGGCGACCTTGACCGTGAACTCCGCGTCCACGCCGAAACGCTTCGACTCGAGGTCGAGAGCGGGCACCACCCGACGGTGGAACGCCTTGTAGCAGGTCGCCATGTCCGACAGGTTGAGGTTGGTGAAGACGTTGGAGATCAGGGTCAGTAGCCGGTTCCCGACGGTGTGCCAGAAGAACTGGACCCGCCGCTCGGCGCTCCCGAGGAAGCGAGAGCCGTAGACCACGTCGGCCCGTCCGGCTTCGATGGGGCGGAGAAGCACCGAATATTCGGTGGGGTCGTACTCCAGGTCCGCGTCCTGGATCACGAGGATCTCGCCGCGCGCTTCTCCGAGCGCGGTCCGAACGGAGCGCCCCTTGCCCATGTTCCGGGCGTGCAGGATCACCCGGACGCCGCCCCGGCCGTCCCAGCGCTGGAGAATCTCCCGGGTGCCGTCGACGGAACCGTCGTCGACGACCACGATCTCCTTCTCGATCGGCACGGCCGAGACGAGCCGGAGGATCTCGTCGATGGTGCGCGCCTCGTTGTAGACCGGGATCAGGACGGAGAGCTTCACGGTGTGGCTCCATGATAAGCGGAGGCGGCACCTTTAGAATGAAACGAATGCGATCGCGCCGGGCCGTTTTTCTCCTCGGCCTTGCGGCCGCGCTCTCGATCGGCACCCTCCTCCGGCTCTCGACGTACCGGCAGCTCCGGGACGGAACGCGCACGCGCGCGGTGTCCGACGACGATTACTACCACCTGCGCCGCGCGCGGTTCGCGGTCCGGCACTTTCCGCGGACGATCCTGTTCGATCCGCTGATGAACTTTCCCGCGGGCGGTGTCTCGATCTGGCCCCCTCTCTTCGACCTCGGGCTCGCAGCGCCGTCCCTCGTCCTCCACGGGCCCGACGCCTCCGGGACCGCGGTCGAGAGGGACGCCGCATGGGTCCCGCTCTTCTTCGCGGCCGGATCGATCGCGCTCGCCGGTCTGCTCGGCCGCCGGCTGTACGGCCCGGCGGCCGGCGCAGCCGCCGCGCTCTTCCTGGCGGTGTCGCCGGCCCACCTGCTCTGGTCGCAGTACGGGCACGTGGAGCAGCACGTCGCGGAGTCGTTCTTCGGACTCGCGGCGCTGTGCTCCTTCCTGGCCAGCCGCGAAGGAGTCGGGACACGGGACCTCTCCAGGACACGGGACACGGGACACGGGACACGAAAGACGGGGAACGGAAGCGCGCGGCGCGAAGCGGCCGCGGGGCTCGTGCTCGCGCTGGCGGTGCTCGCATGGCAGGGCGCGGTCTACTGGGGCGCGATCTTCGCGCTCGGCCTCTTCCTCGAGGCGCTGTTGACACGGCGTTCGGTCTTCCGGGCCGCGGCTCTGACCCTCGGGGGCGCCGCGGCAATCGTCGGCGTGGCCACGGCGGCCTGGACCCGCGGCGTCCCCATGCCGTTCACGTACGTGTCGTTCGGATTCTTCCAGCCGCTCTTCCTCGCCGCGGTCGCGGCCGGAACTGTATTACTCGATACCATAGTGGGACTCGCATACCGCCACCCCGAGCTGAAAAAGAACGGCCTCCTCCTTCGCGGCGCCTTCCTCGCCGCGGCGCTCGTGGCGGTCGTCCCGTTCGCGCCCGATCTGGTCCGGAGCTTCGCGGCCGGCATCGGCTACGTGGCCGGCCGGACGCAGGAGGCCTCGGGGCACGGCGGATACGTCTCCTATCCGGCCGCGTGGCTGAAGGGAATCTTCGAGGCGCGGCCCCTTTTCGCCGACGGCCCGGCTCTTCCCGCCCGCCACCTCTCGCTCGCCCTCTTCTTCACCCCCGTCGCGATTTTCGTCTGGGCGCGCCGCGCGCACACCCGGATGCGGGGGGCCGGAGTCCACGCGACGCTCGCGGTGTGGGGCGCCGTGACGCTCTTCCTGGCCCTGTCGCAGCGCGTCAACGAGTACTACGCCGTGCCGCTCTGCGCGCTCGCCCTGATCGAGGCGGCGCGCCGGGCCGCCGCCTGGTTCCGGAAGTGGTCCCCTCCGAACCGACGCCCGCCCCGCGCCCGGGTCGCGGCGCTCGTCGGTCTCGTGCTCGCGCTGCCGATGGCCGCCGGCGTCGTCGAAGAGGTTCGAAGCATCCACGTGGCCGGCTCGGATCTCTACGCGACACTGGGCTGGATGCGTCGCGCGATTCCGCGCCGTGTCGATCCGTACGACGCGCGCCTCCTGGGACCGCGGCCGGAAGAGGCGGTCCCGCCGGACACGGGGGCGGTGCTCGCGCCGTGGTCGCTCGGGCACCTTCTCCTCTACGAGGCCGAGCTCCCGGTCGTCGCCAACAACTTCGGATACGGATTTCTCGACTCGATCCGCTTCTTCCTGGCGCCGACCGAGGAGGAAGCTCTCGCGATCGCGCGGGCCCACCGCGCGCGCTGGATTCTCGCGGCGGACCTGGTGCCGCGGATGAACGACTACGCGCTCTACCTCGGCCGCCCGGCGCTCCTCCACCCGGCTCCGGAAGGGCTCGTCCCCGAAGGCGCGTACTTCCAGACGATGCAGGTCCGCCTCTACGATTTCGACGGCCGCGGCGGGGACTCCGCGGGTTTCGCGGTCGAGCCGCTGAAGTCGTTCCGGCTGGTGTATGCGTCACGCACCGGCACGATGCGCGGCGGCCGATTCGTCGCGAGGTGGAAGGTCTTCGAGATCGTCCCGTAGGCGTCGGCCCGTCAGCGCGGACCGCTCGAGGTCCACGCCGCCTGCGCCTGCCGGCGCTCGAGAGGCGTCGCCGCCGTCGCGACCACGCGGCGCAGCTCCTCGCGGCCGGCGTCCCGGCCGGAGTAGTCCCCGTAGATCGCGGCCCGCAAAAGGCGCGCGGGGTAAGAGAGCTCCGGCGGCCGCAGGAGGCCGATCGCCAGCGGGAGCGCGCCGAGAACGAACGCGAGGGGAGCTCCCGGAGAGATCGGGCGCGCCGCGGCGAGAGCGACGGCCAGCACGAGAGCGGCCGCCGCGAGCGGGACGAAAAGGGCCGCGGCGGGGGCGAGTCCCAGGGCGGACCCCACGTTCGGCGCGACCCAGCCCCGCGCGAGGAACCACGCCGACGCGGTCGCCGGCGGCAGCGGGAAATCGAGGGGGAAGTTCGGCCAGGAGAGAGTGGCGAGGACGTTCGCGCCCGCGGAGAAGACGACCGCCGCCGCGAAGAAGCCGCGGGAGAGCGAGCTGCCGAGGGCGAACGGGAGCGAGACCGCCGTCAGGAAGAGGAGCGGCAGGAGATAGCGGCTGCCGAACGACCATCCGCCATGCCAGTTCGGATAAGCCGAGAGGGCGAGAAGGGAAACCACCAGCGCGACGAGCGCGAAGACGCCGTCGGCCCGGTCCCGCTTGGACCGCAGCCACCGGGCGAACCCGGGACCCGCCCAGAAGAAGAAGGGGGAGAACAGCAGGATCCCGCGCGCCGGGTGGAAGAAGTACGCCAGAGCGACCTTCGGATCCGGAATGCCAAAACCGAAGAACCTCCGGCCGGCCAGCTCCGCGTACGCGGGATACGCCTCGCGGGCGTACGACGGGACGAACGGCGACCCGAAACACACCGCCTGGTACGCGAGCACGACGCTCAGGGGGATCGCCGCTCCCGCGATGAAGAACAGAAACTGCCGCGCACGCCTCTCGCCCGGCGGCGCAAACGCGGAGCGCCCCGCGAGCGCGAGCACGACCGGCGCCATCGTGTACTCCGAGATCGCGGCCCACCCCGCCAGCAGGCCGGCGACCGCGGCGAGGAGGTCCCGGCGGCGGCCGGGCGGCCCCGTTTCGCTCGCGGAGAGCGCGTCCCACGCGAGGAAGAGCAGGGAAGCGGTCCACGCGTGCCCGAAAAAGGAGCGGGCGTAGTAGAGGAAAGGCGTTCCGAAGCCGACGGCGAAGGTCACGAGCGGCGCGACCGAAACCCACTCCGGCCGGACCGACAGCCGGCGCGCGAACCGGCCGAGCGCGAGCACGGACACGAGCGACACGGTCAGGAAGCGGAGCAGGGCGAAGATCGGGGCGGTCGGCGAATCCGGCCGGGGGAGGACGAGCCGCAGCAGCGCGTAGACGGGGATCGCGGCGAGCGACAGGCCGGGAGCCTTGTTCGAGTAGAAGCGTCCCCCGGCCGTGGCCTTGTCCTCGTGGTCGCCCAGGGCCGCGAGCTCGCCGTCGATCGCGAAGGAACCGGTTTCGACGAAGGCCACCACGGTCTGGAACCGCGACAGCTCGTTCGGATTGAAGAATGGGGGGAAGAAACCGGAGAAGTACGCGCAGAAGAGGAGGAAGGCGCCGACGACGAGGGCGCTCGCGCGGGTGGGCTTCAAGGCTCCAAGTGTAAGGTTGAACTTACAATCGAGTTATGTCGCGCCGGCGCGTCCTTTCCGGCCTGGCTGTCGCGATCCTCTTCGCGCTGCCGCTCCTTCCGGAGATCCTGGGCACTCGACGCCTCGTCTTTCGGGACGCTCACATGACCCACTGGCCGTGGCGACGGGTCGCGATGGCGATGGTGTCGTCGGGACACGCGCCCTTCGTCAACGAGACGGCGTCCGGCGGCCAGCCCTTCCTCGCGAATCCCAACGCCGTGCTTCTCTACCCGACGGTCCTGCTCGAGAAAGTCTTCTCCCCCGCCGCCGCTTTCAACCTGCACTACCTCCTTCACGTGCTCTGGGCGTTCTTCGGCGCGCGCGTCCTCGCGTCCCGGCTCGGCCTCTCCGACGGGGCCGCGTTCTTCAGCGGAGTCGCCTTCGCCTTCTCCGGGACGATGTTGTCGTACGGCTCCGCGTTCGCGAACGCGGGGCCGGCGGCCGCCTGGCTTCCGTGGTGTGTCGCCGCGGCAATCGAGGTCGGGACGGCCGGGACGCTCCGGCGTCTTCTCTCCGCGGCCGCCGCCGCGGGCCTCGCCTTCGGGCTGCAGCTGCTCGCGGGCGAGCCCGCGATCACGCTCCTGACGATTGCGTGCGCCGCGGTCGCGGCTCTTGCCGCGTCCCTCGCGCCGCCGGGCACGCGCCTGCTTCGCGTCGGACGGACCGCCGCGGGCGGAGTCCTCGCGGGGATCCTGGCGTTCGGGATCGCGGCGCCGCTCCTCCTTCCCCTGCTGCAGGTCCTTCCCTTGACCTACCGCGGCCAGCACCTCTGGTCGGAGCGGGCGTTCGGCGCGTCCCCCTTCGCCCTGTGGCGGATCGCCGAGTGGCTCTTCCCCCGCCTGGGTGGCGACCCCGGGGCGCTCGGCGCCGGCGCGCACTGGCAATACCGGCTCCACGAGGGCGACCTCGTCTACATCTGGTCGGTGACGTTCGGGATCTTGCCGCTGCTCGTCCTGATCCTCGCCGCCGTCCGGCGCGATTTCTGGTCGACCCGCACGATCCTGCTCGCGGCCGGCGGCCTCCTCACTCTCCTCTTCTCGTTCGGCCTCGCGCTCCCCTTCTACCGTCTCCTGTACTCCGCGGCGTTCCTGCGACGCCTGCGCTACCCGATCAAGTTTTACCTGCTCACGACTCTCTGCGTCGCGCTCTCCGCGGGTTTCGGGATCGAAGCCCTCCGCCGGCGCCGGGCGGGACGGCTCGAGGCAGCGCTCCTCGCGGCGACGATCGCTTTCTTCACCGCGGCGTTTCTCTCGGCGCGACCCGACGGCTGGCTCGATCGCCTGGTGCGTCCTCATCTCGCCGGGCTCGCCGCCAGCCCCGACGCGCTTCTGCCGGCGATCCGTCACGTCTTCCGGGGCGACGCCCTCGCCGGTGCGGCGGCCGCGATTCTTCTGGCGCTCTCTCTCTTCGTGCGCCCCTCCGAGCGCGGGCGCGCCCACACGCTCGGCCTCGCGGCGATGCTCCTCGCGCTGCCGTGGGGCCTTCCGCTCTTTGTCTCGGCGGACCAGAAGGACCTCGACCGCCCGCCCGCGCTGCTACCCGTGATGAAGGGAGCCGGACGCCTCTACGTATCGCCGGGTGTGTCGGAGATCGGCGAGGGTCACGCGGAGCTGCCTCCGACGTACGCGAAGCTCGCCCGGGTCCAGGTGGAAGAGCTCTCTCCGGCGACCGGAGCCCCCTTCGGGATCCGCTACCTCTTCGACGAAGACCCCGACGGCTCCTACGGGTGGGTCAACCGGATCGCGGGAGAGGTCCTCACCGCTTCGAAACCCGAGGAGCGCGAGCGCCTCCTCTCCGCTTTCGGAGCGCGCTGGGTTCTCGCCGAGACCGGAGCGGTCCTGCCGGGCTATCGGGCCGTGACCGGATTTTCGGTCGCGGGGCGGCGGCTCGAGTTGCACGAAGCGGTCCGACCGATTCCCGAGGTCCGCTGGGCGGGCCGCGAGCTCCGGCGGCCCTCGCTCTCGGGCGCCCTCGAGCTCGTACGTTCCGATGCCTTCCATCCCTCGAGCGACGTGGTCCTCCCGGCGCCGCCGGACTCCGCCCGTGGTGGGGCGACCGCGCCCGCCCGGATCACGGTCGGGGAGATCGAAGCGGACCGGGTGGAGGCGGACGTCGACGCCGAGGCCGCGGGACACTTCGTGTTTTCGCGGACGTTCTTTCCGAGCTGGAAGGCCGCGGTGGATGGAGCGCCGGCGAGGGTCCTCCTGGCCAACGGCCGCGACCTCGCGGTCGCGCTTCCCGCGGGACGCCACCACGTCGAGATCTTCTGGAACCCGGCGCCGTTCCGCTCCGGCGTCGCGCTCCAGCTGCTCGCGCTCGTTTCCACACTGGCGATCGGGATCGCCGAGCTCGGCCCCCGCCGCCGGCGCGCGGTGGCGACCCGGACCTAGAAGGGGACCTCGCGCAGCAGCCCGAGGTGCGCGAGCAGCCGCGCGAAGATGTCGGGGCGGCAGCCGTTCAGCGGGATCACTCCCCACGCGTAGACGAGCGCGAGCACCGTGTAGGGCACGAAGAGCCACCGGAAGGCGCGCGAGTCGATCACTTCCCGGAAGCCGACGACCAGGGCGAACGGCGCCATCGCCAGGAAGTACCGGCTCCAGTCCTCCGTCGCGATGAAGAGGTGCAGCCCGAGCTCGAAAACGCAGTACCAGAAGATCGTCGGAAACGCGCGGAGCCGTGAAGTCCCCACCGCGTACGCGAGGGCGAGCAGGATGTGGAACTCCGCCTGGTGATAGAGGCCTTTGCGGAAGAGCTCGGGCAGGAAGCCAAACGGCCAGACCACCGAAATCTTGTCGCGGTGCTGGGAGAAGTACTCCAGGAAGTTGCCGGTGCGCGACGCGCAGAAGAGGAAGTAGCCCGCGAGTGCGGCCGGGATGAACGCGAGCCAGAGCAGCTCGCGCCACCGGCGCCGGCGGAGCAGGACCATGGCGAACGCCGGAGCGATCATGAGGCCCGAGATCCGCGTCAGCGTGGCGAACGCCCCGGCGACGGAAGCCCGACCCACGCGCGAGCGCTCGAAGAAGAAGATCGCGGCGAGAGTGAGCGCCATGTAGACCGCCTCGGTCGAGCCGGTGGAACGGTAGAGCAGCCACCGCGGCGGCAGGAAGAGGAACACGAGCGTCAGGAACCCGGGAGACGCGAGCTTCCACACGTCGCGGCACAGGCGATAGAAAAGAATCGTCGCGACGCAGGTCGCCAGGACCGACACGAGGAGAAGAGCGGGCAGGTATCCGACGAAGGAGAACGCCCGCACGAGCAGCGGGTAAACCGGCAGGTGCACCAGGAAGTACGTCGGCGTGTGGACGTAGGCGAGCAGCGGGTTGTCCGGGCGGACGTCGTACAGCGTCCGCGCCACGGTCAGGTAGTCCGGCCCGTCCCAGAAGCGGTAGACGTCGGCCATCCGGCCGGCGAATGGCGCGTACACGAGGAACGAGCCCGCGACGGCCGCCGCGACGAGCAGCAGCTCGGCCCGGACCCTCGGCCGAAACGGGTCCCTCGCGAGACCAGGGACTTCGCTCACACGCGACTTCGGACTTCGGACTTCGGACTACGCACTCTTCGCAATTCCCACAGCAGCCAGAACACCGTGCTCCACCAGACCCCGTGCCAGCCCGGGAGGTGCGGGATCGGAAGGCCGAGACCGTCCGGAGAGCCGAGGAAGAACGCCGAGACGACTAGGGTAAAGACAGCATAACCCGCGCCGCCGTAGAGAGCCCCGAGCGCGATCGGCCAGACGAAGTAGTACTCGACGACGCCGGGGACGAAGATGAGGAGCACGAGGAAGAGAAGAAGACACGCGCGACCGATCTCCATCCGCCGGAAGGCAAAGAGCGCCGCGAGGGTCGCGAGAGCGAAGATTGCCATCGGCGCCCACTCCGGAACTCCCGGAAGCTTTCGCAGCATTGCAGTCCCGTAGTCTTCGGACAGGCTGCGATAGCGGAAGACATTCTCGAGGACGGCACCCCGCGAGCCCCAGTAGGGGAGCAGGGACGCGAAGAACAGGCCGTACGGAAGGAGCACCTCCCGGGAAAACCACCGGGAGCGCCCCGACCCGCCGCGGGCGAAGGCGAGGGGATGGAAAAACGTCACCTGCTTGACGAGCAGGGACGCCGCCAGCGCCAGAGACGTCCCCGTCCGCCGGTGCGGCTCCCGGCCGGCGAGCCACACGGCAATCAGCAGAAAAAGGATCGCCACGTTGTCCCACTGCACGTGGAAGCCCGTTACGAAAACCGACGCCGGGTTCGCGAAGAAGATCAGCGCTGTTCCGGCCGCGAGCTGTGTGCCTCGGCCCAGCCGATCCCGGGCGATCCGAAAGAGAACGTACGCGGTCCCGGCGTCCGTGAGCAGGAGGAGGGCACCCACCGCCTTTTCGAAGGAGACGCCGATCGACGCCGCCGCATTCGAGACGCCGAGGACGACGAAGGCCCACAGCGGGGAGTAGTGATACGGCGCTTCACTGTAGAGCGCCCCGCCGCGGGGCGCGGCCTCCACGAACTGCCGGTACGTTCCCATGTCCCAGTTGTCGTGGAACGCTCCGAGCCACGCGAGCCGCACGGCGCCCGCGGCGAGAAAGCCCGCGACCAGGAGGAGTTGCTGGCGGCGGCTCAGGAGTAGCCCACCTTCGGCGCTCCGCGGCGGGGCCGGCGTACCGGCCGCGCGTTCGGGACCCGCCGGTACACGATCTCGGTCGCGATCGCCGAGACCACGACCCAGAAGATGCCCACCACGAAGCCCGCGACGACGTCGGTGGTCCAGTGGACGCCGAGATAGACCCGCGTGCCCATGATCGTCAGGATGGCGATCAGCGCGAGAGTCACGGCCAGGATCCGGGGCAGGCGCCGGTCGGTCAGGTGAAAGACGACGGCGGCGAGGCCGCCGTAGAAGACGGTGCTCATCGCGGCGTGACCGCTCGGGAAGCTGTAGGTGTGCTCGGACACGAGCGCGGGCCACAGGTCCGGCCGGGCCCGCTGGAACGAGATCTTGAGGAGCGCGTTCAGCACGAATCCCCCCGCGACCGACGAGAAGAACAGGAGCGCGGAAGTCGGGTGTCCCTTTGCGCGCAGGAGCAACGCCACGGCGAGCGTGGCCGCTATGAGGAAGAGGTGGCTTCCGAAGAACGTCAGGAGGATCGCGAGGTTGTTGCGAAACGGCGACTCGAGGCCCCGGACGAAGAGCGTGATCTCCCGATCGAGCGGTCCGGCGCGCGCCGTCAGGAACACCTCCCGCGCGAGAAGGCCGAAGACGACCACGATCGCCGCGGAAAAGAGGAGTCCCGCGAGGAGAGAGATGCCGACCGCCTGGAGTCGGTTCACGACCAGGTCGAAGAATCCGGGCTGACGGCGCGGCGGCTCCGGGGGCGAGCCCTTCAGGACTTCCATCGAACCTCCCCGGCAAAGCTCCACCGGCGGTCGGGACTCCAGACTCCGGCCGACCCGCGGTCGGCCGTGACCTCGAAGCGGAGCACGTCCCTCCGGTAATCGTAAGGGGACCCGTCCCGGGCGTGAATCGCGGCGTCCACGGAATACACGCCGGGTGCCAGGTCGAGCGACGGCAGGTCGAGGGCGACCGTCGCCTTTCCGCCGAGCTCGCCCGCGGCGAATCCGTCGATCGCCGTGTTGGAGCCGAAGACGGTCGCGCCGGCGACGGTGGAGATCCCGAATCCGAAGACGAAGTCCGAAAGCGCCGAGGAGGCGTCGACCTCCATCTCCAGCCGGGCGGGCAACCCGGACGCGATTCGCGACGTCGGCTTCCCGGTGGAGTCGAGGAGCCGCACGCTCGCGAGGGTCGCCGCTCCCGAGCCGATACGCGGCGAAGTTCCCGCGACCGACGCCGCCGGCGGCTCGCCGCGGCGCTCCGATTCGTGGACCGCGACGCGTTCCCGGTAGAGCGCGACGGTTTCTCCGGCCGGGCCGTCCGCCGCGAGGCGGCCGCGGTCCAGCCAGAGCGCGCGCCGGCAACGCTCCCCGACGAGCGCGAGGTCGTGCGAGACGAGCACGATCGTCTTCCCGGCGCGCTCGAACTCCGCGAACTTCTCGAGAGACCGCCTCGCGAACGCTTCGTCGCCCACCGCGAGGACCTCGTCGACGAGGAGAACGTCGGGGTCGCAGTGCGCGGCGATCGAAAATCCGAGACGCACCGCCATCCCCGACGAGTAGGTCTTGACCGGCGCGTCCAGGAACTCCTCGATCTCGGCGAACCGGACGATCTCGTCGAAACGGGCGGCGATCTGCCGCCGCGTCAGCCCGAGCAGAAGCCCGCTGATCTCGACGTTCTCGCGGCCCGAGATCTCGGGGTGAAACCCGGCGCCGAGCTCGAGCAGCGCGGCCAGCCGGCCGCGCACGGACAGGGAGCCGGAAGTCGGCTGGAGGATCCCGGCGAGGAGCTTCAGCAGCGTGGACTTGCCGGAGCCGTTCGGTCCGATGATGCCGACGGCTTCCCCCGGAGCCACCTGGAACGTGACGTCGGTCAGCGCGGGAACTCCGGCGTCGGCCGTCAGCGCGCGACCCGGGCTCCCCGAGAGCAGCGCGGACTTGAAGGTCCCGATCGACCGCTTTTTCCCCCAGCGGCGATAGACCTTGGTGACCGAGCGGACGTCGACCGCGGGCTCGGTCACGCTTCCTCCGCGACCGAGTCGCGCAGCCGCTCGAAGACCGCGGATCCCGCGGCGAGCGCCACGACCGTCCAGGCGACCATCCCCGCCCACGCGACCGCCGGAATCGTCCGGAAGAAGAACGCGCTCTCGTGAATCCCCACGAAGAAAGGCGCGAACGGGTTCAACCACAGGAGCGCCCGCAAACGCGAGGGCGCCGCGTCGAGGGGATAGAGGACCGGGGTCAGGAAGAACGTGAGCGTCAGCAGGTTGGCGAGAAGGTCCCGGACGTCCCCGAAGTGGACGGAGAGCACCGACACGAGGAGCGCGACCCCGCCGACCATGGCCGCGAGGAGAAGGAGGACGAACGGAAGCTGCAGCAGCGTCAGGTTCGGGCGCACGCTGCCGGTCGCCGCCGCGACCAGGACCGCGGCCGCCAGAACGGGCAGGGCGAGCAGGAGGTGCGCGAGCCGCGCTCCGGTCGCAGCCGCCGGGAAGACCTCGGGCGAGACAGTCGTTTTGCGCAGGAGCGGTCCGTTCGCGCGAAACGTCTCGGCCGCGTCGAGAAGCGCGGACGAGACGAATCCCCAGCAGAGAACGCCCGCGAAGAGAAACAGGGCGTAGGGACGGACGTCGGACCGGGGCTGGAACACGAGGCGGAAAACCGTGGCGTAGACGAGGAGGAGGAGCAGAGGGTTCAGGAGCGACCAGAAGAACCCCAGCACGCCGCCGCGATATCGCGCCGTGAGCTCTCGCCGCGCGAGCGCGAACACGAGCGCGCGCTGGCGCCAGGCGCGCCGGAGGGGGGACCACACTCCCGACAAGTTCGACAAGTATCCGATATCCTCCCGCTCGTGTCGTCGCCGGACGCCCGCGCGGCGCCTTCCCCGCCCCCCGCCGTTCTGTGCGAGGGGGTCTCGAAGGTTTATCCGGGGGTGGAGCCGGTCGTCGCCCTCGACTCGGTCGACCTCGCGATCGCCGCCGGCGAGTTCCTCGCGGTCGTGGGTCCCTCCGGCGGGGGCAAGTCCACTCTTCTGCACCTCGTAGCCGGAATCGACCGCGCGACCTCGGGATCGATCCGCGTCGGAGGCCGCGACGTCGCGACGCTCTCGGAACGGGAGCTGACCCTCTACCGGCGGCGGGAAGTCGGCGTGGTGTTCCAGTTCTTCAACCTGCTGCCGCACCTGACCGTCCGGGAAAACGTGGAGCTTCCCCGGCTACTCGACGGAAAACGGGACGCGGCGGCTCGGGCGAGGGACCTCCTCGACCGCGTGGACCTCGCTCGTCGCCGCGACGCCTATCCGGGGGAGCTCTCGGGCGGCGAGATGCAGCGCGCCGCGATCGCGCGGGGGCTCGTCACGGGCGCGCGGCTGCTGCTCGCCGACGAGCCGACCGGCAACCTCGACTCGCGACACGGCGAGGAGGTCCTCTCCCTCCTGGACGAGGTCCGTCGGGAGCGCGGCGTCACGCTGATCCTGGCCACGCACTCGGAGGTCGCGGCGCGGCGGGCGGACCGGATCGTGGAGCTCGCCGACGGAAAAGTGTCCGCGCCACGATGAAGTCGTTCGGCATGGTGCTGCGCGCGCTCGTGACGGGACCCGCCCGGCGGCGGCCGATCCGGGCGTTCCTCCCGATCGTCGGGGTCGCGGTCGGAGTCTCGGCTGTCGCCGCGATCCACCACGCCAACCGGAGCGTGACCGAGTCGTTTAGCGTCTCCGCGCGGGCGGTTGCCGGAAGGAGCGACCTCGCCGTCGTGGGCGCCCGGGGGGTTCCGCTCGACGCAATCGGACGGCTCTCGTTCCTCTGGCGGATCGGCTCGATCGCCCCGCTCGTTTCGGGCAGCGCGATCCTCGCGGACGGCAGCCGCGAGGTCGTGGCCATCCTCGGAACCGACTCCGGGGATGACGGAAGAGTCCGGGAGATGCGGCTCGTCGGGCCGACCACCGCCGCCGGGCGCGTTCGAATCGTCTCCTCCGGATCGGTCCTCGTGCCGCTCCCGTTCGCTGACCGCCACCGGCTCGGCGTGGGCTCGCGAATTTCCCTCGTGGCCGGCGGTCGGCGGGTGGAGGTCTCCGTGGGCGGTCTCCTGGAGCTCTCGGGCCTCGCGCGCGCGTCGGGCGGGGACGTCCTCGTGACCGACGTCTTCACGGCGGAACGCCTCCTCGGAAAGACGGGTTTCGTGGACCGCGTCGACGTTGCGCTCGACCCCGGCGTGCCGCTCGAGCCGGTTCGCCGCGAGATCGCGCGGCGGCTCCCTCCGGGGTTGTGGGTCGAGCCCGCCGGACGCGCCGCCGAGACCGCCGGGCGCCTCGCCCGGGCCTTCCGGTTCAACCTGAACGCGCTCGGATCCCTGACGCTCTTGGTCGGAATGTTCCTGGTGGCCAACGCCGTCTCCATCTCGGTCCTGCGCCGCCGGCCCGAGATCGCCACCCTCCGGGCGCTCGGAACCTCGCGCAGCTCGATCTTCGGAGCGTTTACGGTGGAGGGCCTCGCGGTCGGCGCCGCCGGGACGGCGGTCGGATGCTTCGGCGGATTCGCGCTCGCGCGGGCCGCGCTGGCGGTCGTCTCCGGAACCATCTCGAGCGTGTACTCACCCACCGCGAAAATCTCGGCCGCCGGCTTTCGAGAGCCGGCGCTCGTCGCGGCGGCGGTCGGGGCGCTCTCCACGTTTCTCGCGGTGCTGATCCCGGCCGTCCAGGCGACGCGCGTCCCTCCGTCCCCCGCCATGCGGCCGGGTTCCGGCGACCGCTCGCCGCGGCGGCCGCGGACCGGACTCCGGGCGCTTGCCGCGTCCCTGGCGCTCGCAATCGCGGCCATCCTGGCGCGGGCGAAACCCGTCGGAGGTTTTCCGTACCTCGGTTTCGCGGCGGTCGCCCTGGTCGTCGCGACGCTCGCGATCGCCTCGCCGATTCTCGTCTGCGCGGCCGCGGCGGCGACGCGGAGGGCGTTCGGCCGCCTCTTCGGCCCGGCGGGCCGCCTCGCCTCCGGCTTCTTCGGCGGCTCCGTCGCGCGCAACTCCATCGCTGTGACCGCGCTCGCTATGGCTCTCGGAATGACGCTCGCGATGATCCTGACGGTCGCTTCGATGCGCGAAACGGTCCGCACCTGGGTCGAGTCCAGCCTGCGCGCCGACCTCTGGGTCCGATCTTCCGCCGGAGCCGTCGGCGACTTTTCGCCGGACATACTTCCCTCGCTCGCCGCGGTTCCCGGAGTCGCGGCGGTGGACCCCATCCGGGTGCGCGAGGCCTCCGACCCGCTCGGGCGCGTTTTCACGGTCGGCGCGAGCGACTTCCGCGTGCTGGCCCGGGCCGGCGGGACTCCACTCCTGGACGGCCGGGACTCGCGCCGGGTGGCCGGGACCGCGCGCGGCAACGGGGAAGTGCTCGTCTCGGAACCCTATTCGCGCCGGTTCGGAGCGGGGCGAGGCGATCGGGCCGCTGTCCGGACGGCGAGAGGCGTGCGCTCGTTCCGCATCGCGGGCGTCTACCGGGACTTCTCGAACGACCGCGGAACCGTCCTTCTCGACCGCGCGCTCTATCTCCGCCTCTTCGACGATCCGCGCGTGTCGAGCGCGGGAGTGCTCGCGCGGCCGGGCGTTGCCCCCGACGCGCTCCGCCGGAAAATCTTGGCCGGCCTCGGCGGGCAGTTCCCGATGGAGGTGACGACGAACCGCGAGCTGCGCGCACAGGTGCTCCGAATCTTCGATCGGACCTTCACGGTCACGCGCGCGCTCGAGGGAATCGCGGTTACGATCGCGATCCTGGGCATCGCCAACGCGCTCCTGGCGTCGGCCGTGGAACGGCGCCGCTCTTTCGCCCTCCTGCGCGCGGTCGGCGCGTCGCGCCGCCAGATCGCCTCCGCCGTTCTCCTGGAGGCCTCGCTGGCCGGCGCGGTCGCGGTCGTCGCCGCGGTCCTGGCGGGCGCCGCCTTTGCGGCTCTCCTGATCGGCGTGATCAACCCGCAGTCCTTCGGCTGGAGCGTCGTCCTCGACGTCCCCGTGGCCCGGCTCGCGGCCGCGATCGCGCTCGTTCTCGTCTCGGCCCTGGCCGCGGGCATCGTCCCGGGACGGATCGCCGCGTCGGCGGACCCCGCGGGCGGTCTCGCCGAGGAGTAGCTCCGACCGTGAACAAACTTCTCCCGCTCTTTCTCGCGATGCTTCTGCCCGCGAACGCGCCCGGGCCGCTCGCGTTTCCTCGTGACCACGGGGCCCATCCCGACGTTCCCGTCGAGTGGTGGTACTACACCGGGCACCTTTCCGACGGCGCCGGCCGGACCTACGGGTTCCAGCTCACCTTCTTCCGGGTGCACGAGGTGCACCTCGCGCACTTCGCGTGGACCGACGCCGCGCGCCGCCGGTTCGTCTACGAGGAGAAGACGCACCTGGGGCTTCCGGGGATCGCCTCGGCGGCGGAAGGAGGCCTGGACGTCTCGAACGAAGACTGGTCCGCGAAAGTCGGGGCCGACGGGAGCCATCTCCTCGAGGCCTCCGGCCGCGTCGGACGGCTCGAGCTTCTTCTCGTGCCGGCGAAGCCGCCCGTGCTCAACGGGGAGAACGGCGTCTCGCGCAAGGGAGCGGGGTCGGCCGAGTTCTCCCGGTACGTGTCGATCACGCGTTTGACCGCGCGCGGATCTCTCACGACCGGATCGCACCGGGAACCGCTCTCCGGCGCCGCGTGGTTCGACCACGAGTGGGGGTCGGGGGTCCTTCCCACGGGCGCCGCCGGGTGGGACTGGTTCGCGGTCCAGCTCGACGACGCTTCGGAGCTGATGCTCTATCGGATGCGGAAGCCGGACGGGAGCGCCACGCCGTTCTCCTCGGGCACGTTCGTTCCGCCGCGCGGCGCGGCAGTTCCGGTCGCGTGGCGCGACGTCTCGCTGACCGAGTCGGCTCGCTGGACTTCCCCGCGCTCGCGGGCTCGGTATCCCGCGGCATGGCGGATCGCGGTGGCGCCGCTGAAAATCGACGTGACGGTCGAGCCGCTCCTCGCCGACCAGGAGCTCGACACGTCCGCCTCGACGGGGGTGACCTACTGGGAGGGCGCGTGCCGGGTTCGGGGGACGCGCGCCGGGCGGACCGTTGCCGGAAAGGCGTACGTCGAGCTGACCGGTTACGGGGGCCGCGACGTTCCGGGGCTCGCGGCGGTTACCGCGACGGGAGCTCGGTCGGTCTCCGTTTCGGCTGCCACTTCGTTTTTCCGGTCGGCTTCGTCTCGACCGTCAGGTAGAAGTAGCTCGCGTTCTTCAGGTTCCGATAGACGTACGGGAACCGGACCGTGAAAGAGTCGCGCTCCCCCTTGTCCAGATCGCCCACCTTGATCCCCCCGCTTCCGGCGGCGAGCATCGTCCCGTCGGCGTCGAAGATCGCGAGGGCCACGCCGACCTCCTGATCCCGGGCGGAGTTGTTGTCCACGCGCACCAGGGCCTTGGCGCTCGACACCCGGAAGGGCTTGAAGGTGTCCCCGAGGTCGAAGCGGATCTCGGAGATCGCGACCTCGTTCCAGTCGAATCGGAGCCGCTGGACGCCGTTCGTCGGCGACCAGTTGAACTTCTGGGTGGTGATCTCGGCCGAAAGAAGGTGCGCGAAGAAGAGTGCCGCGGTGACGAGGAAGATCCGACGGAACATGAATTTCACCTCCGGTTCGAGGGTAGCACGACGCCCTCGGCGGTCCGCTCGTCCCGGTGCCTCTGACCCTGGAGGACCGCGTCGACGGCGTGATCGCTTCCGCTCTCGGCCGCCCGCTCGAGCGCGGTGTGGTCGTGAATGACCTCGCTCGACAGGTAGTCGTGCAGCCAGATCCGCTCGATGATCGGATATGCGGCGACCAGCGGCAGAATGAGGAACGCGCCCACGATTCCCTGCAGGGTTCCGCCGACGATCAGGGCGAGCAGGACGGCGAGCGTCGAGAGCTGGAGGCGGCGACCGTAGATGCGCGGCACGAGAACGTAGCTCTCGACGATGTGGTACAGGACGTAGAAGAGCAGGACGCCTACCCCGGCCACGGGCGACACCGTCAATGCCATCAGGACCGCGGGCGCGGTCGAGATGATGACGCCGACGATCGGAATGACGTCGACGATCCCGGCGAGCAGCGCGAGCGGGACCGCGCCGGGCACCCCGAAGCCCACGAGGATTCCGAACGCGACCACCGTCGTGAGGACCGACGTCACGAGCTGCCCGCCGACGTAGGCGAAGACGACGTCCGAGACCTCCGGAACCGTGTCGGCCATCCGTTTCCGGAAGCGCCGGGGCACGTAGGCGAGGAGCCACGCATAAACGCGCTTGCCGTCCAGCAGGAGATACATCGCGAGGACGTAGAGGAAGAACGTGAGCGCGATGACTCCGACCGCGATCTTTCCCCAGAGGAGCGGCTGATTGAGCCACGCCCGGATGCCCGGGGACGAGGGAAGGTCGAAGATCTCTCCCGCGATCTCCTTCAGGAACGGCTGGTTCGCCGGGATGTGCTGCTCGACGCGCTCGCGGTAGGCCGGGAAGTTCTCGGCCAGCCGGATCAGCTGCGCTACGAGCGGCGGCAGCACGAAGACCGCGAAAGAGAGAATGAGCCCGAGAAGCGTCAGTCCCATGACCGCTATCGCGAGGCCGCGGGAGAGGCCGCGGCGCTGCAGCCACGCCACCACCGGATGGAGGGTCACGGCGATGAGCACGGCCACCAGCAGCACGAGAAACAGGAGCCACAGCTTCAGAACCACCCACACGAAGAGCGCCGCGGCGAGGAGCTTCGCGATCGTCGCAAAAGGGATCACGATCCGGACCCGCCGCGGCGGGTCCTCCGGCTCTTCCAGCCGCGCCCGATTTCCCAGGCCGGAGCTCATGGATTCGTCATGCCCGCTCGGGACCTAGGCAAGAACCGAGCCCGGCCCGAAGGCTTCAGAGCTCGGAGGGGGGCAGGCCCGACGCCGGGTTGAAGTCCGGAGGCCGCGGGAGGTTCCGGGCGCGTCGCAGGCGGCTGTGCCGGTAGCCGTAGAGCGCATAGATGACGGCCCCGACCCCGAGCCAGGCGACGAACCGCCACCAGGACGACGGCGGGAGGTAGTAGATCAGCCCGAGCGAGGAGAGCACTCCGAGCGCCGGGAGGAGGACGGGGCCGAAGGGCACCCGGAAGGGGCGTTCGCGGTCCGGATCCTTGAACCGCAGGATGACGATGCCGATGCAGATCAGGATGAAGGCGAACAGCGTCCCGATGTTCGTCAGGTTCACCATCTCGTCGAGCGTCGTGAACATGGCGGTGACCCCGACCGCCACCCCCGTCAGGATCGTCGTCACGTGCGGCGTGCGGAACTTCTTGTGAACCTTCGCGAAGACCGGTGGAAGCAGTCCGTCGCGCGCCATGGCGAAGAAAATGCGCGGCTGTCCGAGCTGGAAAACGAGCAGCACGGCGGTGTGCGCGACCACCGATCCGAAGGCGACGACGCCGACCATCCAGCCCGGCATCGAGACGAACTTCATCGCGAGGGTGAGCGGCTCGGCCTGCTCCGTCGCCAGGGTCTGCCGGAGAGCCGGATACGGGATCATCCCGGTGAAGACCGCCGAGATGAGGATGTAAACGACGGTGCAGATGATGAGCGACCCGATGATCCCGATCGGCATGTCGCGCTTCGGGTTGCGGGCTTCCTCCGCGGTCGTGGAGACCGCGTCGAAGCCGATGTAGGCGAAGAAGACGATCGCGGCTCCGGCCGCGATGCCCGAAAAGCCGTTCGGCGCGAAGGGCGTCCAGTTGGCCGGCTTCACGTACCGGAAGCTGACGAACACGAAGAAGCCGAGGACGACGAGCTTGATCGCGACCATCCAGAAGTTGAACGACGCGGACTCCCGGATCCCCCACACGAGTACGATCGTGATCAGCGCGACGATCAGGAAAGCGAGGATGTTGACGACGATCGGGACGCCGAAGACGTGCGGCGCGGCCGCGACGACCTCGGGCATCTTGGAGTGCGCCGTCTGGAAGTCGATCGTGAGCCAGCGGGGTATGTGGACGCCCAACCCTTCCATCAGGGTGTTGAAGTAGTTCGCCCACGAGATCGCGACCGCGACGTTGCCGATCGCGTACTCGAGGATCAGGTCCCAGCCGATGATCCAGGCGATGAGCTCCCCCAGCGTCGCGTAGGAGTAGGTGTAGGCGGAACCCGCCACCGGCACCATCGACGCGAACTCCGCGTAGCAGAGCGCGGTGAAGCCGCAGACGACCGCGGTCAGGACGAACGAGAGCATGAGAGCCGGGCCGGCGCCGGGGCGGTGGATGTCTCCCGCCGTCGCCGTTCCGATGGTCGCGAAGATGCCGGCGCCAATGATGGCGCCGATCCCGAGGGCGATCAGGTTCCCGGGACCCAGCGCCTTGCGGAGCTGGTTGTCGCCCCGCTGGGTCTCGGCGATCAGCTCGTCGAGCGACTTGGTTCGGAAGAGCCCTTCGGGGAAGCTCAACTTACGTGCAGGATAGCAAACGCCGTCACGACGCATCCGGCGGGGGATCCCGGCGGGCCGGGGGCGTGCCCGGTTCGCGCGAGGGAGACGGCGCGTTCGGCCGCGGAGGATCGTTCGCGGGAGGGCGCTCCGAATCGGGCTCTTCCGCCGGAGGCCTCTGTTCTGGAGAGGGTGGCTCCTCGATTCGGTCCGGGAGCTCCGCCTCGGCGAAGCGATGGATCACGGGAGTCGCTCCGACAATTCGCCGAGGTTTCGGATCCGTTCGGGCACGTCGGGATGTCGATCTCCCCGGTCGAGCAGAAGGGCGGAAAGTCCGGCTGCCCGCGCGCCCTCGTAGTCTTCGGTCAACGAATCGCCCACGTGAAGCGCTTCGGTCGGGGAAACCTGCAGGCGTTCGCAGGCGCGGCGGAAGATTTCGGGATCGGGCTTGCCGACCTCCTCGATGGCCGAGACCGCAACCACCCGGAAGAATCGCTCGAGGTCGAGCGCGGCCAGGAGCTTCGGCAGGTGAGAGTCCCAGTTGGAGACGATCGCGAGCTTCAGGTCGCGCCGCCGGAGCTCTTCGAGCGTCGTGACGACGTCGTCGTAGATCGTCCACGCCGCCGGGCTCCGGAAGTGAGTCGCGAGCCGGACGAAAGCCTCCGGCGACACGGCGCCGCCGTCTAAGAGCGAGCGGACCCGGCCGAGGAACTCGTTCCAGAACCGGGGCTCCCCGCGCACGCCGCCGTAACGATCCGCGCCGGGAGCGGCGGCGTTCACCTCCCCCCAGGCGCGCGCGAGCGCCCGCGCGAGGTCTTCCTCCGAGAACTGCGCGCCGTCCGCCGCGAACTCGCGCGCGTACACGGCTTCGACCGGAGGGTCCGGGCGGACCAGGGTCGCGCCGGCGTCGAAGAGGACCGCGCGGATCACGGCGGCGCCGCCGCGAGCCTCATGCCCGCGAGCACGAGACCGAGGATGCCGGCCGCTCCGATTCCCAGTCCTTCCTTCAATCCGCGGGGATGGTATTCGAACCGCACACGGTGCCGGCCCGCGGGCGCCAGGACGCCGAGGAACGCGGCGTCCGCGCGGTAGACCGGCGCCTCGCTCCCGTCGATCCGCGCGCGCCAGCCGGGGTCGAAGGACTGGAAGAGAACGAGTACCCCCGGCGCGGGGGCATTCGCGTCGAGCTCGATCCGGCCGGACTCTCTCGCCACCAGCCGGACCGAAGCCTTCCCGGCGTCCCAGCCGGGATCGGGCGCGCGGGAGACGTTCGCCTCGAGCAGAGCGGCCTGCCGCGGATCGAACGCCGGGTCGAGCGTCGCCGCGACCGCGTTCGAAGCCGGGATCGCGACCGCCTCGGCCACGAGGATCGCTCGCGGCAGCGCCGTAAAATCCGAGAGGACCGGGCGGGACGACGGACCGGCCCGGACGAAGACCCCGACGCCGCCCACCTCCGCCGCGCGGCTCGTCGCCTTCTGAAAGAGGACGTCGCTCCGGGAGAGCGTGGGCCCGTGACCGAGGACCGACTCGAGACCCCAGGTCATCCCGATCCCGGACGACAGCGCCTCGAGGTCGCGGGCGGCGGCGACTTTCGCGGGGTCCGGGTACGCCAGCAGGTCGACGGGGGCCGCCAGCGGCCAGACCCGGCGCGGGAATCCGGCCTCGTCGACCGGCAGCCGCGCGCGCACCGCCCCGAGGATCGCGGGCTGTGTCTCGTAAACCGCAGCCGGCGCCGTGGCAGCGACAACCCGCGCGTGCCACAGCAGGTCCGCGGCGAGCAGGGCGACCGCCACAGCGCCGAGCGCGGCGGCGCGCCCCGATCGCGCCATGAAGTGGGCGGCGGCGAGCGCGGAACCCAGCGCCACCGCGAGCGACCAGGAGACGAGGTACCGCGCCGGGATGCGGAAATCGCGCAGGACCGGGAGGCCCGCGAAAAGGCCATACGGGCCGCGCTCACCGAACGCGAAGACGAGCCCGACGGCGCCGCCGAGCGCCAGCGCGAGGAAGAGGCCCCGGGGGAAAGCAGGCGAACCGCGCGCGGCGAGGACCACGCCCGCGGCGAAGAGGAGACCGGCGAGCACCCCCGGATACGCCGCGGCCTCCGGCCACCGGGGGGCGCCGTCCACCGGCAGGAAGACCTGGTCGAGGTCTCGGTCGAAGGCGATCGGGCGGATGTCGCGGTCCGCGCTTGAGAGGCCGCCGGCGCGCGACGTCAGCGGGTAGAGCGCCGCGGCGGGCGCGAGCGCGGGCGCCCCGAGCGCGAGCGCGAGCAATCCGGCGACCGCCAGGTCTCGCAGAACACGGCCGCGCGATCCCGGCGCCGCACCCGCGATGGCGGCGACCGCGACCGCGAGGATCACGGGCGCGGCACCGATCAAGACCTGGGGACGGAACGCGAGAAACGCGAGGCCGCCGGCAATCGCGACGAAGAGGACGCCGGACCTGCGGCGGCCCCGGCCGATGCGGATCATTCCCAGGAGGATCAGCGGTAGCAGAGCAGAGACGGCGACCGCGTTCGGCCAGAGAACGCTCTGGACGACGCGCGCGGAGAGCATCCAGGCGACTCCCCCGAAAAGCGCGGCGGGTTGGCTGGAGGTCACGTCCCGTACGAGCAGGTACGCCGCGAATCCCGCGAGCCACAGATGAAACAACGAGAAGAGGTCGGCGAGCCGGTGGGCCGGTGCGTCGCTCGCCGCGAGCGGGGGCGTCAGGGGATAGAGGA
This sequence comes from Acidobacteriota bacterium, assembly GCA_038327245.1. Taxonomy (GTDB): domain Bacteria; phylum Acidobacteriota; class Thermoanaerobaculia; order UBA5066; family Gp7-AA6; genus Gp7-AA6. The sequence continues at coordinate 41,613 of JBBQKV010000005.1, forward strand.
GCGCCACCTCATGCCGGAGCAGAGCCGGATGGCCGCAGTACTCGCCGTCGATCCAGAAGGGCCAGTGGCCCGAACGGAGGGCCGCCCCGCTGACGTGCCAGAGCGGAACGACCTCCGAACGCAGGTCGTGGTGAAAGAAGGAGCGATTTCCGGCGACGACCGGCCAGAACGCCAGGAAGACGACGAGCGCGAGACCGGCGCCCGCGAGGACGATCGGTCGCGCGCCGGCGTCAGGCGGCGAGGCCGTTCTCCCGCATCACTCCGTCGAGAATCCCATTGATCGCGTCGAGGCAGCGGTCCGCCGCACCGAGCGCTCTCTCGCGATCCTCGGGGGTCGTTGCGACGCGGCCGAGCGCCTCGCGCTCGCTCTGGCGGTGCCACACGTCGGCCTCCTCGTGAACCGTGAAGAAGCGGACGGCTTCGGGGTCGTCGATTCCGTAGAAGGCCGCGAGGCCCTCGCGCTTCGTGCGCGAGATCTCCGGGATCTGCGACTCGTAGGCGTAGAGAGCGGCCAGGCCCTCCGCCACGGAGCCGGCCCGGGTCGTCGAACGGAACTGCGCGATCGCGTCGGCCACCTCGGGGGTCCGCGGCTGCGCGGAGAGGTCCGCTTCGCCAGCTCCGACGGCCGCCGCGAACCGGCGCCAGAGGGCGGGATGGTTGACCGGGCCGCGCTCTTCCTCGATCAGGTTTTCGAGGAGCTCGCTCCGGACCTGCGGGTCGTCGCAGCCGGCGTGCACGCCGGAGACGTAGGTCGGGAAGGCCGCGACGTGCGGGTAGTAGGAAATCGCGTACTCGCGGATGTGGTCGCGCGTCAGCTTCCCCTGGTTCCACAGGCAGTAGAAGGGATGTTTCAGGAGATGCTTCTCGGCCACGAGCGCGTCGAGAGCGTCTAAGAATTCTTCTCGCGTCATAGTCCCCCCTCTTTTGCCATCAGCTTACCTCTCCGTGTCGTGTTCCGTGTCCCGTGTCCAGTGTCCCGTCCTAGGGCATGACCTGCCCGCCGTCGAGCACGATCGCCTGTCCCGTGATCGAGCGGGCGTCGTCCGACGCCAGGTACGCCGCCAGCCCGGCGACCTCCTCCGGCTCGATGATCCGGCCGAGCGGCGCCATCTTCGCGGCCAGCCGGCGCCCCTCTTCCTCGCCGCCGCCCTGGCGCTCTCCCACGCCCGTCCAGCCGGCGCGGCCCATGTCCGTCTCGACCCAGCCGGGGCACATCGCGTTGACCGTGATGCCGCGCGGCGCGAGCTCGAGCGCGAAGGATCGCGTCAGGCCGATCACGCCGTGCTTCGTGGCGGAGTACGCGCCGAGGCCGGCGACCCCGAACCGCCCGACGACCGAAGACAGGTTGATGATCCGCGCGCCGTCGGGCAGATGCGGCAGAACCTCGCGGGTCACGCGGAACACCGCGGTCAGGTTCGTCGCGAGGATCGCGTCCCACCGCAAGTCGTCCCGGTCCGTGAGCGGCGTCAAACCGCCCACCCCCGCGTTGTTGACGAGAACGTCGATCCGGCCCGACGCTGAGACCACGGCCGCCACGGTTTCCCGGATCGACCCGGCATCGGTCACGTCGGTCCGGAATGGCATCGCTTTCCCGCCGGACGCCTCGATCTCCCGCGCGATGCGGCCGCAGGCGTCCACGTCCCGCGCCGCGAGCGCGACCAGCGCTCCCTCCCGGGCGAAGCGCCGGGAGATCGCCTCTCCGATTCCGCGCGAAGCGCCCGTGACGAGGGCGACCTTTCCCTCGAGCCGCAGAGGAGGCACGCGGATCGGCCTCTAGGCAGGCAGGCTCGGAAGCGCCACGCCTCCGCGCCGGGATCGCGCCTCGACGAGCTCGGCCGGGAGGGCGAAGTGGACGTCCTCCTCGATCGTCACGAGATCTTCGACCTGCTCCGCTCCCAGCGACTTCAGGGCCGCGACGATCTGATCGACGAGAAACTCCGGCGCGGACGCTCCGGACGTGACGCCGACGGTGTCCGCTCCCGCGAACCAGGCCGGGTCGACGCCGGACGCATCATCGACGAGGTAAGCCCGCGACCCCGCGAGCAACGCCTCCTCGACGAGCCGGTTCGAGTTGGACGAGTTCTTCGAACCGATCACCAGGATCACCGGCGCCTGGCGCGCGAGCGCGCGCACCGCGAGCTGGCGGTTCTGGGTCGCATAGCAGATGTCGGCCTTCGCGGGTCCCTCGATCCGGGGGAAGCGGCGCTGGAGCGTCTCCACGATCGGGCGCGTGTCCTCCATCGAGAGCGTCGTCTGCGTGATGTAGGCAACGCGGTCGGGGTCCGCCACTTCCACGGCCTCGGCCTCGACCACCGAGGAGACGAGCGCGATCCGCGCAAGCGCCTCCCCCATCGTGCCCTCGACCTCCTCGTGGCCGGGGTGCCCGATCAGGATGATCTGGTAGCCCAGGCGCGCGAAGCGGACCGCCTCCAGATGAACCTTCGTCACCAGCGGGCACGTCGCGTCGATCACGTGCAGCCCCCGGCGCGCGGCCTCCTCCCGCACCGCCGGGGAGATCCCGTGGGCGGAGAAGATGACGGTCGACCCGTCCGGGACCTGCGAGAGCTCGTCCACGAAGCGGACTCCGCGCTTCTCGAAGCCGCGCACGACGTGCAGGTTGTGGACGATCTCCTTGCGGACGTAGAGCGGCGGCAGGACGCACGCGAGCGCGAGATCGACGACGTCGATCGCCCGCACGACTCCGGCGCAGAACCCCCGCGGCGCGGCGAGGAGGATCCGCTTCGGAAACCGGGTCGAGGGGGCGCTGCTCATGACGCGCCGGATTCTGCCACGAGGTATCCGAGGAGCTCGCGCTCGCAACGCTCGCGGTACGCCGGAAAGGAGCTCTCGAGGTCCTCCTCCGCCAGCCACTGCATCATGAGCCCGTCGAAAATCGCCCGCACCGTGGAGGCCGCGGATTCGGCCTCGCGGCGGGCGAAAATGCCGCGGCGCATTCCCTCCTCGATGATCGCCCCGTCGATCTCCCGGCAACCCCGGTAGAACCGGGCGGTGACTTCCCGGAAGCCCTCGCGGCGCGCGGCCAGGCCGCAGAAGTCGACGAACGTCCGGAAGAACGCGCGGTTCTTCGAGGGCGAGGGGAAGGTGATCGCCACGAGCGCCCGCATCTTGTCGAGCGGGTCGGAGCTCTCCGACACCGCCTCGCGCATGCGGGCGTGGATCGAGTCGACCAGCCACCCGAACAGCCGCCGGAAGAGGTCCTGCTTGGAGGAAAAGTAGTAGAGGGTGATTCCCTTGGAGACGCCGGCGCGCCGCGCGATGTCGTCCAGCGTCACGTCCGCGAAGCCCTTCTCCGCGACCTCCCGGAAGGCCGCCTTGTACAGCGTCAGCCGCCGCTGTTCCTCGCGTTCCGGGACCCGGCCGTTCATTCGTAACCACCGTAACTGACCGGCCGGTCAGCTGTCAAATTGCGGGAGCCCGGAGGATAAACTCCGGCACGATGAGGGTTCGAGTCCTCTACTTCGCGTCCTTTCGAGACGCCGCGGGCCGTTCCGAGGAGGACCGCGAGATCCCGCCGGGAACCCGGGTCTGCGACCTCTGGGACATTCTTTCGGGCGAGTTTTCGGCGTTCTCCCGTTTCCCGGGAATGCCGCCGGCCGCGGTGAACCGGCTCTACCAGTCCGGTGACGTCCCTCTCGAAGACGGCGACGAAGTGGCCTACCTTCCCCCGGTCGCGGGCGGCTGATGCACCTGACCCACGAGCCCATCGACCTCGCCGCGTTCCTCGGGGCGGCCCGTCCCTCGGACGGGGCCGTCTGCCTTTTCGTGGGAGTCGTCCGCAACGAGAGCGAGGGCCAGGAGACGGTCGCGATCGAATATGAGGCCTACGAAGAGATGGCGGAGTCCGAGCTCGCGCACGTCGCTGCATCGGTTTCGCAGGAGTGGCCGGGGGCCCTGGTGCGCATCTGCCACCGCGTAGGAAAACTCTCCGTCGGCGAGCCTTCGGTCGCGATCCTCGTGACGGCGCCCCACCGGGAGACCGCGTTCGCGGCGTGCCGCCTGGCAATCGAGCGGCTCAAGGAGCATGCCCCGATCTGGAAGAAGGAGATCCGCCCGGACGGGACCGGCCAGTGGGTGGAAC
>JBBQKV010000006.1:0-45065 GCA_038327245.1 Acidobacteriota bacterium
TCAGGGGTTCCGGTAACTGATCCGATAGATCGCGCCGGCGTAGTCGTCGGAGACGAGAAGCGAGCCGTCCGGCATCACCAGGACGTCGACGGGGCGGCCCCAGGGTCGCTCGCCCTGCAGCCATCCGTCGGCGAAGGTCTCGTAGCCCGCGGGCTGGCCGTTCTTCAGCGGAACGAACGTCACGCGGTAACCGATCTTGTGGGAGCGGTTCCAGGAACCGTGCTCCGCGATGAAGATCCCGCTGCGGTATTTCTCCGGGAAGCTCCGGCCGGTCGAGAAACGCATGCCGAGCGCCGCGACGTGAGGTCCGAGCTCCACGGCCGGAGGGGTCGTCGCCGAGCACGGCCGCCGCCGGCCCAGGTCGGGGTCCGAAATGCTCCTGCCGTGACAGGTCGGGTAACCGAAGTCCATTCCGGGCCTCGGCGCGCGATCGAGCTCGTCCGGAGGGACGTCGTCGCCGAGCATGTCCCGGCCGTTGTCGGTGAACCACAGATCTCTCGTGCCGGGCTGCCAGTCGAAACCCACGGTGTTGCGGATTCCGCGCGCGAACGTCTCGAAACCCGACCCGTCCGGCCGCATCCGATGGATCGCGGCGTACATCGGGGCGGGTTGGCAGATGTTGCAGGGCGCCCCGACCGGCACGTACAGGAGTCCGTCGGGTCCGAACGCGATGAACTTCCAGCCGTGGTGGTGGTCCGACGGAAACTCGTGCACGAGAACGGGCTTTGGAGGGTTCGCGAGGCGCGACTCGATCCCGTCGTAGCGGGTGACGCGGGAAACTTCGCCGATGTAGAGCGCGCCGTCGCGGACCGCCACGCCGTTCGGCATGTCCAGGCCCCGCGCGATCTCGACCACCGACTCGGGCCGCCCGGATCCGTCGCGGACCGCAAAGACCTTGCCCTCTTCGCGGGTCCCCACGAAGAGCGTCCCAGTCGGGCCGAGCGCCATCGAACGGGCCTGCGGGACGCGGGCGTAGAGACGGATCTCGAATCCGGGCGGAAGCTTCACCTTCTCGAGCGGCAGGCCCGCCTGGCCGAGCAGCGGGAGCGAGCCGAGAAAGAGAGCCGCCGCCGCGATGCGTTTCACGGCGCTCCTTCTATCATCCGGGCCGGCGAAAACCGGGCGCTACCTCGTCAGGTCGGTCAGCCTCTCCAGCAACCGCAGGACCTCGACCCAGTCGCTCGCGGAACGGGAGAACGCGCTCGAGCCCCGCAGGGACAGGTCGAGCCGGCGCGCATCTTCGGTCAGTCGTTCGACGAAGGGCCGCACGTCCCGGCGGTCCACGCCCGAGCTCGCGCTCGTCCGCGTCTCCAGCTCCTTCGCTCCCGAGGCGAAGTAGGAGAGGTCCGCGAGCAGCCGGCGGTCGGAGTCGCCGTACGGCGTTCCGGCGCGCTCGGCGCTGTCGCGCGCGAGAGTCGCCCGCACCACCAGCTCGTGGGCCGTGCGGTGGACGTCCTCGAGCGCACTGCCGGACAGGACCGACCCGTACGACGGGTCCGTCGGAAACGTCGGAGTGGACGGATACGGCGGATTCGCCGGATACGGAGAGACCTCTGCGTCCGGGGGGATGTCGACGTCCTCGCCGGAGACGAGGCGCTGCATCCGGTTGATGATGTCCTGCGAGGCGGTCCAGCTCTCGACCGCCCGGGTGGAGGCGGAAACGCTGCGGGTCTGGGAGTCGTACTCGCGGGCCAGCCGGTCGATCTCGCCGACGTCGGAGCGCACGTACCGGGGTGGATCCGCGGCGTTCTCCATCCGGTCACGGAAGCGCCGCGCCCGGTCGACCAGGTCCGAAAAGAGGGGCGTGTCCGCTTCGCGGTTGCGACTCTGCCGGAGCTCCTCCCGGGTCGCCTGGAGGCGATTGACGAGCCGCCCCGACAGGACCCGCATCCTCTCGTACCGGTAGCCTTCCAGGTCCCCGCGCGGGTTTTCCGGAGGGGGTGAAGAGTAGGTCGTCCCGCAGGCCACTGCGACGAGCGGCGCGAGAAGGGCAATCACCAGGAGCGCGGAATTCGAGCGGTTTCGTCTCACTTTTTCCTCCACGCCACGCGAGAGAGCAAGAAGCTCTCCAATCCGATCAGTAGAACGTGTGTCTGCGCGGCGCGGGCTCGATCGCCGCAGTAAAGGGCGCCGGTTCGAATCCCTCGGAGAGCATCGGCCGCGTCCAGAACATGGCCTGCGGCGGGGCATTGCGCCCCATCTCGTTCAGGAACTCGACCCGCAGGACTCCTCCGTCCGGAGCGGCGTTGGAATCGAGCAGGAAGCAGAGGTTGAAGCGCCGGTACTGGTCGGTCAGCTGGGAGCCCGGAAACGAGACGCGATAAACGCGGGTCGCGTTGAACGCGGCCGTCGCGATCAGCGTGAGCGTCTGGCGGTCGCTCGCCGGCGCCGCCACCTTCGCGTCCACCGAGAGGCAGAGGGGCTCTCCCGCGTGGAAGAGCGATCCGTCGATCTCCTGCGAGGCGAAGCTCGTAACGGGAGTCGGCTCGGGCATCGTCGGCAGCTGGGGAAACGAGGAGATCTCGCCGGTCGCCCGTCCCCCGTCGAACCGGAAGAATTCGCTCGGGGGGATGGCGGCGGGCACCGAGAACCAGGGGGTCCACGCGAGCTCGCCCGCTTCGTTCGACGACCCGGGCGGAGACGGCTGGCCGTCCGCCGGGAAGACCGAACCGCCGCCGCCGTACGGGCCGTTTCCCAGGGAGCCGTCGAGCGCGAAAGTCATCGGGGTGCGGACGGTGATCGTCCACCAGCCGTTGGCGGCGGTGTTGCCGAGCACGCCCTTGATCACCACGGCATCGCCGGTCTGGAGATCGTGCGGGATCGGGGTCGCGACCTCGATTGGCGCGGTGTTCGAGGCGCCCGAGACCGAGAGCCACTGCGGCAGAGGGGCATTCTCCGAGGCGCTCTCGCGCGAGAGGCCGGCGTTCGCGAGCAGGTTGAAGCGGGGACGGGCGGCGCGCACGACCGGCGCGCGCGATTGCGCGTCCGCCGGCGCCGGCGGCCCGATCGCCACGCCGAGCGCGACGAGCAGGATGCCGGCGCGCCCGATCCGGAGGAAGCTCGAGACCCGCACGGAAGCCTCTGCTGCCAATCGGGTGCCAGCGCGCCGATGTCCTCTTCCGGGGCCACGTTGCGGTTCAGCGAACGGAGCGCCGGCTCCTCGTCATCCAGAAGAGCCACCCCAGCGCCGACCAGGCGCCGAAAGCGATCCACTCCGCTCTCGTGAAGCTCCCGGGCACGGCCGGCACGACCTTCATCAGCACGATCGCTCCGGCGACGGCCGCGCCCATGGCGGCGAGGAGCCTTCCGGGCCGCCGGAAGCCGGCGCCGCTGGGCGCCATCGCGAGGTACGCGACGCAGCTCGAGCACCATCCCACGCCGACCGCGAGCGATCCCACCTCCGAGATCGGCACGAGGAGCGCGTCGCCGGCGAGAGCTCCCGCGACCGACAGGGCGGCCATGAGGAGGATCGCGTTGCGCGGCGCACCGCTCCCCGAGTCGACCCGCGCCAGACCGCGATGGACGAGCCCCCGCCGCGCGATCCCGTACAGCATGCGGGTGGCGGCGACGAAGTTGCCGTTGAAGATTTTCACCAGCGACAGAAAGGCGGCGAAGACGACCAGGCGCGCGAGCAGGGGTGAGCCGAACGCGCGCGCGAACGCCGCCTCGGTTCCCAGGCCTCCCGCGACGAGGTCGCGCCAAGGAAAGATCCAGGCCACCGCGACGACGACCACGGCGTAGAAGAGAAATCCGACTACCTCGGCGAGCGTGATCGCCCGTCCGAACCGTTCCGGCGGAAAACCGGGTCGCGCTTCCTCGGACTCTTTCCCGATCGACTCGAACCCGGTCATGAAATACGGGACAACCTGGAGCACGAGGAGGATGGAGAGAGCCGCGCCGGCCGACCCGGGACGCGAGAAGAGGGGCGGGACGTTGGCCACGGTGCCGCGCGCGAAGGCAAGGGCGACGAAGAGCGCGAACAGCGCGAGAAGACCGAAGGTCGCGAAGTCCTGGAAGACCCCGGAGAGGCGCACCCCCCGCAGGTTGATCCCAACGATGCCGGCCGTGAGCACGATTCCGAGAACCAGCCGCGGCGCAAAGATGGTGCGGCCGGCGACCTCGTAGAGCGGGAAGGAGTTCAGTCCCGGGAACACGCGCGAGAGCAGGTTGCCGATCGCCACGGCCTCCCACGGACACACGATCGCGTAGGAAAGGACCATCGTCCACGCGGCCCCGAACGCGACGGGCGGCGGGAAGACGCGCTCGGCGTAGGCGATCTCGCCGCCGGCGTCCGGGAAACGCGCCACCAGCCGGCCGTAGGTCCGCGCGATCGGAAGGAGGAGGATGCCCCCGACGAGGAATCCCAGAGCTGCTCCGCCGGGACCTCCGCGCTTCAACCAGTCGTCCATGAGAACGACCCAGCCGACGCCCACCATCGTTCCGAACCCGAACGTGAAGAACTCGACGTGGGAGAGCGTCCGGTGCAAGCCGGAGCCGCGGGTCGTCGTCATCGGGGGTGGTCTTCCCAAGTCTCTTTCGTAAGGGATACTGGGGCGAAGTCTAACGATGGCGCGGAAGAAGCGGTCTCCTCTTCCCCGGCGGGCGCGGGCCGCGGTCCGGCGGCGCGTGCCGCCGCTGGCGAGGCGAACGGATGCGTTCGGGGAATCGGTGATCCGGGAGATGAGCCGGTTCGGCGCCGAGGTCGGCGGCATCAACCTCGCGCAGGGCCTTCCGGACTTCGAGCCGCCGCCGGAAGTGCTCGCGGCCCTGACCCGCGCGATCGCGCAGCCCGCGAACCACCAGTATTCCTTCACGTGGGGATCGGAGGGCTTCCGCCGCGCGGTGGCCCGGAAGTACGCCCGCTGGAACGACATGCGGCCGAACCCCGAGACCGAGGTGACCATTGCCTGCGGCGTCTCGGAGGCGGCGGTTGCCACGATCCTCGCGCTGACCGACCCCGGCGACGAAGCCATCGTTTTCGAGCCGTGGTACGAGAACTCCCGGCCGGCGTGCGTGCTCGCGGGGGTGCGGCCCCGCTTCGTGCCGCTCCGCGAGCCGGATTACGCCCTCGACCTGGGAGCGGTCGAAAAAGCGGTCAACCGCCGGACGCGGCTGCTCCTCGTGAACACGCCGGGAAATCCCTCGGGACGCGTCCTCACGCGCGACGAGCTCGCCGGGATCGCCCGCATCTGTTCCCGATCCGGAGTGATCGCGGTCGTCGACGAGATCTACGAGCACATCTGGTACGACGGCCACCGGCACGTTTCGCTCGGCTCGCTTCCCGGGATGGAAGACCGGACGGTCACCCTCTCCGGCCTCGGGAAGAGCTACGCGGTCACGGGTTGGCGCGTCGGCTGGGCGGTCGCCGGGGCGGCTTTGACGGCGCGAATCCGCAAGGCGCACGACTACCTGACGATCTGCGCTCCCACTCCGTTCCAGGAGGCGGGTCGGACGGCCCTCGCGCTCCCGGCCTCGTACTACGAGGAGCTGCGGCGCTCGTACGCCGCGCGGCGCGAGATCCTGCTGCGCGGGCTGGAGCGCGCGGGACTCGCCTTCACCGCGCCGGAGGGGGCGTACTACGTGATGGCCGACGCGGCCCCCCTCGGATGGCGCGACGACCGCGCCTTCGTGGAGTTCCTGGCGAGGCGAGCCGGGGTCATCGCGGTGCCCGGCTCCAGCTTCTACGCGCGCGGCGGCGGCCGGACGCGGGTGCGATTCAACTTCGCCAAGAAGGAAGCGACGCTCCGGCGGGCGGCCGAGCGCCTGGCGAACACGGAGCTCTCGGCCGACGTCGCCCGCTGAGGCTCTGGCGCTCTTCTACGGGGTCTTCGTCCCCTTCACGAGCGAAAGAACGGTGACATGGTTACCCATGTCGCCCTTCGTGTACTCGACCCGGACCCGCTGACCGACGGCGATGGGTCCGTTCATCGTCACGTTGCCGTCGAGGTTGAACGAGTAGTCCTTGTCGTTGGGCCCGGTGACCTTGATCTTCTTCCCGGCCTGGTACTCCTTGACCGTCCCGACGACGACCTCGGTCTTCGTCTTAACGTCGGGCCCCGGCTGGTGGGTATGCACCTCGGACTTCATGTGCATGTCGTGACCCGCGGCCGGCTTCGCCTTCACCGTCGAAGACCGGATTCCGAGTCCGAACGGAGCGATCACCGTGACCCTCTCCCGACCGTTCTCCTTCGTCCACTCGACCTGCGCCATCTGGCCGACCGTGACGGTGCCGTCGACGCGGACGGCCCCGTCCAGGTCGAAGGAGAAGACCTTGTCCTGGGGGCCCGAGATTTTGATCTTCTTCCCGGCCTCATACTCCTTCACAGTGCCGACGACGCGCTCGCTCTTGACCTTAGTGTCGGGTCCCGGACCTGCCTGCTTCGTCTTGCTCTCCGTGTGCACGGTGGTCTGGGCGAGCGCCGCCGGCGACGCGATGAGAAAAAAGACTGCCGCGGCCCTGCCGATCGTTCGCTGGATCATGGGTCACCTCTCTCCGGCCGCACGATACAGCGGCCCGATGCCGGCGCAGCAAAATCCATGACAGCGTCTTCCGAGAACAGTCGAATCTCCTTCGGGCTTGCCCTCGGAATGGCGTTGTGGCTTCTCCCGGCTGCGGTTCTTGCCCACAAAGACGACTATCTCGGCGTCACGTTCGTGTTCGTCACGCTCGACGCCCGGGAGCTCGAGCTGGAGTACTGGCTGGATGCCCAGGTGGACCCCGCGGTCTCCTCCACACTCTCGGAGTCGAGTACGGCGTGACGAACTACCTGATGGAGAACGAAAGCGTCGTCATTCCCCAGGTCTGGTATCGGCTGTCTCCCGAGGCCTACATCAAAGCGGGAGGCGGCAAGAACTTCGCCGGAGAGAAGAACACGTTCTTTCGCGTGCTGTTCGAAGTCGAGTTCTGAGTGTCCTCCTGACGTCGGCGATGCGGAAGCTTCTCGGAGCTGCCCTGGTGGCGGCCCTGTTCGTGGGCGCGCTCGTGTACCTCGCGCGCGCGACCCACCCGCCTCCCCCAACTTTCCCGACTTCGGGACGCGCGGTCCCATCGGCCAGCTCGTCGGTCGAACAGGCTTTCGAAAGCCGGCGGAGCGGTGTTCCGGTCGAGGGCCGGGGAAGGGCCGTGCGGATCCTCGCGGACGACGAAGCCGGCAGCCGGCACCAGCGCTTCATCGTCCGCCTCGACTCCGGAACCACGGTCCTCGTGGCGCACGCCGTGGACGTCGCGGGCCGCGTGTCCCCGCTCCAGGTCGGCGACGAGCTGTCGTTCCGGGGCGAGTACGTCTGGAACCCGCGGGGCGGGCTCGTCCACTGGACCCATCACGACCCGGTCGGCCGGCACGCGGCCGGGTGGATCCGCCGGGGAAACCGGGTATTCGAGTAGTCGCGACGTCGCGGGGTCAGGCCGCGTGCCGCTCCTCGACCGTGAGCGCAAAAAGCACCGTGCCCGCCAGCCCCACCGCTCCCGCTGCGACGAACGGCACCGACGGCTGAATCCTCCAGAGGAGGCCGCCGACGAACGCGGCCGGGGCGATCGCGGAGCTGCGGACCAGGTAGTACAGGCCGATGGAACGCGCGCGAATGTCGGAGCGGGACAGGTCCACGATCATCGCCTTGCGGGCCGGCTCACCGACCTCGCGGAGACCGCCGAGAACGAACGCGCCGACGAGACCGAGGAAGGTCTTCGAAAGAACGACCGCCAGCGGGAACGCCGCGAAGCAGACGAACGTCGCGATCACGAAGGGCTTTCTCCCGGCTCGATCCGCGATCTTCGACGCCGGGACATAGACGAGGATCGCGGTCGCCATCTCGACCGCGATCAGCGCGCCGTAGCGGGGCGCGCTGACTCCCAGGATGCTCGTCGCGTAGATGACGAGGAACACGTCCACCATCCCCTCGCACGTGCGGATGAAGATGTCCGACACCAGGAGCCACTTCAAGGGTAAGGGCAGCGACCGCCAGACGCCGCGGATTCCAGTCGGGGTCGTTTCGCGCACGAGGGGGATGCGCACCCTCGCGACGACCGCGAGGGTCACCAGGGCGAGCACGACCGTGATCGCAAGACCCAGCCGCATGCCGCTCCGGACTCCGTACGCCGCGATCGCGAGGCCTCCCAGCGCCGGCGCGACCAGGATCGGCAGGCGCTTCAGCGTCGCCTGGACCGTGAAACCGATGGCGCGCCGCTCTCGGGGAAGCGCGTCCCCCACGACCGCGAAGAGCGTGGGACTCGCCATGCTCGTCCAGGCCATGCCGAAGACCAGGCCGCCCAGAACCCACGGCCACGTGGGCGCCAGCGCGTAGATGACGTAGCCGACCGTCGCCAGGCAGACGAAGAGCACGAGCGCGGACCTGCGGCCGTACCGGTCCGCGATCCACCCTCCCGGGTACTGGTACGCGCCGTCGAGGAAGTCGCGGACCGTGCCGAAGAGGCCGACCGCGAGCACCGGAGCTCCCAGCGCCTGCAGGTATTTCGGGAGGAAGCTCTTCCAGAGGTTCTCGCCGAGGCCCATGAGGAGCATGGCGACCGCGACCGCGACGACGTTGCGCTCGAGTCCGAAGTAGTCGGAAAGACGGGCCGACCGCCCCCGGAGCTCCACGACTTCAGGAAGGGATCGCGGACGCGCCGCTCGGCGAACCGCGCAGCTCGTCGTAGAGCCGCCGATAGCCGGCGCACTCCTCGCGCAGCTCCGACATCAGCTTGCGGAACCGCTCGTCCCCGCGGATCGATTCGAGCAGCGGATCGATCTCGAAGAACCCGTAGCACGGAAACCCGTTGTGCGCCGAGTCCGTCAGCCAGCGGAGAGCCTCGTCCTTCTCTCCGAGCAGGGCGTGGATGCAGGCGATGTCGTACTGGGCATGGTGGTAGTGGAGGAACGATTTCTTGTTCTGGATCGTGAGCTGGATCTCCTGCCGCGCCCGGGTCTCGTCGCCCGCGGAGGCCGCGAGGACGCCGCGCGCCGGGAAGAACAGCACGTCGTTCGGGAACTGGCGGCCGGTTCTTTCAACCAGCGCGGCCGCTTCCTCCCGGCGGCCGAGGCGAACCAGGATGTGTGCGCTCTGGTGGTACACCCAGGCGGATGGTGACAGGCGCGCTCCCATCTCGGAATACGCGAGTGCGCGCTCGTAGCTCCCGAGATGCCAGTTCGTGAGACCGAGGTGCACCGTGGCGAAGCCGTCCTGCGGGTTGATCGCCAGGGCCTGGCCGGACGCGCGAAGCGACTCTTCGAAGTTCGAGACGTGGTCGAGAACGAGGGCCAGCCGGCCGTGCGCCTCGGAGAGGCCGGGCCGCCCGGAAAGCGCCGCGAGCAGCTCCCGGATCGCGCCGGCGTGATCGAACCCGCCGCGCGGACTCCACAGAAGACCGCCTCGCAGGTACCGGCCCTCCGGAAGGTGCGGGTCGATCGACCGGACCTTCGCGCAGGCCTCTTCGGCGCGCGCCTGCCAGTCGCCTTCCGGCTCGAACATCAACGACATGTGCAGGTAGGCCACCGAAAGACCGGCCCAGGCGAGCGCGAAGCGGGGATCGATATCGCGCGCCTGCTCGAAGAGTTCGATGGCCGAATTGACGTCCGCGAGGGTGCTGCGAAAGAGGTGCGCCCGCCCCTTCAGATAGAGCTCGTACGCCTCCCCGAGCGGACGGTCGGTCCGGGCGAGCCGCCGCTCCTCCGAAGGCGTCAGCTCGATTTCGAGGGCCTCCGCGATCTTTCGGGAGACCTGGTCCTGCATCTCGAAGATGTCGTCCAGCGACGTGTCGATCTTCGAGCCCCAGAGCGATCGGCCGTCGGACGTCCGGACGAGCTGAACCGTGACCCGGAGGCGGGAGCCCGAGCGCTGGAAGCTCGCGTCCACGACCGCGTCCACGTTCAGCTCCCGGCCCGCGACCTGCGGGTCGACGGGGCGGTCCTGGTATCGCAGGATCGCCGCGGTCGGGCGGACGAGGAGAGACTTCACCGTCGCGAGCTCGGTGATCGTGGCGTCCGCCAGGCCCAGCCCGAGGTGCGCGTTGCCCGGATCCCGCGCCAGGTCCTTGAAGAGCAGCACGGCGATGGATCGCCGGCCTCCCGCGGCGTCCTCCCCGGGCCCCGCCGCAAGCGGGCGCCGCTCCGAAGATTCCGGAGCCGCTCCCGACATCGCTTCGATCGCGAAACCGAGGTCGTGGGAGCTCTGAAAGCGGTGGGCGGGATCCTTCTCCAGGCACCTCCGGACGATCCGGTCCAGGCCGGGCGGCGCGACTCGCGACCCGGAGGCGCCGAAGTCGGGCGGCTCTTCGGTCAGGATCGCGTTCATCGTCTCGACCGCGGAGTCGGCCCGGAAAGCGCGGCGCCCGGCCAGCATTTCGTAGAAGACGGCTCCGAAAGAAAAAATGTCGGAGCGCTGGTCGGCCGGTTGCCCGCGTACCTGCTCGGGCGACATGTATCCGACCGTTCCGAGGACCGTCCCCGGATTCGTACCTCCGGCAACGGTGGGAGCGCTCGTCACGCCTTCGCGTGGCGGCTCCACGACGCGCGCCAGGCCGAAGTCCAGAATCTTCACGCGGCCGTCGCGAACGATGAACACGTTCTCCGGCTTCAAGTCCCGGTGGACGATTCCCCTCTCGTGGGCAGCCGCGAGGCCCGCGACCACCTGCAGCGCGTAGTCGATCGCCTTGCGTGGCCCGATCGCGCCTCCCTCGAGGTGCTCGCGCAGCGTTCTTCCTTCCAGGAGCTCGGTCACCGCGTAGTGCACGCCCTCGTGCGTGCCGACGTCATGGATCGCCAGGATGTTCGGATGGGAGAGCGCCGCAACCGCCCTGGCCTCGCGTTCGAACCGCGCGAGCGCGTCCGGATCGGCGGCGAGCAGATCCGAGAGGACCTTCACCGCGACGTCCCGATCGAGGCGGGCGTCCCGCGCCCGGTAAACCTCACCCATACCTCCGGCGCCGAGGGGTGCCCGGATTTCGTAGGGGCCGAGACGGGTGCCGGGCGGAAGCGTCACGTGAGGGAGGATCCTACTTGCAGAGCCCGATTGCACCCGGAAGCCTTGTGATGCAGCAGGTTGCGGTTCATGGCTCGCTTCCTGCTTCGACAGTTTCTGGAGGCCCCAGTTGAACCAAGACAGTCCCGTGTCCCCGACCCCCCGCCAGGCGACCCCCATCCTGGTGGTGGAAGACGACCGCGAGCAGCGGGAGACCCTCTGCGCAATGCTCGAGCTCGAAGGGTTCGACTATGCCGAGGTCGCCAACGGCCGCGAGGCTCTGGAGTATCTCCAGAAGTCGCGAACGCCGTGCGTCGTCCTGCTCGACTGCGACATGCCGGTGATGAATGGATCGGTTTTTCGCGCGAACCAGATGGCAGACGAACGCCTCTCGCGCATTCCGGTCGTGGTCGTGACCACAAACGACGACGGGTTGTGCAGTCGCTTTCCGGGCGTCGCGGGTTTCCTCTGGAAGCCGTTGAACTTCGAGAAGCTCGCCGCCATTCTCGAACGGATCTGCCCGCGGAAGGCGGGAATGACCGCTACGGTCGCCGCAGGGTAAGCAGAAAGGTACTTCCCTCCCCGGGGACACTTTCCGCCCGGATCCGGCCGCCGTGCGACTCGATGATCGAGCGGGAGATGTACAGCCCGAGCCCGAGCGCCTTCCGCCCCCTCTTTTCCACCTGCCGATAGCGTTCGAAAATCACCCCGATTTCGTCGGGCTCCATGCCCGGCCCCGTGTCCCGGACCCGGATTTCCACGAAGTCGTCTCCGCTCCGCCCTTCCACCGAGATCCGGCCTCCGCTCGGAGTGAACTTCAACGCGTTGTGGATCAGGTTCTCCAGGACCTGCGCGATGCGGCCCGGGTCGAAAAGCGCGGGCAACGCGTCCGGTCCGGTGACCGCCTCGAGCGCGATCGACTTCCCCGCGGCGATCGACCGCGACGCTTCGACGGCCTCTTCGATCGGACTCCGGGCGTCGCCCGTCTGAAGCTGGACCGACAGCTTCCCCGCTTCGATCGCGGCCAGGTCGAGAAGGTCCGAAATGATCCGCTGCATCTGGGTGATCGACGAAGCGAGGCTCCGCGAGATCCGGGCGAGGCGGGGGTCTCCCTTCGAAACGAGCCGCTCGAGGAGCTGGGTGTTGAGAGCGATCGCGCTCAGCGGATTCCGCAGGTCGTGGCTCACGATCGCGAGAAACTCGTCTCTCAGGTCGAGCGCGTCGTTGGAGCTCGACAGCGCCCGTGACCGCTCGTCGAGAAGCCCCTGAAGCCGCGTCACTTCGAGAAGGCCTTGGAGCCGTCCCACCTCGGACCGATCGTGCGACTCCGACGGGTTCCGGCGGTCCCCCACCCGACGCATGGGCCGAGGCTCGTCGGAGTCGTCCGTCATGGTCCTACAGCTTCACCAGGCACCAGTCCTCGGACCACGGCAGGCGCGACATCTGGAGCGAAGGCTTTCCGCCGCCCTGCACGGCGAAGCCGTCGCTGAAGTTGACGCCGAACCCGTTCTCCGGATCGTAGAGCCCGGGCTCGACCGAGAAGATCATCCCCGGCTCGAGCATCGTGTAGTCCCCGAGCGAGAGGTACGGCGGCTGGTGGCCTTCCATTCCCATCCCGTGCGCGGGGCGGTGGTAGATGTATTTCTGCATCCCCTGCTTCACCTGGAACTGGAGGATCTGGTACGCCACCGTGGAGCAGGCGAGTCCCTCCCGGGAGAGGTCTTTCTGCATGAGGCAGCTGTCGCGGGAGACCGTCCAGACTTTCTTCTGGTGGTCGGTCCAGGGAGCGAGGAGAAACGCGCGATACAGCTCGCCGCCGCAGCCGCCGATTCCGACGCCCCCCGCGATCTGAAGCGCCTGACCCTTCTGGATGCGGTTGTGGTGGAACTGGTTGGGGTGCGGATACCCGGTGCCGCGCCCGACTCGGACGCCGACTTCGAGCTCGATGCCGACGGCGTTGTGCGGCGCGCCGTCGCGCTTGATGCCCTTCATCAGGAGGTTCGTGCCGAACTCCGTCGCGGCCATGCCGAGCTCGAAGTCCGTCAGGTCCGTCCCCTTCGCGAGGAGCAGGTCGCGCGCGAAAGCATGGGTCTCATCGAAGACGCGGTACGCGCGCCGCCAGAGGGCGAGCTCCTCGGGCGTTTTGACCGTCCGCATCTTTTCGCAGTGGTCGGCGATCGACTCGAACTCCGTCGGCTTCCGGAACACCTTCGAAGCCGTCTCCCGCTGGCGGGTGCCCAGTTCGCGGTCGGTCGCGATCCGCTTGCCGTCGTAGCCGCGCTTCTTCAAGCCCTTCAGCGTCCACTCGAAAAGGTCCACCTTCTCACCCTGCTGGACCTTTCCCAGGTAGGGAAAGGCGCCTTCAGCGTGAGGGAAGTCGAAGTAGGACTCGGTATCCGTGGCCCACCAGCTCTTCACGAGATCGCGGTCGAGGCCCGGATGGAACCAGACCGTCGCGATCTTGTCCGCCGGCAGGAAGACCGAGAACGGCCGCTCGGTCGTCGTGTGGAACAGGCCCGTGAAGTAGATGATGTTCCAGCGGTCCGTCAGGAGCACTCCTGCGTACCCCCGGTCCTGGAGGTGGTCCTGCAGGAGCTTGAGCCGGCCCTTGTGCCACTCGAGCGGCAGCCGGTCGAACGTCGCCGGGGCGAGTCCGTCGTCTTCCGCCAGGTAGAGGGCCGCGGATTTCGAGCCGTCCACGCCGGACTGCGCGGCCGTCGCCCGCGTCGAAAGAAGCGAGCCGGCCGCCGCCGCTCCCGTGGTCGCGAGAAGGGATCGCCGACTGATTGTCATCTTTTCCTCCGAGAATTCGGCCCGAATCCTACCGGATGACGGGCGGGATCCCCGCCGCCGGACCGGGAAGTGCTCGGGTATCGTCCCACTCATTGCGCATTCACGGGTCACGCAGGAGGATGGGGTTGCCGGAATGGGTCAGGGCACTTCCGCGGTGAACGGGATCTCTCCGCCGAGCCGATGGCGCGCGGTGGCGATCGCCCTCTCGACGTTCTGGCTGATCTCGTTCGTCACCCGGATCGCGCTCGCGTTCCGCCCGGTCGCGGGGGACTCGGCGCACCCGGCGGAGCTCGCCCGGGCTGTCGCCATCGGGGCCCTGCTCGATCTGCAGGCCGCCCTCTGGCTCACGGCGCCCCTCGTTCTTCTTCTCGCGCTCCTGCCGCGGCGGTGGCTCGCGAGGGGCGGCGTGCGCGGCGCGCTCGCGGTGGGTCTCGCGGCCGCGTTCGGCTTCGCGCTCTTCGTCGCCGCGGCGGAGTACTTCTTCTTCCAGGAGTTCGACGGGCGGTTCAACTTCGTCGCCGTGGACTACCTGCTCTTCCCGACGGAGGTCTTCGGAAACATCTGGCAGAGCTACCACACGGGTCTCGTACTCGCCGGTATTGCCGCCGTGTCCGCCGCCGCCTTCGTGATCTTTCGAAAACTCCTGGCCCGCCCGCGAAGGGCGGGACGCTACGAGAATCGTCTGGCCTTTCCGATCGCATACGCGGTGGCCCTTGCGCTGGTGACGTTTGTCCCGCCCCCGGATTTCGCCCGGGTCTCGGGGGACCGGGTCGTGAACGAAATCGCGGAAAACGGATACCGTTCATTCTGGCTGGCCCTTCTCGGCCAGGATGCACCGTACGAGGGTCTCTACCGGACGAACAGCACGGACGCCGACTTCCGCCGGCTTCACCGCCTCCTCGCCGAACGCGCGACGGACCTCACTTCGTTCGCGCCCGGCTCCACCTTGCGGCACATCCGCCCGCTCCACGCGACCCGGCGGTCCAACGTCGTTCTCGTTCTGGAGGAAAGCCTCGGCGCGGAGTTCGTCGGCACGTTCCACCCCGAAAAACGGAGTCTGACGCCGGAGCTCGACGCGCTGATCCCGCAGGGCACGCTCCTGACCCATGCCTACTCGACCGGGAACCGCACCATCCGCGCGCTGGAGGCCACGACCGCTTCGCTGCCTCCGCTGCCCGGCATCTCGATCGTCCGGCGCGACCGGTCCCGGGACCTCTTCACGCTTCCGGAGCTGCTTCGGGCGCGCGGATATCGAACGCTCTTCGTGTACGGCGGGCGCGCGATCTTCGACGGTATGGGCCGGTACATGAAGGCAAACGGCGTCGAGCGCGTGGTGGAACAGGCCGACTTTCCGAAGGGGACTTTCCGGACGGCGTGGGGAGTGTGCGACGAGGCAATCTTCGATCGGGCGCTGGCCGAGATGGATTCGATCCACGCCACCGGCGCCCCCTTCTACACGATCATCCTGACGGTCACGAACCACCGCCCTTTTCTGTACCCGCCGGGCCGGATCGCCGCCGACCCCGCCGAGAAGCGGCGCGTGAACGCCGTCCGCTACGCCGACTTCGCCCTCGGCCGCTTCGTGGCGGACGCCCGCCGCCACGCGTTTTTCGACGACACGCTGTTCGTCCTCATGGGAGACCACGGCCCGCGCGTTTACGGATCCGCCGAAATTCCCATGCCGAGCTACGAGATCCCGATTCTCTTCTACGGACCGAAGCTCGTGGCTTCGGGAGTCCGCGTAGACACGATCGCCTCCGCGATGGACGTTCCCCCGACCATCCTCGGGCTGCTCGGCGCCGACTACAAATCGAAGTTCTTCGGCCGGGACGTGCTGAACCTCGACCCGGCGGAAGGCCGCGCCCTGATGACGCACAACAACGAGATCGCTCTCCTGGAGGGAGACAGCCTCGCGACGCTCGGACTGCACCGCGCCGCGACGGTCTACCGATATGAGCGGGAGAAGGAGACTCTCGTTCCGACTGGAGCCGCAGAAGCGAAAACGAGTTCGGGCGTCGAGGACGCGATCGCCTACTTCGACGGGGCGGACAAAATGTATCGGAGGGGCGGCTACCACTTTTCGACGGACGCGGCGCCGCCCGCCGCGGAGGCGGCCGGGGTCAGAACGCCTGCGAGCTCGAGAACGAAACGAGCCAACCGCGCCGGTCGCGGAGATCCGGACGCAGCGCGTACGCGAGGTCGAATCGAAAGAGGGCATGCCGCGAGGCTCGCGGCAGTCCCAGGCGGAGCCCCACGCCCGCGTCGACGCGCAGATCCGAGAGGCGGACGGGAGCTCCGCGCGGCCATGCATATCCGGCGTCGACGAAAGCCGCGGCCCCCACCACCAGCAGGTGAAGAAGCTCGGGAGTGAGCCGCACCCGGTCTTCGAGATTGAAGACGACCCGGCGGTCCCCCGCGAAAGCGTGAAGTCGGTAGGCGCGCAGGCCGTTCGCGCCGTCCGCCTCGATCTGGATCTCCCGGTCGAGGCGGTTTCCGACCGTCACGAGCGCGCGGCCCACGACGGTCTGTCTCGAGCGGTCCGACGGCCTCCACACCCCGAGCAGCCCCCCCTCGACGATCGTATTTTGGAGCGAGCCCCCGCGTGCGCGTGTCTGAGCGCCGAGCGAGCCGATCAGGAACCCGTGCGAAAGCACGAGCCCCTGGGACCACTGGGCGGCCGCCCGGCCGGCGGCCTCGGCGCCCAGCACCGAAGGGGAGTAGCCGAGCTCGAAGGAAAGCGAACCTCCCAGGTCGAAGTCCTCGTCGCGGAGGAAGAAACCCACGTCGTGCTGGACGACGAACTCGGGGCGGTCGAGCTCGACGCGGGCGAAGAAGAATCCGAAGCGCCGCTCGTCCGGAAGGGCGAAGCCGTCGGGCTCGCGCTCGACCGACCCGAACCGGGCTTCCTGCCGGCGATAACCGGCGAAGAGACGCACGACGGGGCGGTCCCCTTCCAGGGAAAGGCGGCGCCCCGCCGACAGCTCGAACAGACGCGTGTCCATTCCGAATCGCGCAACCTCGCTGCCGTTCGCGTAAAGACGGGTCTTGCGGCTCCCCTGGTCGTAGAGGAGCGTGCCTCCGGCCGGCGAATCGAGGGAACGGAAACCGTTCGTGAGCGAGAAGTGCCGCCGGTCGCCGTCGCTGTTGGAGTCGTACAAAACCTCCAGCCCGAGGCGCCGGCCCAGGAACTGCGGATCCGAATACAGGATCTCGCGCGTCGAGCGATCCGGCCGCTGCGAAAAGGCGAGCGACACCTTCTTGCCCAGCCCGAAGAGATTCTTCTCCTCGATCGACACTCCGTAGTGACCCTGCCCGCCGGACCGGCCCAGCGAGCCCGACAACTCCGTGGTCCACGCATCGTGCGTGCGCACGACGACGTCGACCTCGCCCTCGACGCCCTCGACCGGCACCGCCGTGATCGTCACGGTCCGGAACACCTGCAGGAGCCGGAGGTTCCTCTCGGTCTCCGCCACCTTCCCCGGATCGAGCCAGTCCCCCTCGGCGAAGAGGAGCTCACGGCGGATGACCTCCGCCCGCGTCACGCCGTGAATCGCGTCGGCGAGCCGGGCCGGGAACGAAGCCTCCGCGTCCTCGAAGACGTTCGAGGTCTCGATCCGGATTCGGCGGATCCGCGGGGCGGACTCGCGGGCGGCGGCCAGCCCGCTCGAAAGGAGAACGTCCAGAAGCAGAACCCCGGCGCCGAAGACCCGCGCGCGCATGGGCCGCGATCTAGAATCCATCGACGAAGGGCGGGGTGAGAAGGAAGATCAAGTGAGGGCGCTCGTAGTGGAAGACGATCAGCGGCTCCGGTCGCTGGTCGTGAGGACGTTAACACGCGCCGGTCTGGCCTGCGACGAAGCCGGCCGGGTTTCGGAGGCCGAAGAGTTGCTGTCGCTCCACGAGTACGACCTCCTGGTTCTCGACCGGCGTCTCCCCGACGGCGACGGCCTGGACGTCTGCCGTCGGGCGCGGAAGCAAGGCTTCGGCCGGTCGATACTTTTGTTGACGGCCCTCGACGATCCCTCTTCGACGGTCGAGGGACTCTCCGACGGCGCGGACGACTACCTGGGCAAGCCCTTCGACCTCGACGTTCTCGCGGCGCGCGCGCACGCGCTCTTGAGACGGAACCAGCGGCGGGCGCCTTCGCAGATCGTCTTGGGAGATCTCCGGCTCGATCCGGGACGCCGCACCGCCTGGCAGGGGGAGAGCGAGCTGGAGCTCACGGCCCGCGAGTTCACGATTCTGGAGACGCTCCTCCGCCGGGCCGGGAGCGTTCTCTCGCGAGAGGAAATCCTGGAACAGGCCTGGGGCGAGCGCGAGGAGCCGATGAGCAACACGATCGACGTCCTCATTGCCCGCCTTCGCAAGAAGCTGGACGCCCGCGGATCTTCTTCGCGAATCGAGACCGTGCGCGGAGTCGGATACCGACTGACGTGACGTTTCCCCGGCCGCGGAAAGCGCGCACGCGGATCGCTCTCGGCGGCGCGGCTCTCTCGGGGGTGCTGCTCCTGTTGCTCGGTGTGGGTGCCCGCACGATGATGCGGCAGCGCACTTTCCACGACATCGACGAGGAGTTGCGGACTCTCGCGATCGCGGTCGGCTCCGACTTCGAGATGGAGGGCTTCGGGCACCAGGAGGCGCTGGGAAAGGGCCTCGAGGCGAACGTGTTCGAGTTCCGCCTTCAGAACCACTCCGCGATCCTCTTCATCGGCGACCGGCCGCTCGCGGTCTCGGGCGACCTCGTGCGTCCCAGCGAGACCTTCAGCTTCGCGCCTTATCGCGGGAGGTCCGAGGAACCCTTCACGGCGATCGAGCCCTACAGCGGACAGCGCCGCGTTGCGCGGTTCCAGGTGCTGAGGCTCCGGGGCAAAGGTAGCGGCGGCACGCTCGTGATTTTCCGTTCGATCGAGCCGGCGCTCCGCGGTCTCGCCCGACTCGACAAGGCGCTCGCCGGGCTGGTCGCGGTCGGTTTCCTCGGCACGGCCGCGATCCTCGCGTTCGTCCTCGATCGCGCCCTGCGTCCGGTCGAGGAGGTCGTGCGGCTGGCCGGTTCGGTGGAAGCGTCCGACCTTTCGAAGCGGGTGCGGGTTTCGTCGGGCGGAGAGGAATTCCACCGGCTGACCGGCGTCATCAACTCTCTCCTGGAGCGGCTGGAGCGGGCATTCCAGGCGCAGCGCCGGCTGGTCGCCGACGCGGCCCACGAGCTGAAGACTCCGATCGCCGTGCTCCTCGGGGAAGCCCAGGATGCGCTGCGGCCCGAGAGCGGGCCGGGAGACCGGCGCCGCTCGCTCGAGACGATCGAGCGCACGGCGAAGGGGCTTGCCCGCGAGGCCGGGAATCTCCTGCTTCTCGCGCGTGCCGACGCGGCGTCCGCGGCACCTCGCGAGCCGGTCGACCTCGGCGCGATCGCGGAACGGTCGGTGGAAGGCTCCCGCGGGCTGGCCGCCCTGCGGGACGTCCAGATCGACCTCTTCCGCGAAAACGGCGCGCCGCTGCGCGGGGATCCCGATGCCCTTTTCCGCCTGGCCACGAACCTGATCGCAAACGCCGCCGTCTACACGAACGCGGGCACCTCGGTCGAAGTGGCCTCCGGCACCCGTGGGTCCGAGGTTTTTCTGGAGGTGCGCGACCGCGGACCGGGCGTGCCCGCCGCGGACCGCTCCCGCATCTTCGAGCGCTTCGTGCGCCTGGACGAGGCCCGCGGCCGCCACCCCGAGGGTTCGGGCCTGGGCCTGGCGATCGTCGACCAGGTCGCGCGCACGCACGGAGGCCGCGTGGAGGTCGAAGATCGTCCCGGCGGCGGCGCGATCTTCCGGGTGGTGCTGCCGGCCGCGCCGCTGTCATCCTGAGCGAAGCGAAGGATCTTGATATTCGAGAGATCCTTCGTCGCTGCGCTCCTCAGGATGACAAGGGTCTCAGCCTTCCGCTGAGTAACGAGTTACCGCAGCGCCGCGTTTCCGCCATGGGACGGTGCACCGCGGCCGTTTACTCTCTCCCGGCCGGCCTCGGGCCGGCCGCTAAAAAAGTGGCCGGAGCCGCCGGGCTCCGGCCATGGAGGGGGGATGTGCTCCGCGGACGCGGGGCTCGGGTCTAGTGTTCTGTCCGCGAAGTCATGTTAATGACGGAGCGCCTTGCGGATGACGTCGGCCGGGTTTTTGGTCCAGACGAAGGGTTTTGGGTTGGCGTTCCAGTTTTCGATGAAGGACTGGATGTGACGCACGAGGGCGGAGACGGAGTCGAATGAGCCGCGGCGAACGGACTTTCGGGTGAGGACACCGAACCACGCCTCGACCATGTTTAGCCAGGAAGCGCCTTTGGGTGTGAAGTGAAGGCTGACGTGTGGGTGTGTGGCGAGCCAGGCCTGGACGGCCGGGGTGGAGTGGGTCGAAGAGTTGTCCAGGACGATGTGCAGTTCTCTGCTGCGGTAGAGCCGGTTGACACGACGGAGAAAACTCAGAAAGTCCGAGCCGTTGTGGGTTTCCGAGCAGTGGCCGACGATCTTTCCGGTCGCGATCTCGAGAGCGGCGAAGAGGCTGGTGATCCCGTTTCTGCGGTAGTCGTGAGTTTGCCGTGCGGGCAGACCTGGACGGATCGGCAGCATCGGCTGAGTGCGGCTCAGAGCTTGGATCTGTGTCTTTTCGTCGAGGCAAAGCACGACGGCATTTGTGGGCGGGTTGAGGTAGAGGCCGACGACGTCGTGGATCTTCTCCTCGGCCTGGGCATCGGTGGTGAACTTGAACGTGCTGATGCGATGAGGCTGGAGCGCATGGGCCTTCCAGATTCGATGGACAGTGCTGTGGGAGAGGCCCGTGCGTTGCGCCATGTCGCGCGTGGTCCACTGGGTCGTGCCGGGGCTGGGTGGTCGGAGTGTCAGAGCCACGACACGGGCTCGCTTGCGAGCCGAGATCTCTGGTGGCCGACCGGGGCGTGGCCGGTCCAGCAACCCGGGCAGTCCCTCTTGTGCGAACCGGCCGCGGATGCGGCTGACCTGCACGACCGTGTAACCAATGCGCCGTGCGACCTCCACCCCGGAGAGTCCTTGGGCCAGCAGCAGCACAGCCTGGGCCCGGCGCGAGAGGCCCGCCGGTGTCGAGGGCGTTTTCTCCAGCCGCTCCAGCTCACCGCGATCGGTGAAAGTCAGCACTATCGGGCGGGGACGGTTGGCCATGGCGCCTCCTCAACAATGCCATGACCAATATTATACTGACTTCTGATACAGAACACTAGGAGGCCTTCGCCACCTTCGCCGGGGAGACTCGAATTGAGGTCGCGATGTTCTTCCCGTCTTTCGGGAAGACGCTCACGTCGACGCGCTCGCCGTCCTTGAGCGACCCGCCGCGCACCTTCGTCGCGGCGGTCCAGGAAATCCGGGTCGTTTTTCCGTCCGTCGTTTTCAGGCCAAACGTCTTCGCGCTCTGGTCGAGGGAAGAAACCGTGCCCGTCATCGTCGTCGCGTGGTTCCCCTTCGCGGTGGATACCGACGCGAGACCGATGGCGAGCACGAATGCGATCAGTGAGAGCCGGGCGATCTTCATCAACTTCTCCTTTTGACCTCGGAGACTAGAGGGACCGCGGTGAACGCGGCGTGAATGCGAGCATCCTTCGAGTCCGATGAACCGGACGTGAACGTCTTATGCTTCGAGCCGGATGCCCTCCGAAACCGGGCCGCTCGCCGCATTCCTGGCGCTGATCGCGGCGGCGGCCGTGCTCTACTCCTCGGTCGGTCACGGCGGGGCTTCGGCCTATCTCGCCGTGATGGCCCTCTTCGGCGTGCCCGCCGCGGTGATGAAACCGGCGGCGCTGGTGATGAACCTGGGCGTCGCCGGGCTGGGGACCGCTCGTTTCGCCGGCGCGTCGCTCGTCCCCTGGCGGCTGCTCCTGCCGATCTGCGCGGGGTCCGTGCCGGCAGCCTACGCCGGCGGCCTGGTGACGCTGCCGACGCAGTCGCACCGGCTCCTGCTCGGCGGCGTCCTCCTCTTCGCCGCGGTGCGCCTGGCCATCCGCCAGACGGAGCACGCTCTGCGGCCGGCGCCGTCCGCATTGGCGCTCGTCGCGATCGGAGTCTTTTTCGGATTCCTCGCGGGCGTCACCGGCGTCGGAGGCGGGATCTTCCTATCCCCTCTCCTCATCCTCGCGCGATGGGAGGATCCGAGGCGCACCGCCGGCGCCTCCGCGGTGTTCATCCTCGTCAACTCCGCCGCGGGACTCGCCGGACATCTCGCCGGAGGAGGGACCATTCCGCCGGCGGCGCTCCCGCTCACCGCGGTGGCGCTCGGGGGTGGACTCGTCGGCTCGTGGCTCGGAGCGCGGCGTCTCGTACCGATCGCTATCCGGCGCGTTCTCGCGGCGGTCCTCGTCGTCGCGGGGGGGAAGCTCCTTCTGGGATGAGCCCGGTCGGGCTCAGCTGCCGATGGCGAGCTGGCTGATCGTGGGGTTCCTGGCGGGGTCGTTGACCGCGTCCAGGGATGCGAAGACGATGCCGTCGTGGAAAAAAGTGCGATCACTCTCCGGGACGTTCAGCCCGAGAAGTCCCGCCTCGAACACGTGGAACTCGCCCGGAAGGTCGTTTTCCTGGAGGAGGCGCTGCGCGATCGCCGCGACGCGGCCGATCGAGTCGGAGGAAGCGGGCTCGCCGTCTTCCTCGATGACGAAGACGCGCTTCCCCGGAGAAACGTCCCGCATTCCCCTGACCTTCAGCATGGGCGATTAGTCTATCAACGGAGGATTCCATGGACCTCGAGACGATCCGGGACCTTTACGCCTACAACCGCTGGGCCAATGCACGGTCGCTCGAGGGCGCGTCGACCGTCTCCTCCGGGGACTTCACGAAGGAGGTCGGCGGCAGCTTCGCGTCGCTTCGCGGAACCCTGGCTCACATGTACGGGGCGGAATGGATCTGGCTCGAGCGTTGGCGGGGTAACTCGCCGCAGTCTCTCCCGTTCGCGCTCGATTTTCCGGACATCGAGGTGATCCGTTCGCGGTGGCGGGACCTCGAGCGCGGGCAGACCGGGTTCCTGGATGCGCTCGATCCCGCGCGGCTCGGGGAGGTCCTCTCCTACGTCAACCTGAAAGGGGAAACTTTCGCGTATCCGCTCCGGCGCATGCTGCAGCACGTCGTGAACCACGCCACCTATCACCGCGGCCAGATCACGACGCTGCTGCGGCAGCTCGGCGCCACGCCGCTCTCGACGGACCTCCTGCTGTACGACGACGGGCGGTCAGGTTAGGAGACGGGTGCAGGGCCGTAGGCCCTGTCCCCGTGTCAACTACAGGGGCGGGCTGTCCGCCGGTTCGAAGTGGGCGTGCTCGCGGTCGCGGTCGGGCACGGCGAGGGTCTTCAGGATCCGCACGCAGCGGTTCCAGCGCAGGATCGATTCGTCGTTGCCGGGCGGCCGGACCTTCTCGGCCTCCTCGAACCACTCGAGGGCGTCCTCGAAAAGAACGATCAGGGTGTGCGGCGGGCGCCCCGCGGAGAGCTGCGCCTTCGCGAACCGCTCGCGAACGATCCCGGCGTAGTACAGCCGCTCGTAAGGGTCCTGGAGTTTCTGAAAAGTGGCCTCCGCCTCCGCCCGGCGATCCGATGCCGCGCCCGTGAACTGATCGGTGATCGCGAGACCCAGGAGCCGCAGCGCGGTCTGATCTCCCTGGTCCACGGCGAGCACGTCCCGGCAGATCGATTCCGCCTCCCCCGGTTCGTTCAGCAGCCGGTACCAGTCCGCCTTGGCGGTGGCCTCCGGGATCGCTTCCGTCGAGATCGTCTTCAGCTGGTACGTCATGGAGGGACCTCCTGCTAAAAGCGGTCAGCTGTCAGATCGAAACACCGTCCGAATCAGTTTCGCGATCGGATCGTAGAAGTCGTCCACGACGCGCTCCTTCAGCGGAATGATCGCGTTATCCGTGATGTGGATGTCCTCGGGACAGACCTCGGTGCAGCACTTGGTGATGTTGCAGTAGCCCAGGCCGAGCTCCTCCTTCAGGAGCTTCGTCCGGGACAACCCGTCGAGCGGGTGCATCTCGAGCGCCGCGACCCGGACGAAGAAGCGCGGCCCGCCGAAATCCGCTTTGCGGTCGTGGTCCCGCAGAACGTGGCAGACGTTCTGGCAGAGGAAGCACTCGATGCACTTGCGGAACTCCTGCACCCGGTCGACGTCAGCCTGATACATCTTCCAGTCGGTGCCGGCCCGGGGGGAGAACGGCGGGATCTTCCGGTTGACCTCGTAGTTCCACGACACGTCGGTCACGAGGTCGCGGATCACGGGGAACGCCTTCATCGGGGCGACGGTCACCGGCGAGTCGAGCGGCAGAGAGTCCATGCGCGTCTTGCAGGTCAGGCGCGGGCGGCCGTTCACCTCGGCGGAGCACGACCCGCACTTGCCGGCCTTGCAGTTCCACCGCACCGCGAGATCCGGCGCGAGGTAGCCCTGGATGTGGTGCAGCGCGTCGAGCACGACCATCCCGGGCGCGACCGGAACCCGGTAGTCCACGAAGGCGCCTGATTCGCGGGTCCCGCGAAAGACCTTCAGGACGGCGTCGGCCATCGTCCCATCATCCTCCCTCCGCGAGAAGGGCGGCCAGATCCGGCGGCGGCTCCGCGACCGGCCGCTGCATCACCTCCATGCCGTCTCCCCCTCGCCGGGTGATGTTGTTGCGGCGCGCCCACTCCGGATCGGTCTTCGGAAAATCGGTGCGGCTGTGCGCGCCCCGGCTCTCCTTCCGCACGAGCGCGGAGCGGGCGACCGCCTCGGTGACGGTCAGCATCGACTTCAGGTCCCGCGCGAGATGCCATCCCGGATTGAAGAGCCGCGACCCCTCCACGCGCACGCGCGAGGCGCGGTCCGCGAGCTCGCGAATCTTCGCGAGGCCGAGCTGCAGGTCCTCGTCGTTGCGGAAGATCCCGACCATGTTCTGCATCGATTCCGCGAGGTCCCGGTGGACCGCGTACGGGCTCTCCCCCTCCGCCGGCTCGAAAAACGCGAGCATCTCGCGGACCGCGTCTTCGATCTCCGCCGGGTTGGCCGATGCCGCGGGAGCGCGGCTGGCGTGCTCCGCCGCGGAGAGTCCCGCGCGCCGGCCGAAGACGAGCAGGTCGGACAGCGAGTTGCCGCCCAGCCGGTTCGCTCCGTGGAGGCCGGCCGCGGCCTCGCCCGCCGCATAGAGCCCGGGAACCGTCGTCTGCGCGGTCTCCGCGTCGACGCGGATGCCTCCCATCATGTAGTGGCACGTCGGGCCGACCTCCATCGGCCCCTTCGTGATGTCCACGTCGGCGAGCTCGAGAAACTGGTGGTACATGCTGGGGAGCTTGCGCTTCACGTACTCCGCCGGCTTCTGGGAGATGTCGAGGAACGCGCCGCCGTGCTCGGTGCCGCGCCCTTCCCGCACCTCCGTGTAGATCGCCCGCGCGACGACGTCCCGCGTCGAGAGCTCCATCTTGTCGGGGTCGTAGCGCTCCATGAACCTCTCCCCCAGCCGGTTCTTGAGAACGCCCCCCTCTCCGCGCACCGCTTCGGTGACCAGGATTCCCTGGACTCCGGGGGGCCACACCATCCCGGTCGGGTGGAACTGCACGAACTCCATGTCGAGCAACTCCGCGCCCGCGTCGTACGCGAGCGCCATCCCGTCGCCCGTGTACTCCCACGAGTTCGACGTGATGCGCCACGCCTTGCCGATTCCGCCGGTCGCGAGCACCACCGACTTCGCCCGGAAAACGACGAAGCGGCCCTGCTCGCGCCAGTACGCCACCGCCCCGGCGATCCGGTCACCGTCCTTGAGGAGCCGCGTCACCGCGCACTCCATGTAAACGTGGAATCCCATCTGGACGCCCCGGTCCTGGAGAGTGCGGATCATTTCGAGCCCCGTGCGGTCGCCCACGTGGCAGAGGCGCTTGAACGAGTGCCCCCCGAAGGCGCGCTGAAGGATGTCGCCGTCCGCGGTGCGGTCGAAGAGGGCGCCCCACTGCTCGAGCTCCCGGACGCGGTCGGGCGACTCCTGCGCGTGGATCTGTGCCATGCGCCAGTTGTTGAGAAACTTGCCGCCCTTCATCGTGTCGCGGAAGTGCGTGCGCCAGTCGTCGCCGCGGTCCACGTTCGCCATCGCCGCGGCGATGCCTCCCTCGGCCATGACCGTGTGGGCTTTGCCGAGGAGGGACTTGCAGACGACTCCGACGCTCGCCCCCTGCGCGAGGGCTTCGATCGCGGCGCGCAGACCGGCGCCGCCGGCACCGACGACGAGAACGTCGTGGTCGTACGTTTCGTAGGTCGGCGCCACCTCTAGAACAACCGGACGTCGCGGATCGCGCCGCAGGCGAGCTCCCGCACGTAGAGGTCGGTCAGGCCCACGGAAATGAGGCTCATCCAGGCGAACAGCATGTGGCGCTCGTTCAGGCCGGTCAGGAAGCGCCAGACGCCGTGGCGCGCGCGCCCCGACGCGGAGCAAGAGAAGCAGTCCACCGCGCCGCCGGCCAGGTGGCGGAGAGAGTGGCAGGACAGCGTGTAAAGCGTGAGCAGGACGATGTTCGCGGTCAGGACCAGCGAGCCCAACCCGACACCGAACCGACCATCGAACCGGAACGACAGGATCGCGTCATACCAGAGGAAGCCGAGGAAGAGAACCGCGAGGTAGAGGAAGAAGCGGTGGAGGTTCTGGAGCACGAAGGGGAACGCGGTCTCGCCGCGATAACTCTTTCGCGACTCGCCGACCGCGCAGGCCGGCGGGTCCAGGAAGAAGGCGCGGTAGTACGCCTTCCGGTAGTAGTAGCAGGTGGCGCGGAAACCGAGCGGCCCGCCGAGGATGAGGAGCGCCGGAGAGAGGGGCCACCAGCCGTGCTTGCGGTCGATGAGCGGGGAGTAGAACGGCGACAGGTAGGGTCCCCACTCGAAGAAGCGGCCCTCGAGCGCGCGGGCGGTGGCGTAGATCCCGAAGAGCCCGAGGAGCAAGATGACCGGCAGGATCTCCAGCCACCAGGCGTCGCGTCGCTGCGTCACCCCGAAGCGGCTTCGAGCCGGAACACCTGCTGACACGGTTTGAAAAGTCTATCGTGGACGAACGTCGTCCCGCCTGGGCGGCGGGGTCAATGCTGAATTCCTTTCAACTGCGGGCGCGCTCGGGCGGCCGAAAAGAATTCAGCGTTTACCCCGGATTCACCGACATCTGCGCCGAAATTCCAACCGACGGGTTCTGCTGGAACTGCGGTTGCTGGAAGTAAAGGAGTGAGAAGCAATAGAACGGTTGGACGTGCGTTTCCAAGGCGAGCTGAATGTCCTCACGCGACGCTGCCGAGGAGGCGCCGGCTGTCGCGCACGACGCTCTCGTCAGTGTCATAATCGACAGCTTCTTCCCCGGAGTGAGCCATGTCCACAAAACAGAGCAGTCGCGACATCGCGGCTACCGATCCGGTAGCTGGCCCCATAGACGTCGTTACCGACGGCCGACGGCAAGAGGCGTTGCTTAGAGCGGGGGCCTTGCAGAGCGCGATTTTCAACAGTGCCAACTTCTCGAGTATCGCGACAGACGCGAAGGGCGTCATCCAGATCTTCAACGTCGGCGCGGAGCGCATGCTCGGCTACACGGCCGCAGAAGTGCTGGACAAAATCACCCCGGCCGACATTTCTGATCCGCAGGAAGTGATAGCGCGCGCCGAGACACTGAGCGTCGAGCTCGCCACCCCGATTGCGCCGGGGTTCGAGGCCCTGGTCTTCAAAGCCTCCCGCGGAATCGAGGACATCTACGAACTGACTTACATCCGCAAGGACGGTAGCCGGTTCCCGGCGGTCGTGTCTGTCACGGCGCTGCGCGACCCTCAGAACGCAATCATCGGCTACCTGTTGATCGGCACCGACAATACCGCGCGCAAGGAGGCCGAAGAGGCGTTGCTCAGAGCGGGGGCCTTGCAGAACGCGATTTTCAACAGCGCTAACTTTTCGAGCATCGCGACGGACGCCAAGGGCGTCATCCAGATCTTCAACGTCGGCGCCGAGCGCATGCTCGGCTACACAGCGACGGAAGTTCTGGACAAGATCACCCCGGCCGACATCTCCGATCCGCTGGAAGTGATCGCGCGCGCGAAGACCTTGAGCGCCGAGCTCGCGACGCCGATCGCGCCGGGGTTCGAGGCGCTGGTCTTCAAGGCCTCGCGGGGGATCGAGGACATCTACGAGCTGACCTACATCCGCAAGGACGGGAGCCGGTTCCCGGCGGTCGTGTCGGTCACGGCGCTGCGCGACCCTCAGAACGCAATCATCGGCTACCTGTTGATCGGCACCGACAATACCGCGCGCAAGGAGGTCGAAGCAGACCAGAAGCGGCTCGATCAGCGCCTGCGCGACCAGCAGTTCTACACGCGCTCTCTCATCGAGTCGAATATCGATGCGCTAATTACCACCGATCCGCAGGGCATCATTACCGACGTCAACAAGCAGATGGAGGCGCTCACCGGTTGTACGCGCGATGAGCTGATCGGCGCGCCGTTCAAGGACTACTTCACCGACCCGGAGCGGGCCGAGGCCGGCATCAAGCAGGTGCTGACCGAAGGTAAGGTCACCAACTACGAGCTCACATCGCGCGCACGGGACGGCAAGGAGACCGTCGTGTCCTACAACGCGACCAACTTCTACGATCGGAACAGGCGGCTCCAGGGCGTGTTCGCCGCCGCGCGCGACGTCACGGAGAGCAAGCGCCTCGATCAGGTGCTCCAGGAGAAGAACGTCGAGCTGCAGAGCGCCAAGGTCGTGGCGGAAAGAGCCAACCGATCGAAATCGGAATTTCTTTCGAGCATGAGCCATGAGCTCCGCTCGCCGCTCAACGCGATCCTCGGGTTCGCCCAGTTGATGGATTCCGATTCCCCGGATCCGACGCCCGGCCAGAAGGAGAGCATCGACCAGATTCTCCAGGCGGGATGGCATCTGCTGAAGCTCATCAACGAGATCCTCGATCTCGCGAAGATCGAGGCCGGGAAACTGGAGATGTCTCTGGAGCCGGTCGCGCTCGCCGAGGTTATGGTCGAATGCCAGCGCATGATGGAAGGCCAGGCGCGAAAGCGCGGCATCCAGATGAGCTTTCCCCGGTTCGACATTCCCTGCTACGTCCATGCCGATCGGACCCGGTTGAAGCAGATTCTCATCAACCTCCTGTCCAACGCGCTCAAGTACAACCGCGAGGCGGGAAGGGTCGAGGTGGCTCACACGGCAGCAGCGCCGGGGCGCGTCCGTGTCAGCATCAAGGACACGGGTCGCGGCCTGGCTCCGGAAAAGCTGGCGGAGCTGTTCCAGCCGTTCAACCGTCTCGACCAGGAGGCCGGCGGCCAGGAAGGCAGCGGCATCGGCCTCGTGGTGGCCAAGCAGCTGGTCGAGCTGATGGGGGGCGTCATCGGCGTGGAAAGCACCGTCGGAGTGGGGAGCGTCTTCTGGTTCGACCTGATCACCACGGCCGAGCCGCAATTCGAGCTCGAAGCCGGCGAGCCCACGGCCCCGACGCAAGCGCCGGTCGAGAGCGGCGCGCGGAAGCGACTCGTCCTGTACGTGGAAGACAACCCGGCAAACCTGAGACTGGTCCAGCAGATCGTCGCGCGGCGCCCCGATCTGCGCCTCGTGAGCGCGGTGACTGGAACCCTGGGCCTCGTGCTCGCGCGCACGAAACTGCCGGAGGTGATCCTCATGGACATAAACCTTCCGGACATCAGCGGCATCGAAGCCCTCGGAATCCTGCGCAAAGACCCGGTCACGGCTGCCATTCCCGTCGTCGCCATCAGCGCCAATGCCATGCCGCACGACATCGAGAGGGGCCTGCAGGCCGGGTTCTTCCGGTATCTCACCAAGCCAATCGCGATCAACGAGTTCCTGGACACGCTGAACACTGCGCTGGAATTTGCAGCGCACGGCGTAGAGCAGAGTTAACGGATATCGCGTTCGGGATGGGCTGTGAAAGGAAGTGACGTGGCCAAGATCTTGATTGTTGACGATGAGGAGAGGTTATTGACGCTCTACTCGGCGATTCTGAGGAAAGAGGGTTATGAGGTCTTGACGACTCCCGATGCCAGAAAGGCTTGCGACCTGGCCGGCTCGGCGCAGCCCGATCTTATACTTCTTGACCTGATGATGCGGTCCCTTGACGGAGTGGACACACTCGCATTACTGGCCGAACATCCAAGCACCAGACATATACCGGTGATCTTCCTGACCTCTCTGGTAAAAGAGAGCGAAGTGGAAGCTGGAAGGGGAAAGATCGGCGGGCTCGAGTACATTTCGAAATCCACGCCAATGCCGAAATTCGTTGCTATGGTAAAAGCGGCCTTGTCTCGCACACCGCGCAAACAATCCTGAGCTATCTATCGGCTTTCCCAAGTCTCGAGTGTATGGCGATCATTCTCTAAAAACGCGCGCCACGAGAGATCCCTGGCGCGCGCTGTGGAGCGAAGCCCCTACCCGAAGCTTATTGTCTCCACCATTGCTCCACCAGAATCGCAGCCGCACAAATCGTCGTCTGTTACCCCAGCTCCAATAGGCTATCCGACGGGTCGCGTTGGCGGCGGCTCCTCGGTTGCGGGCTCCGGCGGCGTGGCACGTTCCCATCCCTCGGCAGTCCGCCGGAAGACTTCCACTGCGCCGCGGACGAACGCGCGGTCCGCGGCACGCCACACCCGGCGTTCCACCGAAATGCGCTCCCGCTCGATCGCGAGGACGTTGAAGGAGTTCGGCTCGCCCCTCTCGCGCGTGGACGTCGCCGTTCCCGCCTGCACGACGAGCGCCGAGCGGCCCGGCAGCTTGTACCGGATCGCGGTGTGGCCGGTGTGTGAGACGTGCAGGTGACCCGACGCGATCACGTCCGCGCCGCAGGCGACGAAGGCCTCCATCGCCATCCGCGCCCGTCCCACGAGGTCCGTTTCCAGGTGCCCCTCCGGGAGGTCGAATGGGTGGTGGGTCACGATGACGCGCGCGACCTCCTCCGGCAGCGCGCACAGGCGCTCCCGCACCCGCGCAATCTGTCGTTCGTTGATCCGGCCCCCCTTGAAGGTCAGCGAGCGGGCGGTGTTGATGCCGGCGACCGCGATCTCGTCGTCCCGGAAGAAGGGCTCGAGGTCGTCCGTGATGTAGCGCCGGTAGTTCGCGAGCGGGTCGGCGAAGCGGAGCGCGACGTTGTACAGCGGCACGTCGTGATTGCCGGGAACGACGATCTGCGGCTGGGGCAGCTCCGCGAGGAAATTGCGCGCCTCGAGGAACTGTCCCCGACGCGCCCGCTGCGTGAGGTCTCCCGAGACGAGGACGACGTCGGGCCGGATCTCTTTCGCCGTCGCCGTGAGCGGCGCGAGCGTTGCCGGATCGATCCGGCCGAAGTGCAGGTCGGAGAGGTGGAGGAGCGTCCTCACGACGTCTTCCGGCCCTCCGTTTCGCGGGGCACGACGACCCGGAGAGCACCGGGCAGCGAACGGTAACGTAGCGGAGTATCGAGCATCCGGACCTCGCCGTCGGTCGCGACCCGCACCTGTTTTCCATGAGTCTCGATTCGAAACTCCGCCGCTCGGAGCGCCTCGAAGTCTTTCGCGGAGCGGAGGCTCCCGAAAAGAGCGCGAAGGGCGAGTAACACCAGGTCGAGAGGACGCGCTCCGGGGGCGAGGTAGATGGACAGCTCTCCTTCGTCCAGGCGTGGCCGGCTGCCTATGTCGAACCCGGACATTTCGTAAACGTTGTTTCCGACGAAAACGAACGGCGTGCCGCGCCGGACCTCCTGCCCGTTCACCGACAGGAGGACGTCGAGTTGTGAGTGGCGGTGGAGGGCGCGGAGGGTCGCCCAGAAGAACGCGGGCCACTTCCCGCGCTCCAGCCGCTGCTGCTGCTGCTCGCGGTGCCGCACGATGCGGGGATAGAGGCCGAGACTCGAGTTGTTCACGAACACCCGGCCGTTGACCTCTCCCAGGTCCACCTTCACGACTCGGCCGTCCACGACCGTGCGGGCCGCCTCCGCGACGTCGAGCGGGATCTCGAGGTCCTTAGCGAAGTGGTTGAGCGTTCCGAGCGGCAGGATGCCCATGACCTTTGTCCCGCCCGAAAGCACGGCTGCGACGGAGCCCACGGTTCCATCTCCGCCTCCCACCACCACGATGTCGCTCTTTCCGGAGGCGGCTTCCCGCGCGAGGCGGACGACGTCTTCCCCGCTCTCCGCCCGCTTCAGATCCACTCGCGCCCCGGCCTCACCGAAGGCCTGGTTCATGCGTTCCTCCGCCTCCCGGTCCTCCGCGCTTCCGGAGGACTTGTTCAGGATGACCGGCAGAGGAACACTCATCGGGGTGCGGGAGTTCACCCCTCCTCGGATTGCAAGAGTCCGGCCCGGATCGTTCGTGCGAAGCCGATGGAGGAAATCGGCCGCGAAACGTCCTCAGCCGGGACGCGCGTCATTGCCTCCTCGCGTTTTCACGGCGAGTCGATCAGCGAGCAGGGTGATCTCCGAGCGAAGCGCCAGCTGTTCCAGCCAGTGCGATGGGATTCCTGACTCGCCATAGTGCGCCCCCGCCACCTGACCGCACACGGCGGCTGTCGTGTCCGCGTCGTCGCCGAGGTTGGCGGCCGCCAGAATCGCGTCAGCGAAGCTTTCCGTTCGAGCAAAGACCCATAAGGCCGCTTCCAGGCAGTGGACGACATAACCCGTGCCGCGGAACCTTCGAGCCCCTGACCGACATGGTCGGCGGAGGTCCGTTCAATCTCCGGCCCGGTCAGTGGACGGACAACTCGGTGGCGTCCGCCGGACCCCGGTCCGCCCGGTAGTCACCGGCCCAGCGTCTTGCGGATGCGCGCCAGGTGATGCCAGGCGTGCCGGAGCGGGTGGTCCTCGATGACGAACTGCGACGTGACGGGCGCTCCGTAGGAGAGCGAAAAGGGCGCCGCCTGATCGAGCTCCTCATCCGTGAGCGCGCGCACCGCGGCGGCCGCCTCGCGGCTGTTCCGGCGCAACAGGTCGATAGCGGCCGCTTTCGTGACCCCCGCCTGGTCGGTCGCATGTTTGGCATTGATCTCGGCGACCGCGTCCCACGTGACGTCCGTGACTGCCTTGCCGCTCGCCACCGCCCGCACGACGTCGATCTCGATCGGGTACATGTTGGCGACGTGGTGCACGAGCACGCCGACCGGACGGCGGTCCTTGCCGCCGCCGGACGTCGGCGTCCGCCATTCGGCATCCGAGAGCCCGTCGACGAAGGCCGCCAGTTCCGCGGCTCCTTGCTCGATGCGATCCGCCAGTGCTTCCGCGCGACGACCCATGACGTCCTCCTGTTCTTTTCGTACCGGTCAGTGGGAAACGTCTTCTCTCACGCCGCCGGCTCGTAGCGCAGGAAGACGTTCCCGTTGCCAAACTTCCGCGTGTTGATCAGTTCGAGATTGAGCTTCTCCGGGATGCCGTCGAACATCGTCTTCCCCCGGCCGAGGACGACCGGAATCACCACGACCTGGTATTCGTCGATCAGGCCCGCCCGCGCCAGTTGCGAGACGATGCTCCCGCTCCCGAGGATCACCATGTCCTCGCCGGACGACTCCTTCATCTTCCGGACTTGCGCCGCCGGATCTCCGTTCACCACCTTCGTATTGCTCCACGGCGACTGCTTCAGCGTTCGGGAGAACACGACCTTCGGCAGGTCGTTCATGCGCTCGGCTACGACCGGGTTGCTCTCGAGTGCAGCGGGACTCGGCCAGTAACTCGCCATGAGGTCGTGGGTCAACCTTCCGAACAGCAGTTCGCCTCCACCCTTTGCGTTCTCTTCCACGAAGCTCTGGAACTCCGCGTCCGGCGGGACATTGTGCGCCCAGCTCATGTCGCCGTCCGCGCCGCTGAAGTAACCATCCAGCGTGACGCTGTTGAAGACGTCCAGCTTCCTCATCCGCCCCCCATTTATCGCTTCTCGGCGACGTAGGCAATTCGGCTCAGACCAGAGATGCCCCGGCGCTCTCGAGGTCGTCGCGAATCGAAGCGAGCGCCAGGCCGCGCCGCGGACCTGCCATTGTGCCGTGCGGGCCCTGGATGTTGCGGTAGTGCTGCATGACGGCAAATGCGGCCACCTCCGGCTCGAGCCGGAGCACGGGACCTCCGCTCTCGCCGTGATGCCATCCGACGCTGAATTCGAAGAGAAGATCCGTCGAGGGGGACATCTTGTACTGCGCCGCGACGATCCCGGTGCTGGCGTGGGTGAAAAGGATCGTCCGGATAGCCGTCAGGTCGCCCTGCTCCGAAACGGTGGCGGCCGCGATTTTGGGGGCCGGACACCCATAGGTCAGCACCGGCGTTCCGTCTCGCGGTGCGGTGACCGCGATGGGAATGGCGGGAACCTCGATTCTCCGGTCGGCTGGGACCGGCGCCTCGAGAAGCACGAGATCTCGCGTCGCGTCCTCGAGGAGGAACTGCGACACCGGCCAGTGAAAAAGCGCGTGGCCATTTCCGGGAGCGCTCAAAACGTGAAACCGGTGGGTCGGGTCGCGCGAATTCTTGTCGTTGAGGACATGGTGCGCCGTTACGAAGACGCGACCCGGAGTGACGCACCACGTGGTCCCCACGATTGCGAGATTGAACTTGCCGGGTTCCGCGGCCGGTGAAATCCGAAGAAGGGCGCCGACCGCATCGCGCACCGATCGGATGGCGTCCGATACGTCACGCATCAGAGTGGCGGGAACCTCGCCGGGCAGCGCCGGTTACGAACGCGGCGTCTCATGGTCGGTGAGCACCGGCAGGAAGCGTTCCCAGGGACCCACCTCGTCACGGAGTTGCTTGGCCATGACTCGAGCGACCTGCGCGAGGTGCCCCAGGTCATGCACCACCCAGGCGGACAGGAGCTGGCGGAGCGTGACGCGACCCAGGCTGGGATGGACGCCGGGCAGCTCGAGAGCTGCGGGAGTCAGGTCCCAGGAGCGCATCACGAAAAGATTGTCCCCGCGGAGTTGGGCGAATTCCTCGAGGAGTGAGCGGAGGGTCCGGCCCGCGTTTCGAGCGCGATGCCGGAAGCGGTCGTAGGGCTCGAAGGCCGGGTTCGGTCCCCCGGCCAGGATGATGCGGGCCCGGGGGATCCAGTCCGTCTCTTCTCCGTCGATCAGGTGACCGACGACGTCGAAGGGACTGAACGTGTCGGGGCCTTCGACTCCCCGGGTCCAGGAATCCGGGAGCCCGTCCAGGAGAGCCTGCAACGCACCGGGCGTTCTCGCGAGCGCCTGGGCGGAAAGATCGAGGTCAAAGTTCATGTCTGGGACTTCTGACGTCGGCGCATGTCAGGCGGCGCTTTCCTTCTTCGTGGGCCGAACCACCCGATACACGCACCACGCCATCAACTCGTAGACGCCTGCCGCGGTTACTCCAACCAGGGCGCCGGCTACAAACGCGGGCACGAGCGAATGAGGCTTGTCGATGAAGCGATCGAAT
The DNA here is from genome assembly GCA_038327245.1 of Acidobacteriota bacterium. Classification (GTDB taxonomy): domain Bacteria; phylum Acidobacteriota; class Thermoanaerobaculia; order UBA5066; family Gp7-AA6; genus Gp7-AA6. The sequence continues at coordinate 35,128 of JBBQKV010000006.1, forward strand.
CGAGCGGCCTGCGCCCGCAGGAACGCCTCCCGGCCGGCGGCGCGCTTGGCCGCGGAATCGTAATGCATGGCGAGGCCGAGAGCGGTTCCCAGAAGGACCGCTGCGGCCACGCGACCAGCACGCCGGGAGTAATTGTCAACGTCGGCTCGGACGAGCATCCGGGCCTGGCGGGCCACAAAGATCACGAGGAGGCCCAGAACCCCGAACAGCAGGAGCTGAAGCACCAGGCTCAGACTGTTACCTTCCGCCGCCGGACGATTGGCCTGGGACTTCGCGCCCTCGAACGATCAGCCACCCGACGTTTTCGGAAACCTCTTCGCCAGCCACTGCTCGACCTCCTCGGGGTGAAATCCGAAGGGTCCCGGCCTCCCCTTGAACACGATCGTTCCCTTCTCGTCCACGATGTAGAACCGCTCGGGCCAGCCGGCGTAGACCTGGTTCGCGCCGTTGTCCATCCTGTCCACGGCGAGCGGCACGTCGTAGTGGAATCGCTTCGCGAAGTCGTTGGCGATCGCGACGCGATCGGCCAGCGATCGCGGCTGGGGATAGCAGACATTCTCGTTCTCGTTCGAGGTCATCTGCCACTCGTCCTCGGGGTGCGCCTCCTTGATGTAGATCGTGAGGAACTGGACGCGGTCCCTGTACTGCCGGTACATCCGGTCAACGCGCTCGACCGAGCGCCGGAAGGGGGGTCACGTGTAGCTGCCGAAGACGATGACGAGCGGCTGCCGGCCGATCGAATCAGCAATCCGGACGGGCGTCCGACCGTCGAGCGCGACGAGCGAAACGTCGGGGGCGCGGACGCCGACGCGCAGGTCCCCATCGCGCCGCTGGTCGTATCGCAGCATCCCGAAGACGTTCGTCGGGCCGATCACCCAGAGGAAGGCGATCGCCGCGAGCAGCCCGACGCCGGCGAGGCCGAGGAGCGTCCTTTTGACTATTTTCGACATGCGCCCTACTACTTCGCGACCCCGAAGACCTCGTCCACCGACAGGATCCGGATCGGGCCGAGGTTCAATAATTTCACTTCTGCCTCGATCTTGCTCCGATCGCCGACGATGACGACCGCAACCTTCCCCGGGTCGATGAACTCGTTCGCCACCCTCCGGACGTCCTCGAGCGTGACCGCGCCGATCCGCGACACGTACGAGTCGAGCCAGTCGTTCGGCAGGTCGTAGACGAACTGGTCCGCGAGCCGGGAGGCGATGTCTCCGGTCGTCTCCACCTCCGAGGGAAAGGACAGCGCCACGTAGTTGCGGGCCTTCGCGACCTCGGCTTCCGTGACGGTCTTCCGGATCGCCTCGAGCTCCTGGAAGAACTCGGCCAACGCCGGCGCGGTCTTGTCGGTCTGGACGGCCGCGCCCGCGAGGAACGGTCCGGTCGAAAGGCGGAAGTCGAAACGGGAGCTCGCGCCGTAGGCGTACCCGTGCTTCTCGCGCAGGTTCTGCATGAGCCGGGACGTGAACGATCCTCCCAGGATGGTGTTCATCACGGAGACCGCGAAGAAGTCGCGGGTCGAGCGGGGCGGCCCGATCCTCCCGATGCGGATTTCGGACTGAGCCGCGCCGGGCTTGTCGACGATCCAGATCCCCCGCGAGGTCACCTGCGGCGCGGCGGGGACGGTCTCCGGCGCGCTTCCGGGCGCGGCCTTCCAGCTGCCGAACGCCTCCTCGAGCTGGCGCTGGATGGCCGCCGCCGTCACGTCTCCGACCACGATGATCGCCGAGTTCGCCGGCGTGAACGTCCGCTCGTGGAAGAGCGCGAGATCCGCGCGCGAGAACGCGCCGACCGACTTCTCGGTACCCATGACGGCGGTTCCGTAGCGGTGATCCCGGCCGTAGAGGGCACTGGCGAACGCAACGGACGCGATTGCCCTCGGCTCGTCCCGCAGCTGCAGAAGCTCGGTCAGGCGATCCTTGCGGACGCGTTCGAGCTCCGCGGCCGGGAACGTCGGCCGCAACGCAACGTCCGCGAAGATCGGCAGCGCGGCCGCGAATCTCTTCAGCGTCGCGTGGAGGCCCACGGAGGTCAGGTCCCAGCCCGCCCCGGTGTCGAGGTCGACGCCCAGGTAGTCGACCTCGTCCGCGATCTGCAGCGCGCTGCGCGATCCGGCCCCCTCGTCGAGCATGTCCGCGGTCAGGCTCGCGAGGCCCGGCTTGTCGCGCGGATCCGCTCCGGCGCCCGCGCGCGCGACGACGTTCAGCTGCACGACCGGCACCTCGTGCTGCTCCACGAGCAGGACCGGGATGCCGTTCGAGAGACGCAGCCTCTGCACCGGGGGAAGCTTCAGCGCCCGTACCGGGCCGAGCGCCGGAGGCCTCGAGCGGTCGGGCTTCGCGACCGGTCGCGCCGCCGCCGTCTGGGCCGGAAGCGCGTGCGCGAGCAGAAGCGCGAGGAGAGCCGCCGCGAAGCTCGTTGCCCGCTTCATGGCTTCTTCTCCGCGGCCAGCGACTTCTTGCCCGTCGGAACGACCGAGAGCACCAGCCGGGCGTCGTCCTTGAGATACGCGCGCGCCGCCGACTGCAGGTCCCGGGAATCGAGTGACGTGTAGCGCGCGAGGTCTTCGGCGAAGTAGTCGGGACGGCCCGTATAGAGCTCGTAGAGGTTCAGCCGATCGGCCTTTCCCCCGAATCCGCCGACCCGCTCGAGCGCGCGGTAGAAGAAGGATTCGATCTGGTTGACGGCGCGTTCGAGCTCGCGCCTCGCGGGCGGCTCGTTCTTGATCTTCGTGATCTCTTCCGTGATCACCTTCTCGATCTCGGAGAGGCCGTGGCCCTCCCGAGCCGTCGCGGTCACGAGGAACATCGAGCCCAGTCCGCCGGAGTTCTGAACCGCGGAGACGTCCTGCGCGATCTGGAGGTCATACACGAGCCGCTTATAGAGCCGCGAGTTCTTGCCGGAGGCGAGAACGCGCGCAACAACGTCCATTGCCTCGTCGCCGGGGTGGAAGTAGGCGGGGGTCAGCCACGCGATGGTGACCTGCGGCAGCTGGACCTTGTCTTCGAGCGTGACCCTCTTCTCCGCGGTCAACACCGCCGGAGGCGCCGAGATCGGCGGCACCGGGGCGCCGCGGGGCACGTCCGAGAACCACTTCTCGACCAGCCGCCGCGCCTCGACGGGATCGATGTCCCCGGCGACGACGAGCGTCGTGTTGTTCGGCCCGTACCAGCTCTTGAAGAACTGGACGACGTCGTCGTAGCTCGCGGCCGACAGGTCTTCCATGGAGCCGATGACCGGCCAGTGATACGGATGGTTCGGCGGGAAGAGCTCCTCCGAGAGCTTCAGGGACGCCATTCCGTACGGGCGGTTCTCGTAAGACTGCCGCCGCTCGTTCTTCACCACGTCGCGCTGGCCGTCGACCTTCTTCGGAGTCATCGCGTTCAGGAGGTATCCCATCCGGTCGGATTCCAGGAAGAGCGCCAGCTCGAGCGCGTTGGAGGGGACGGTCTCCCAGTAGTTCGTGCGGTCGGTGTCGGTCGATCCGTTGTTGTCGCCGCCCGCGGCCTCGAGCCAGTTGTCGAACTCCCCCTCCGGCACGTGGCCGGAGCCCTCGAACATGATGTGCTCGAAGAGGTGGGCAAAACCGGTGCGTCCCGGTTTCTCCCGCGACGAGCCCACGTGGTACCACGCGTCGACCGCGACCAGCGGGACGCTGTGGTCTTCGTGGAGGATCACGTCGAGGCCGTTGGGGAGCGTGAACTGCGTGTAAGGCACGGAGATGCGCGGGCTGTCCTCCCCGCGCGCCGCGGCGGACAGCAGGAGGAGCGCGGCGGCGATTCGAAGCGACCAGCCCGGGCGGCGACGGCTCATGAGCTCTCCAATCCGGTGAATCTACGGTGGGGCATCGAGAATGTCACCTCGAAGCGGGCTCGAGGGTTGCCTCGCCCGCCTGCAGGAGGCGCCGGACGAGCCCCGCGTAGATGCCCACGGCGGCCTCGACTTCGGCCAGCTCCACCTTCTCTTCGGCGCCGTGCGCGTCGCGGATCGAGCCGGGTCCGAAGAGGATCGGCGCCCCCCACGCCGGCAGGAGCGGCAGGTCGCACGCGAACGACACGACCTCGCCGGCCGCGCCCTTCGGGCAGCGGAAGGAGACCGGGTCCGATCGGTACCCCACGGCCAGCTCGACGCGGCCCTCCGCCATGGGACGGACGTGCGCCAGCAGGGTCTCGATCGATTCTCCCGTCCGGAAGATGACCTCGGCCCGCGCGCTCTCCGCGATCACGTTCGGCGCGGTGCCGGCCTGAAGAACGCCGATGTTCATCGTGGTCCCGCCGAAGACCGGATGATCCGGCAGCCGCAGCGTGCGGAGGTCGTTCAGGAAATCGAGCAGGGGCTCCACCGCCGACCGCCCGCTCTCGGGCAGCGAAGAGTGCCCGGAAATGCCGCGCGCCACGACCTCGATGCGGAGGCACCCTTTCGAACCGGCCACGAACCGGCTGCCGGTCGGCTCGCCCCCGATCAGGTAACGCGCGAGGTGCGGACGGCGGTTGGCCGCGAGCGCCCCATCGGAGCCGCGCTCCTCGCCGACGAGGACGAGGAGCCCGACCTCGCCGGCGCCGTCGCGCGCGAGCTCGTCCAACGCCACGGCCTGCGCGGCGAGGCTCGCCTTCGCGTCGCACGCTCCCCGCCCGACGAGCACGTCACCCTCGCGGCGTGGCGGAAAGAACGGCGGAACCGTGTCGGCGTGCGTCGTCAAGACGACGCTCGGGTGGCCGCGGCGGACGAAGAGGTTACGCCGGCGGGGGGCAACTTCCATGGACTCGACGGTCCACCCGCCTTCCGAGAAGCGCCGCTCCAGAAACGCCAGGACCTCGTCCTCGGCGCCTGTCACCGAAGGAATGGCGACGAGCCGTTCGAGCAGGTCGACCGCTCGCGCTCCGGCTCCCGGCGATACGGCCGCGTCCATCGGCGGGGATCATAGACTTGACCGCATGAAGAATAAGCTTTTCGCGCTCGGAGCCCTCCTCGCCCTGCCCTCGCTCGCACTTCTGTCCCCCGCCGGCGCTCCTACCGACGACTTCGTCCTGGAGGGCGGTCGCGTCGTGGATGGCACCGGCGCGCCGTGGTTCACGGCCGACGTCGCGGTGCGCGACGGTCGCGTCGCCGCGATCGGCAACCTCGCGGGGCGCGCCGCCCGCCGCCGGATCGACGCCCGCGGCCTCATCGTCGCGCCCGGGTTCATCGACCTGCTGGGCCAGTCGGAATACAACGTCCTCGTCGACGGCCGCGCGGCGTCGAAGATCACGCAGGGGATCACGACGGAGGTCACCGGCGAGGGGGTGTCGATCGCGCCCTTGAACCAGCGATTGATCGACGAAGAGCGTGACACCTACAAGAAGTACGGCGTCACGCCGGACTGGAAGACCCTGGAGGGCTACTTCCAGGCGCTCGAGAAACGCGGAACGGCCATCAACATGGCGACCTTCGTGGGGTCCGGCGGGCTGCGGAGCTACGTCGTCGGCTCCGAGAAGAGGGCAGTCACCTCCGCGGAGATGGCCTCCATGAAGGCGCTCCTCGACCAGGCGATGCGCGAGGGCGCGCTCGGGGTCTCGTCGTCGCTCCAATACATCCCCAACATCTACTCGACGACCGAGGAGCTCACGTCGCTCGCCGAGGTCGCCGCGCACTACGGCGGCGCGTACTTCACGCACCAGCGGTCGGAGTCGAACCGCATCGACGCTTCGATGGAGGAAGTCTTCCGGATCGCGCGGGACGCGAAGGTGCGCACGCAGGTCTGGCACCTGAAGACCGCGTACAAGCCGAACTGGGGCCGGATGCCCGACATCCTCGCGAAGATCGAGGCGGCGCGCGCCGAGGGACTCGACGTCAGCGCGAACCAGTACCCCTACAACCGGGCTTCGAACGGGTTGGACGCGTGCCTCCCGCCCTGGGTTCGCGAGGGCGGTCGCGAGGCGCTGTTGAAGCGGCTCGCGGATCCCGCGACCCGGGAGCGCGCGAAGACGGACATGGGCCGAGAGGCCGCCGACTGGGAGAACCAGTACCTCGGCGCCGGCGGCCCGGAGGGCGTGATGGTGGGCTCGGTCCTCTCGGACGCGCTGAAGAAGTACGAGGGCAAGACCATTGCCGCGATCGCGGCGGACGAAAAGAAGGACCCACGGGACGCGCTCATCGACATCGTAATCGGCGACCGCGCCAACGCGAGCTGCATCATCTCGATCATGGACGAGAAGGACGTCCGCACCGCGCTCGCCCACCCGCTCGTCTCTTTCGGCACGGACTCGCCGGCCAAGGCGACGGACGGCCCGCTCTCGCACGAGGGCTCCCATCCCCGCGGCTGGGGTTCGGCCGCGCGCATCCTGGGTCTCTATGTGCGCGACGAAAAAGTCCTGCGCCTCGAGGAAGCGGTCCGCAAGATGACCTCGTTCGCGGCCGAGGCCGCGGGCCTGCGCGACCGCGGGCTGCTCAAGGTCGGGTTCCCGGCGGACCTGGCCGTCTTCGATCCGAAGACGGTGCGCGACGTCGCGACGTTCGAGGCGCCGAACCGTTACAGCGAGGGATTCCGGTACGTCGCGGTCAACGGCGTCCTCGTCATCGACGACGGAAGGATGACCGGCAAGAAGCCGGGTCGGGCGCTCAAGGGGCCGGGCGCGACCGCGGGCGGAAAGATGCAGGTCGCGAGTTCAGGGTTTCTGTCCCCCGTCGCCCGGGCTTTTTAGCGGAGTGCTTCCTATCGCGGAGGCGTGCCGCACCGCGACGGTGCCGCCCCGGAAGTCGTGGCGGAGCTCGTCCTCCGGCCTCGGAACGAGACGGTTGGCGTAGACGACGACGTATCCGTCGGGGTGGCGCGACAGCCACGCGTCCACTTCGGGCGGCTCGATGACTTCGAGCGGCCGGCGAAGCCGGCCCGCGAACTGGTACTCCCCGTGATAGCGGCCGGCGTGCGCGACCGGATGGCCCTGGCTCTCGAGTTTGCTCAGGTAGCGCGCGATCCGGGAGACGTCGTAGCTCCCCGCCGCCGCGCGACCGACGCCCCACGACACCGCGAGAAGCGTCAGGACGGAAGCGGCGGCGATCCGTTCCAGGGCGGCCGCGCGGGTTCGCGGCGCGGGAAAGAAAAGCGCGACCGCGCCCGCCAGAGGCAAGAAACCGGCCAGCGGCGGGAGTGACGCGATCCAGCCGGGCAGCCGCAGTGGGTCGGCGAGCGCGGGCGCACCCGCGAGCACCGCGGCCAGGAGGAGGAACGCGACCGCGACGAGCGCGAGATCCCGGCGCCGAGGGGAAGTCTCCGGCACGGGCAGCAGTCGCGCCGCGAGCAGCGCGACCGGCGGCATCAGCGCGAGGAGGTAGTAGATCTGCTTCCCGCTGACCAGGGAGAACACGAGGAGCACGACGCCCGCCCAGATCGCGCAGAGGCGCAGACCCGGGTCGCGCGCTGGCGCGCGACCAGACCGGCGCCACACCGGCAGCCAGAGGATCCACGGAAACGCGAGGAGGGGCAGAAAAGGCACGTACCACCACAGGGGGCGGGCATGAGCGAACGAGCGGGTGAGCCGTCCCGCGGTCTGGCTCAGGAGGATCGCGTTGCTGTACGCGGGGCCTCCCGAGCGCGCCGCGGGCAGCGCCCACGCGAGCGCGAGCGCGAGTCCTGCGAGAACCGCGGCGACCGCGCGCGGATACCACCGGGCCGCGCGCACTCCCCGCCACCAGGCGGGTCCGGCGAGAACGACCGGCAGGACGGGGATCAGGATCGCGGGACCTTTCGCGAGGATTCCCAACGCGATCCCGAGCGACACGACGATCCACCCGCGGCCGTCTCCGCGCGCCGCGGCGACCGCGCCCGACACCGCGACCAGCGCGAAGAAGACGAGCAGCATGTCGAAGAGAAAGACGGTGGAGAAGAAGGACCAGAAAAACGTCGCCAGGAGTAGGGGCGGCGCGGCGTGGGCGACGTCCTCGCGGTCCGGCCAGAGCCGCCGCGCGAGCCGTGCCGTGAGCAGCAGATTCCCGAGCGCAAAGAGAGACGGGACGAGCCTCGCCCACCACTCCGAGACCCCGAAGAGCCGCCACCCCGCGGCCACCAGCCAGAAGAGGAGCGGCGGCTTGTCGCTGTAAGGATTTCCGTTCAGGTGCGGGACGAGCAGGTCGCCGCCCGACCACATCTCCCACGCGACCGCGAGGTAGCGGGTCTCGTCGATCGGCCAGGCCGGTCTCGCGGCCAGGCCTCCCGCGACGCCGACCGCCCAGAGCGCGACGACGAAGAGCGTCGCGCGGCGCCGCGTCATGCGCCCTGAGGACGCGGGCTCGGGCCCCCTCCCTGCCGCTCGCGCGAGATCAGGTAGAGGTTGCGCAGGTAGATCACGATCCCCGCGGCCTGTCCGAGGATGAAAACCGGGTCGGCGCGGTGAATCGCGTAGACGAGGAGAACGACGCTTCCGGCGACGCTGAAGTACCAGAACGCGACGGGGATCACGCTCCTCCGCTCGCGCTCGCTCTGGATCCACTGGAGGATGAAGCGCATCGAAAAGAGGGCCTGTCCGACGAAGCCGACGACCAGCCAGAACGGGGGAATCTTCAACGTTCCTCCTCACGCGCGGCCGGAAGATGCGCCTCGTCGGACGCGGATGCGGACCCCGCCTTCGCGAGCTCCGGATTCGTCGCGCGGCGCTGCAGCCACAGGACGCCGAGCATGTCGACGATCCCGGTCCAGAGCCGATTCCGGACGCCGTAGTGCGACCGGCCGTGGACCCGCTCGCGATGGCGCACCGGAACCGAGAGGATCTCGCCGCCGCTTCGGCGCACGAGCGCCGGGATGAACCGGTGCATGTGGTTGAACTCGGGAAGCGCGAGGAAGGCTTCCCGCGAGAAGAGCTTCAGCCCGCACCCGGTGTCGGGCGTGCCGTCGCCGAGCACTCTCCCGCGCACCGCGTTGGCGATGCGCGAGGAGGCGCGCTTGACCCAGGTGTCGTGGCGGGACCGGCGGTAACCGTTGATCAGCAGAAGACGCTCGGACCGGCGCGCGTCACGGGCCTCGAGGAGCGCCGGAATGTCGGCCGGATCGTTCTGGCCGTCCCCGTCCAGCGTCACGATCCACGGCGCCCGAGCGAGACGCACGCCCGTCCAGAGCGACGCGCTCTGCCCCGACGGCGTCCGGTGCCGCACCGTGCGGAGGCGTGGAAACGCGCGGATGGCCTCCTGCAGCCGGGCCGGGGTCGAATCGACGCTCCCGTCGTCGACGACCACGATCTCGTAGTCCACCCGCCCGTCCAGCGCGGCGCGGACGTCGGCGAGGAGAGGGCCAATGTTGTCCGCTTCATCGCGGGCGGGGATCACGACGGAAATTTCGGGAATCTGGCGCGGAAGCATGGTCCGCGACAATCGTAGCAAGTCCCGGGGACAGGTCCCGAAGGGGCCTGCACCCGGCACAGTCAGAGCAAGTCGCGGGGACAGGGCCGTGAGGCCCTGCACCCGCCACAGTCGAGAAACTACTTGCGCCGCGCGACGTCCAGACGTGCCTGGGCAAGCTCGAGGCGCAGGCGCACCTCGTCCAGGTTCTCGCGGCCCGCCGTCTTCAGCTCCTCCTCCGCCTTCGCGCGATCGCGCTCGGCGGCCGGGACGTCCACCTCCGCCGGCTCCTCCGCGGAGTCGGCCAGCACCGTGACGGCGTCGTTGGAGATTTCGGCGAATCCGGCGGCGATCGCGAGCGCGCGGTCGGCCGACCCGTTCTTGTACGCGAGGACGCCGGTCTTCAGAACCGTGATGAGTGGCGTGTGGCCCGGGAGGATCCCCAAGTAGCCCAGCTCTCCGGGCAGCTCGACCGAGTCGGCCTCGGAATCGACGACCGTCCGCGTCGGCGTGACCACCTGCAGCTTGAGCTTCGCCATGTCCTAGAACGTACTCTGTATCACGCCGCCGTCCACCTGGATGGTGGCGCCGGTGATGTAGCTCGCCCGCTCGCTGGCGAGAAACGCGATGACGTC